>CAZEPC010000045.1:8804-17672 GCA_964513765.1 uncultured archaeon
GCGGATTAAAATGGCTAAAGACAACATATTTCAAATTGAAGACCCTCAAATATATTACAAATCTTCGGAGAATATGGAAGAGATCAAGGATAACTCAATCCAGCTCATTGTGACTTCGCCCCCTTATGGGAAAATAAAAGATTACGGGACAGATGACCAGATTGGATTTTCCGATTCGTTTGAAACCTATTTTTCCAGATTGAAAAATGTATGGGAGGAATGTTATCGGGTGTTAGAGCCCCAGAACCGTTTGGTAATTAATGTTGGTGATCAGTACCTCAGAACATCGAAATACGGGAGGTATAGAATTCTCCCAATTGCAGCACGAATTATTGAAGATTGCCGACAATTGGGATTTGATTTTTTGGGAGATATTATTTGGCAGAAAGTAAGCACCACCAACACCACGGGAGGATGTTCCTTAATGGGATCGATCTACTATCCACGAAATGGACTTCTCACTTATGATTATGAGCACATATTGATTTTCAAGAAGCACAAAGGAAAGAAAACAAAAGTAAAGAGAAAGAGGAAAGAATTGTCAAAAATATCCTTAAGCGAGTGGAAAAAATGGTATGTGGGGCACTGGAGGTTCCCGGGGGTGATTCAAAAAGAGCATATTGCGATGTTTCCCGAGGAACTGCCCTACCGCATCATCAGGATGTTTTCATTCGTCGGAGATAATGTTCTGGATCCTTTTACGGGATCGGGAACTACCTTGAAGGTAGCCAAATCACTGGCAAGGAAAGGAATTGGATATGAAATAAATGAGGATTTTAATGATATAATAAATGAGAAAACAAATAATGCAAAATTGGGCAACTTTCAGGATTATCAATACCTCCTTTACCGAATATACCAAAAAACTTCAAATGGAGAATCGGAGATTTGCTTTCAGGAACAGAATAGGAAAGGAATCCTAATCCTAAAGCGAGGAGAGAAAAAAATAATTTTAGATTATCTTTTAATCGACCTACAAGAGCTTTCTAAGAATCAAATTGACAAACAAATTCTGAATAAATTAGAGGAAAACTCCGTTCAGCATTACCTTAAACAGAAAAAAAAATGGAAGGATTTTGATAATTATATCATTACCATAAATTCGTTATCCGATAAAAGTACCGATTTTTCCAGCGAAAAACGGTTTGAGAAAAATGGGGAAGATAATAAACTTGCAAGAAAAATTCAAGAAGTATTAGAAAGCCATCAAAAAAAAGACACATTTAAATTTGAGAAACCTCTCTCATTTTTATTTTACCAAACCATAATTTCCAAAAGTTGTGACCTTAAAGAATTATTTAAAGAAAACCGAAACATTCTTCAATTTGGAGACGCTTTAAGATCTAAGAATAATAATAGGAAAAACTCGAATTTGGAGGATTTCCTCAGTTAAAAATTTTCTAAAGAAGTGATTGAATTGGGAAAAACAATAGCACAAAAGATATTTGACGCCCATATAATCGATGATTCGTACGATACCACGAAGATCATTCAACTTGACCGGGTGTTTGCGCATGAGATCACCACTCCGCCTGCGATAAAGGATTTGGAAGCGAAAGATTTGGATGAGGTCTTCGATCCAAATAAAATTAAAGCAGTGATAGACCATGTAACTCCTTCTAAAGACACAAAATCCGCAATTCAAGCCAAAGTGCTGAGAAAATGGGCATTTCGGCATGAAATCAAGGACTTTTACGATGTAGGAAGAAATGGGGTGTGCCATGCAATATTCCCCGAGAAAGGCTTCGTAAGGCCCGGATTTACCATAATTATGGGGGATTCACATACATGCACACATGGAGCCTTTGGAGCCTTTGCATGCGGAGTTGGAACAACGGCCTTGGAAGTAGGGATTTTGAAGGGTGTTGCGGCGTTAGAATATCCGAAAAGTATGAAGATAAAAGTGATAGGTGAACTTCAAGAAGGGGTATATGCAAAGGATGTTATCCTGCATATAATAAAGGAACTTACGGTAAATGGTGCCACCGATTTAGTTATTGAATTTACGGGGCCCATCATAAAAGAATTCACCATGGAAGAAAGGATGACCATCACCAATATGGCAGTAGAGGCAGGGGCAACTTCCGGCATAATCGAACCCGACATGACCACTTTGGAATATTTATGGCCTTTTATTAAGGAAGAATATGAAAATAAAAAGGAAGAAGCACTCAAGGATTTCAAAAAATGGCGGTCCGATAAAGATGCAGATTACGAGAAGGAATTAACAATCGATGTTTCCAATTTGGAGCCACTTATTACCATTAAATTCACACCTGATCAAGTCATAAAAGCCAAAGAAGCCGATAACATGAAAATAAACCAAGCATATATCGGTTCATGCACAAACGGGCGAATTTCCGATTTAAGAATTGCTGCAAAGGTACTTAAAGGACATAAAATCCCTCATAATGTGAGAGGAATTGTTGCACCGGCCACAACAGAAATATACAAGCAAGCCATGCAAGAAGGATTGATAGAAACTTTCATGGAGGCAGGTTTCGTAGTTACAAACACCACCTGTGGAGCATGTTTGGGAATGAGCAACGGGGTGTTAGCACCGGGAGAGGTGGCGGTGAGTAGTACGAATAGGAACTTCAACGGAAGAATGGGGAAGGGCGGAATGGTACATCTGGCCAGTCCTGCAACAGTCGCAGCCTCTGCAATTGAAGGAAAGATAGCCGATCCCAGAAAATATGTAAAGGAGGCACACTAAGATGAAAAAGTTTGGAGGAAATGCGTTCTTTATTGACCGAGATAATGTAAATACCGATGAAATCATCCCGGCCAAATACTTGACTTATATAGAAAAGGAGCCACTTAAACCCTATCTTTTAGAGGATTTAAAATTGGACGGATATGATCATGAGAAAATTAATTGGTCCAAATATCAAGTGATCATCGCCAGAGCAAATTTTGGTTCCGGATCCTCGCGGGAAATGGCAGCATGGGCATTTGAAGTGAACGGAATCAACTTAATTATAGCCTCAAATTTTGCTAGGATATTCAGAGAAAACTGTTTCAACAACGGGATGCTCGCGATTGAATTAGAGGAGGATAAAATCCAAGAAATATTTGATACATTTTCAGAAGATGAAGAGGTTGAAGTTTTCGCCGATATCGGACAAAAAAAACTCCATTTTCAAGGACAGCATGATTCTTTGGAGGAAAAGTTTGAAATAAGCGATTTTCAAAAGGACCTAGTTCTTTCTGGTGGCTGGGTCGAGCTTGCACATGAAAATTATTAATCAAATTGCATTCAAGTTCCTTTTTTTTAACTTTTTGCTTTTGATAAATAATATATAACTAAGAACAAAAAAAATTTAAGAAAAAATTCACAAAGACTATATAGCAACAAGCAAAAAAGAAACCATCTCTTTTTTTGAGATAAAATAAAGTGTGTTATTAAAAATGTGGTTATGTTCAGTCTTAGGGAGCATTGGGTTGGTATTTCGGTATTGGGTCACAAATATTAAGATTCGTGATCTCTTACAACACAGAATTGGCCATCTTTCCCGCTTTTTGAGCTATATCTTTTTTATCGCCATGATTCTCAATTTTGAAAATAATATATTTACTTTGATGGTTATTGGAGCATTTCCCACAATGATTGTCGCATTTCTCTCCTTTGATCTTAACTTCTATAACTCTATTTTTCGAAAAGATTGGGCAAAGCGCCTTGAAATTAACGAAACGGGAAATTTTAAAGAGAAACATAAAACCCAAAAAATGCGACTTTGGATTTTTTTGGAACGAATAACCATGCATATTCCTCTCATTATCTTGGGAACCTATTTTTACATTGAGGTAGGAGTCAAAGAGTTCTTCATGCCAAATCTTCATTTCATTACCATTTTGATCGCCTTCATTTTCATATTAGGTTCATTTTTCGTCTTAGATCCCAGATGGATAAAATTTGAGGACGATGGAAAAAGAAATGAATGGCCGGCCGGGCTGTATATTCTCATAGGAGCTTTACTTGAATCGGTGTTTTTGGTATTATACCTCTTTATAGATTTCTCTTATCTATGGAATTAAGAAAAATCAAAAACAAAAAAATAATTTGTAAAAAATATTTCTAAACATCAGATTTAAGCCTTTGGCTTAATATAGCCTACGTAGGAACTGGCAATCCCTAAAATTCCAAAGCTCCAAACCAAGAAATAGAAAAATGTATATTCTTTTCCCGCTATTGGGACGTATAATTCATTGGCAACGATACTCACAAATACCAAGATGAAAAAGGCACCCATTAAACCTAATGATTGGAAACCCCTTACATATTCTCTACTCTCGACACCTTTAATTTTCTTAGCCACCCTAAAACACTTTGTGGCAAATGGGATGAAAATATACATCAAATACAGTGAAGAAAACGCAAACGAAAGAGTATCATACAAATTATGGTGGGGATGACCCGCCGGTTCATGAAGAATGAACCATACCACCGCATTTGACACAGCTAAGAAGAGATTAATTCTATATTGGACTGTACTTTTTTCTGAATCAAAGATCTGCACTTTAAACCTATAGGTATTAAAGGCAGCCCAAATACAAAATACCAGCGAAAACCGGAACGATAAAAACCGATATACGATAAAGGCCCAAATGGGATGAATCGCGGTTTGATCCACAAACAAGAAACTTAATTTTGAAATTATGGAAGACAGGATCCCCAAAGAAATTCCTGTGTAAATCAAAATGAGTAAATAAGTGAGCTTACTCTTTTTCTTTTCCAAATATCGTTTTATACTCAGAACAATGAGGGCCACCGATATAAGAAAAAGGGAGCCCTCAAATATAACGGAATAAACTGTAATATCCCACATTGGATCCGAATTTGTTATTATTTTTAACATTTTAATCATCTTATAATAGATCAAGATTCATTAAAATTCTTTCTAGATACGCTTCTTTGTCCCTTTCATATTTCACAGAGGAGAATTCGGGAATTTTGGTAAGGCTTCCGAACATTTTCGCGCCTAAAATCTCTAAACGAACGTAATACTGGGGCTTCTCCAAATCCACTTCACCCACATTAATTTCTTTGGTTGCTGCCTCAATCATAGTTTTCCTCTCCAAATCAGAGTTTCTTCTCCTGAGAATCAGCCTCCATGTGCTCTCTGGATCCAGTTTCTTCTTAATAAAATTCCCAAAATCCACTAGAACATCCTCTTCGGTGGGCATTTTGTATTGCAAAGGAACAAGTTTTAAAATGTAATTATAGAAGAAAGATTCTTTTGTGGCCAGCCGAATTAAATTCCGAAATTGCTCAATCGATTCTAACCCCGTTTCATCTTTGAATTCCGCCATCACTAACCCAGAGAAACTCTTGATGGGTTGGACCACAAATTGATCTTCCTCGAGGTTTAATTCCTCAATAAAAACTCTTTCTGTCTCAAACGCCGCATTTTCCTCAAAGTTTTTGGGACTGGAAATCAGTAAACCTTCAAAGCTTTCCATAATAAATCTCCATAGAGATAAATCAATATAATTGGGACATATAACTTATAGAAAACATGCTATAAATAGCTAATAACAGCTTGTTGGAAATGATTTTTCAATTTTATAAGGAATCTAATTGGGATTGAAGTCCCTTAAGAGTAAATACATCGGATTTTGATGGATTTTTGCGCAATAGATCGATGAGATCGGAAAAATGGTATGTATTGAATTCGCTAACTCGAGGACCCGAAATGTATAGCCGGGCTACGAGATTGGCAAACTGAATAACCTCCCCCAGATCGAGTCTTCCGGAATAAAACTCATCTTTATACCTTGATAGGTAGCAGCACAAACCAGACTTAAAGGAATCACCGGCACCCGTGGTATCAAAAATATAATCCTTAGAAGTGGCAAAAAGATTTTTAATTGAGTTGATAAGAATCCCACTAACCTTTTTATCTGCTGGATGATAGCAATACAATACCCTCTGCGAAGAAGTAATTCCGAAGAGCTGGGTTTTTTCTTTTCCCATGTATGAATTAGCTATAAAAGAAAGAAGCTTTTGGGGACTATATTTATCTTGCTTCCCAAAATATCCTCTTTGGGAAAGTCTCTTGAAAATTAACTCTGCTTCATCATCCGAACAAAAAAACAGATCAATCTCCGGCAAGATAGGTTGCAGAAGATCGTATTTTGGCAACGCATTAGTATATGTATGGGTATCTACCATTACCAAGGAACCAATTTCTTTTTTTATTCTTTTAATCCCATCCCTCATCTTTTTTCCCCCCTTTAGGTCTGCACCCTTCCCAAACAAGCCAGAATAACTGATAAGAATTACCTCAGGATCCAAGTTCTTAATTTTTTGAAAAACTTGAGAATCTCCAAGATTAAAATATCTCCCTACATCTTCGTAAAATACAATCGGTGCCCGCTTTCCGCTTTCATCCTTCGGGATGAAAGAAACATCCGTTCTTTTATCCGATTTTTTAAAAACGCCCGAAGTATCAACGCCGTTCTTTTGCATTTGTTTAAGGTAATATTGACCCACTTTATCATCCCCGATATATCCCATCAAACCAGTCTTAACACCGAGCTTGGAAGCAGGCAATACCACATTCCCTCCACCACCAAACTCCATGGATTGTATTTGAAAATCAGATAATTTAGGCATCTTTCTATAAAGATCTTCGGATGCAATCAATAATTCACCATCTTGAAGATTTAAATCCTTGAACGTAACGGGTTCTTTAATATCAGCGACAATTACAGCAATGCTAAGAAAATCCACAGATCGATTATTTGGGGTCAATTTTCACACCTAATTCTGTTTTTTAGTCTTTTATTCTCTATGAAAATGATGAAAGAATCTGGTTGATTTTTGCATATTCATTGCAGAGGAGATATGTTGGAGGGACATCATTTTCGATTGGGCTATAACGCGACATTTTTTTATAAAATCTATTATCGGAAAGATCATCGTTCACTCTAGATACTTCCCCCACCATCACGGGCCCTTTATCCCCCTCGCCGTAAAATTTATGATAAAGAAAGGGCGGAAGTACAATACTTTCACCAGGTTCAATCACAACTTTAGAACCGGGAGAATAGGGACGGAAGATACCATCTTGCAAAACATCTATGGACTTTTCAGTATTAAACTCCCCCTCCACCTGCGGATCCATTGGAGACTTTCTTTCCACTTCCGCTGCCCAATAGAGTTCAAGTACAAGATTGCCACCCCCACGATTAATAATGTCCTCGCTTTTCTGCCAGTGATAATGCCATGGAGTGACTTGATCCTCTTCCACCAACATAATCTTCTCCGCATAAGAGCGAGAGGTCCCCATATCCCCATTTCTCAATGTAAAGAGAAGAAGACCCTCTTGCTCAAATTCTCCACTTCCAAAATCCGTGACATCCCAACCAAGACACTTATTTAGAATTTGGGAATGCATTCGACTTTTATCTTCATCATTTATGATTGAAGACCAATCTTGGGCAGGATAAAATGCAAATGGAGGAAGATACCAGCCCATCTTTTTAAAGAATCCCATTGCCCTCTCGAGCAGTCTATTTATTTCAGAGCGCTTCATTTCTAATATTTTATGGAATTTTCACACAAAAAAATCTTTTTATTTTAATGAATACAATAAAAAATATGCTTAAAACCAAATTTCATGAGATTTTTGAGACAAAATATCCCATTATCCAGGCTGGCATGGGGCCATATGATACAACAGACTTGGCAGCTGCAGTAGCAAATGCCGGGGGGTTGGGACTTATATCAACCGTAGGAATGGGCGATTTCCACATGCCAGGTATTGGAGATTTCAATTATTCCGCAATTTTCGGGGAAGGTTCTCCCTCAGAATTACTCGAAGATTCTATAAATCGGGTCCTAAAAAAAATTAAGGATAATCCCGATGCAAGATTCGGAATTAACATTCCCGTTTCGGCAGAATTCAAGGATACTTGCTCCGAACTTATTCATTATCTCATAAAGAGAATTAAAACCGATGACCAAGTGAAAGAAAAGCTTACGGTTATCGTAACCTCTGCGGGAGACCCATTGCCTTGGTCCGAAAATCCCGGAGGAAAAAAGCACGATAAATCAATTTCCATCAAAAAAGAATTACCCCATATAACATGGGTCCATGTGGTTCCTTCCGTACGGGCTGCGAAACGATGCGAAAAATCAAAAGTAGATGTAGTTGTAGCTTCAGGGAGGGAAGGAGGGGCCCATTGTTCTTGGAGAGATACCAGCTCAATGGTATTGATTCCCGAGGTGGTCGATTCAGTAGGTTTGCCAGTGGTGGCTGCGGGTGGTTTTAGCGACGGTAAATCTTTGGTCTCGGCATTGGCCATGGGCGCAATTGGGGTGCAGATGGGGACAAGGTTCATCGCAACCGAGGAAAGCGATTTTGAACGGAAATGGAAAGAACTAATAGTATCATGTACCGAAGAAGACGCGATTGTTGCCAGAGGTTTTTTTGGTCCCATGAGATTTCTGAGGAATACTCGGGGGCTGGAATTAGTGGAGGCCACGATTGAAGGAGCACCAGATCTCTATAAAGGTATCCCCACGGGATCCTCACAAAGGATAATTGATTTAGAAGTAGGCGGGTTAGAAAATCTGTTTAAAGGAGATATAGAAAACACACCAGTTTTAGGGGGAACCGTGGCAGGTAGAATCCACAAGATCCCCCGTGTTAAGGATTTAATTCAAGGCATCAATACACAAGCAGAGAATATATTAGAAAATCTAAAAAAGCTTACTTAAAATCAAGATGCAGTACTTTTTTCTTATTTTTCATCCATATAAAGACCGAAGATAACAAAAATACACCTATTATTCCCCAAATAGGATAACCGTCAATAAATGGGATGAAATATGGTTCTATTTCTTGATTTGAATCTAGT
>CAZEPC010000046.1:0-17599 GCA_964513765.1 uncultured archaeon
CTAAGTCATAAGACAGCACATCTTCACTTCGAACTTTAAAAGCAAAATTAAGATTCGTTTCAACTGTTAGGCTCCAAAAATCAACATTAATAACTACAATATATCCTTTATCCTCATCTTGTTGCAAATCAAAGGTATCGAAATCATTACTTTCATCATTTGTAGCTGCCGTTATTCCATATAAATCACTGGTTGGTGAGATATAAAATACCTCAGCACTTTGGAAATAATCATAGAAATCAACTTGATAAAAGGTATCTTTTTCCATATCTAAAGAATAAACGGAAACAGGTGTATCTGCGGGATCACAATCTTCAAAAGAGAGCTTAGAGGGCACATTACCATCATCATAAGTAACTCTTTCATCCACATCAATAGCAGTTTCCGAATAACCCTTTATTTCCAGTTCAATAAACCTATTTAGGGCAGCAGCCTTCTGAATGTATAAATGATGGAGACCCGGAGTTTTTACGGCAAATAAATAAACATACACATTACTTCCAAAATTATTCCCCAAGGTTTGTATTTGTACTCCCTTTACTAATTCATCATTAATCAAATTTGGGCTAATATCTCCATAAAAGCTATAGAGGAGATACACACCTTCAGACAAATCCACGGAAATTTCATTCCATTGATCGCTGCAGAACGGAAATTCAAACATTTTCCGTTCTCCTACAGGCAATTCTCCCAGTTTATTTACAGTAAGTTCGGCACTTACATTCATCTGATCTTCGCTATTTTTAAATCCAGTTTCATTCTCTACCGACACCATATTCACGGTATCCCATAAATCGATCAATCCATTATCCCAATTACTGAATTCATCTATAAAATTAGGGGATGTCCCGTTTTTTACGGATGGAGTTCCAAAACCTCCATCTCCTCCGACTTCAATATCACGTTCGGAACTTACATACAGGTTAGATGGGATATTTGGCGCCTCCCTCACATCGAAATGTTTCACATTTTCATCTTCAGTGAGAACGGTTTTTCCATTGGCTTGGGATTCCACACTTAACCCTTCTATGGCAGTTACGGACCCGAAAACCATGGAAAGCAAGAATATACTTAGAAAAGAAATAGCCAGCATAGTTTTTTTCTTACTCATATTTAACACTTCAAAATTGTGTATTCATTTTTAATTGACTTCTTAGGTTATTTAAAACTTCTTCTCCCTTTCTCCGAAAGAAAATTTTCGCCTCACCCAGATAAAATTATTTAAGAAACGAAAACAAAAATAATTGTAACTTCATTCAATGAAAAAATTTTAAAAATGTGAATACATCATGCCACAAGGAATCTTATTATTGAGGTGGGATAACGAGATTGGACCAGTGCTCATCGCATCTCATCCGGACAATTTAAAGGTTACAAATAACCTTCTAACGCAGATTTATTCGGCGCACAGATATCAATCGTTGAAGCCAGGATTTAGTTCTCTTACTTTACAGAACCATAAAGTAGTATCTTTCTTTTCTGGGCTAGGAGATAAAGTAATTGAGGTAGAAAACTATGTTGTTGCCCTTCTACTTCGAAGAGACGAAAAGGTTTCCAAATATCGGAAGAGTTTAAATAAAATAGCAGCAACTATCTTAGGAAATGTCCAAAACGACAAGTACAAGAAACTTATCCCAAAATTATTCAAAGATCTCTCAAAACTTTAGATTGGAGATAAATTTGGATATACATATATACTAAATAAATGCAATCCTCTTTTTTAACCACTTTTTCACGATTCATCATCACAATCATAAATCATAAAAGTACAAAAAAAGATTTAGAATTAGTTTTAGAATTACGTAGATTGCTCACTATTGCCCAATAAAACGTTTTAATTATCTCTCTCTTTCGCCGGCAATAAACTCATCAACCCATTCTTTAGCCTCAAAATCTGAAGGTGGTTGAATATGAGGGTGTTTAAAGCTAAAGGAACTGATCGATTCTAATCTCCCCGAAATGTTCCTATCAAGGGCCAATTTAGTCTCCCTGATAAGATCCAACATTAATCCCGCAGAATTTGGGGAATCTTCCACCCGGAGTTTTAGGTCCGCCACCAGGGGTAAATTCCCATAAGTTCGGCCATTGACCCGAATATAACAAACCTTCTTATCTTCTAAGAAGGGAACAAAATCTGAAGGACCAATCCTGCATCCCACCTTATCCGCGTACGGTAAAATACTGGTGACCGCCGAGGTTTTGGATTTTCTTTTCGTGGTTAAGCGACTTTCCGATTTCATATTGTAAAAATCACCATTTCCCCCAATATTGAGCTGATAGGTGTCTTCAACGATCACCCCTCTGGTCAAAAAGAGTTTGGCAAGCAATCGATGGGTAATTGTTGCGCCCACTTGCGATTTAATATCATCCCCTGCACATGGCAGGTTTGCTTCTTCAAATTTCGCAACCCAATCATTATCTCCCTCTACTTGTTCGGAAACAATAAATTCAGGGATCCCGTTTATGAAAGCGCAGCCCGCATCAATAGCTGCTTGAGCATAATGTCGACTGGCGTCATGACTCCCCACAGGAAGTACATTCACCAAGATTTCTGCATTTGTGTCCTTTAAAACTTGGGCAACATCGACTGGCTCAACCTCATCTCCATCGTATGCCTTGAAGAATTCATAGGTATCATAAATTATTTTTCCATCTGTATTTTTAGTGCGGTAACATCCGTCCAAAATAGGGCCGGGGTAGCATTTTGCCCCTAATTTTGGCATATCCTCTGGAGCAATAATCGGTTGGCAGCAATTGGGCTCCGCATAGATAGCCTCGCCGATATCTTTCCCAATTTTAGTGTCGGCTACATCAAATGCTGCCACAACTTTAATATCCTTGGGTAAATACCCCCCTATCGAGGGATTCATTAATCCCGCTTGATACATATCTTCTTTCTTAATGTTTTTGTAGAATTCTATACCCATTACGATAGCGGCCGCCACATTTCCGAGCCCTGCAATCGCAACTCGAATCTCTTTCTCAGAATTTTCTTTAATTTCCGCGTCAGACATATGTTCACTCTCATTTTGATTTTGACTTTCCGTTTGATTTTCTTTACTCATTTTTTTCACCTGTGTTATGTAGTTTTTCTTTTTTTTCTTGTTTTGCCTTGTTCTATTTCATAAATTATTTCAATGAGAACCTCCATTTATTCCTAACACAAATTTGGCCAACATTTCGCCGGCCTCTACGGGGGAACTTATCTTTTTGGGCGGATTTTTAAAGCCGTAAGCAGAAATTGCTTCGATTGAACCAGATGAACCTTGATGTAAAGCGATTTGGGTGGCACGAATCACATCCGCAAGGATTGCTCCCCCATTTGGACCATCTTGGGTTTGAATTTTGATATCCATTATCATCTCCGATCCCAAAAACCCTTTTCCCACAATCCATAACATGGAATTTCGGGAGTTCTGCATATGAGGAACATAATCGCTGGTTCCAGCTACAATTGGAGCATCAAGATCCAATGAGCCCGCAACGGATTTACTTTTAATTTCCCTTTTAATATAACGGGTTCTATGAATTGTATTCAATGATTCGGCACCTCCACCCACATCTAAGGCATAACTCTCCTTTATTTCCACCCCTTGATTTAACATCTGCTGGAGAATCAGCTTATGCAGGATTGTGGCACCAAATTGATCTTGAAGATCGTCCCCCACAAGAGGAAGGCCCACATCATTAAATTTTTTGGAAAAATTCGGATCGGTGGCAATTTTCGTAGGTGTAGCATTTATAAACGCACATCCAGCCTCCAATGCTTTTTCGGCATAGAATCTTACCGCTTCATCTGCACCGGAAGGGAGCAGACACAACATAATTTCTGCTCCCGCATCGTTTAACTCTTTTTCAATATTCGAAGAAGATTCATCAGATGGTTTTATTAAATCTTTAGTTTCCTCAATTACCCCATCCTTCAATTCTCCCATTTTAACCACTACATCCAAATTAGATACTTCAACTTTCATTTCGAACTCATTGGCTTGAATTGCTTGGCTTAAATCCAACCCCACTTTCTTGGAGGAAATATCAAATGCCGACACAATTTGAATATCCGAAATATGATAGCCCGCCAAAGTAGGATGTAACAATCCAATATTTCTCGATCGGGACTTATAATACTCTATTCCTTGAACTAAGGCAGAACATGCATTTCCGCATCCCACCACAGCTAATTTTATTTTATTAGGCATAATCTTCACTTGATTTCGTTTTTTAACCCGAGCCACAGTCATGCGACTAATTCCAAAGTATTCTTGGGTTTCGTCGTATGTATGATTCTCAAGATAACGCAAAATTTCATCATCATTAACTTTCGGTCTAGGGCACATTTTGTTACTATCAAATTAAAAAGTTACTCTTTATAAGATTTGTTACTCTATAATTGGAATGTTACTACTCTTTAAATTGAAATTGAAATTCAATTGCTGAAATTTGCTTGTTCCTTAATGTTGATTGCTGAAGAGGGAGAAAATAAGAATATTATGGATTAAAAATGGGAATTTTTTACAAGGAACCTCAAAAAATGAATGATTTTTATGGGATGAAGCTAAAGTAAAACCAGAAGCATGAACATTGAAACGGAAAAGCTCTATTTAGAACCACACCCAGAGAAGGGATCTTTTGACATTTATCGAAGGAAGAATAGTTCAATCCTCGTGAAAAATGCCCATATGACGGTATTCACCCAAGAAGAAACAAAACACAATACAACTGGACAACCATATTCCATTGAAGTCGGCCCTTATCGTGGGCGATTAGGAAAGGGCACCATTTATCGATTTGATTTTGTCCCCAATTCCGATTTTCATTTCCAATTAGAACTCATAACATACAAGAAAGGCAATTTCATTACTCTTGAGGGATTTATTACCAATTTAACAGAGAACGCCAAAAAGATAACATATATGAGCCCTCTTGAAGCTTTAGCCAGTGAACAAGGAGGACTTTTCAATGCAAACAATCCTAAAGATAATTTAGTTTTTGAAAACGGTTTGGGATTTGCTTTTGAATTCTTCATGAGATCATTTAATAGCTCGGAGGAATCAGAAAGTTCCTTGATGCAATTTATCTATCATAAAGATGAAATTTCACAAAATGTCCTACTGGGCATTCTTAGCCTACCCGAATATCTTTCTGAGGTCATTTCAAATGATGAAGAAACCAAGGGAATAAAAATTAATGAAAGAGAGGGAATTGCCGAATGGAGGGCTCAAGCATATTTTCCCTTCCCAAAACCTATATTACCCCAAGAAACACTTTCCACCGGAGTCTGGGTACTCCAAGTCGATGAAAAATCCGGATTTAATGCGCTTGAAAATTACGGAGATTTGATTGTTAAATATAACAACATAAATTTATGGCCTCACGAGGTACCGCACGGCTGGAATAGTTGGAATAATCCCGTAGATGAGTATCGGGACTATTCCTATGTCACTAATATCAATGAGAATATTATTTTAGATAATATGCATGAAGCGGTGAAATGGTTAAAATCTTTTGGTCTGAAATATTGGCAGCTAGATAACGGATACTCTCCCGGAAATATAATGACGGTCGATAATATAATTGAAGATCGTTTTCCTCATGGGATGAAGTACATCGCCGAAAAAATACGGGAACAAGATTTAATCCCCGGAATTTGGATAAACCCCTTTAATGTAGGGATAGAATCAGATATTTTTAAGGAAAAAGAAAAGGAGGGATGGTTTCCAGAGCCCGATCCCTCATTTCCCGTAAAGGATAAAACATGGCGACCCTTAGATCTTTCGATCCCGGAGGCACAACAATATTTCAGAAGAGCAATTCGCAAAGTAGTAAAGCAATGGGGCTACAAAATCCTTAAGGTAGATTTTGCATATTTAAGCATGGCCCCCATTCATTTCCACGACAAATCAATGACCTCCGCGGAGGTCCACCGTATTGGCTGGAAATTATTAAGAGAAGAGGCAGGAGAGGATGTATTTATTTATGGTATTGGGGGGCCCATTGGTCTTCATTACGGAATTATTGACGGAGAAAGAATCACTTTAGATACTCTGCCACGCTGGCACCCTGATGATATGCCAATCGAAATGCTGGATGTTCCCCAAACGGGAGGAAGTGTGTTTTATAATTATCGGACAATGGCCAGAAGATATTTTTACAACAATCGTGTATGGTTTAATCACCTAGACTGCTTTTCTTTCAGGCCCTCTCTCACGAAAAATGAAGCAATGATGTTAATTAATGCAACGGGAATGCTGGGAGGTATCTGGAAAATTGGAGATAAACTGGTAGAAATGAAGGAGGAGCACTTTCAGATTATCAGAAAAATCCTTCCTGTCCACAAACAGACATGTAGACCCTTAGATATATTTCATAAATTGATCCCGGAAATTTTACACCTCAGATATAAACTCGATGGCTCAGAAAGACATATCATATCGCTGAGCAATTGGGGACCAAATAGAAAACTCATAGAAGAATCCCCCCTTCCAAGCAAAAAGAGGACTCTGTCCGTAAATTTTAGGGAGATGGAAATGGTCACGGGCCGAAATATTAGAATCGAAACATTAGAACCGAAAAATATTGAAAAAACACGGAAAAGCACGAAAATAACAGATAAATTATTGAAATACCATGCTTTTGATTTTTGGAACGAAAAATATCTTGGTACATTCCAAAAGGAATATAAAAAAGAGCTAAAGCCAAAAGAGCTTCAGCTTCTATGTTTCCAATGGGATACAGGACGCCCTGTATTACTCTCAACCAATCGGCATATCTTACAAGGGAAATACAGTTTTAAATCGCTGGATTGTTGCCATCTAAATGAAAATAAAATAACCGGAAAACTTATAATCGTTCCGGATTTCGAATATAAACTCTATTTTTATATACCAAATTCCTACAAACTCAAACATATACACATAGAAGAAGTGGAAGAATTCAAGACAATTCAAGAAGGAAATCTCCTCCAAATTAGTTTTCTCAAGGATTCTCACAATCGAAGTAGCATAATGACAAAACTTGAAATTGAACTCTCACATTAGGGAAAAATAGGGATTTTTCTTTAAGAAACAACACTTTTCATTCCAAATTTTTTTTAGCAATTTTGTTTTTTGATAAAATGATTATACTTATTAATAAGAATCTTCATATAACTATTAAGATGGGGATTATAGAGTTTCTTGAAAGTGAATTTAACCAGCTCAAGATGAAAGATTTCAATGAGAAATACAATAAACTCATTGAAGAGTATAATCAAAAAAAAGGGAAAGACGCCACAGAAGCAATTTATTCTCAAGGATTAACCAAAGATTTTAAGACGTGGCTCAATGAGGAAAATAAAACATTGGAAGAGATTAAAATAGACCAAGAAGACAAACCCAAAACGGATGAAAAAACTGTGGAAACCGAAAAAATAACAACCCCAGAAAAAGAAGAAATGCAAAAACAAGGAGAAGAACAGAAAGAAGAAGACTCGGGGGGAAAAAGAGAAAAAACATCCCAAGAGCAAGAAGAAGAGAACAGTAACCCGGAAAAAGAGCGGAAAGAAAAAGGACCACTAGAGAAGGATATTAAGAAGATAGAAAAAGAAGAGATCCACTTTGAAAAGGGAGAGAAAGAAGACTTTATCGCCCGAAATCTCCTGAGGCTTTATCAATTTATTAAAGAGCGGAAAACTTTTGATGAAGAAAAATTAATGTCCGAAATTGATGTAGGAACCCCCAATGAAGAATTAAGAGAAAGGATTGAGCAACTCAAACTTGAATTGGAGGCAATAGAAGAAGAGAACCGTGCCTTAAGGGAAAATGCGCTCCAATCCCAAATTCAGCACGAAGAACAAATAGAAATGATGGAAATTGAACAAAATGAACTTAAATCCGAATTAAAGGAATTAAGGGAGAAATATCATAACAAAATTGACCAAATGGAACAGCAAATAAAAGAGGAACTTAAAAAACGGTCGAAAAAATATAAGGATATCATTGAAGACCTACGACGGAAATTAAATGATGCATTGGGCAGATCCGAAAGGTTTGGAAAGATTTCTAAAGGAGTTGAAAGCCTCCAGAATAAAATGCTCAAGGTCATTAAAGAAAATGAAAAATTGGAAAGCAAATTGAGCAAAATCACAAGAGAACATGAAACAATGGAAAAGGACTATGAATCTTTGCAAAAGGATTTTAATAACCTAGATACAAAATATTCAGAGGTTCAGAAAAAAGTAGATTTACAGAAAAATGTAATCGATGGATATAAACGAAAGTATGGGCTATTATAAAAACCAAATAAGAGTAAGGGCAATTTTCCCCATCAGAAAAAGGTTTTCCATTTTTTTATCTTTTGTTTAAGATCTTCCTTAAATTCAGGTGTCAGTTTGGTATTTGGTCTCAATTTTCTCAATACCTCTCTCAGCTTAAAAAGTACCATGTGCCCACCTGTGAGCATGTAAAGCCCTTCTTTTGCGTCTGTTAATGAATTTCTAATTTCAAAAACGCTGGAAGCCTCATCCAGCTCTCTTTCAAGATCTTCGAGGATATGAAGGGGTGAATCATAATTTTTCTTAGATTTTTTGGATGTTTCTTCCATTATTTTTTGGGAGGGACTAGTAGCTATCTTGGAATTCATTGATTCCACAAATTTTTCTATCTGATCAACCTTTTTGATAAAAGTTTCTTTGGCTTTGATTATTTCTTTCAACTGAACTTCAAGGCTTTTAATATTGAGGATTTCCTTTTCTACCTTATTGATTTTATCCTCTAAAACACTGTTAGAATGCTTTAATTCACCTATTGATTGGATAAATTGAAGCCCAAAGTTTTGTAAAATTTCGGTAAAAGAATCAATTTTCTTTAGAATTGGATCTTTGTCCCCTTCCATAAATATTATTTAGGTCTTTAATATACTTAATAATTGAGGATCAAATATATCAAAAACCCTTTCACCAACCCTATTTCATCCCAATTTTGTAGAAAGATAAAAAATGTGTTCTTTCCCACTTACCATATCCAACACAAAAAATGCAAAAACCTTAAGCAATTGAAGATCCTAGTGACACATAAAAGCAACTGTTGCTTAACAATCCCAACTAATCAAAAAAAAAGCGTGTTCATATGATACAGCACATAAATATACTCACCACGGACGGTAAATCTTTACTATTTAGAGAATACGGAGCAAGCAAGATCGACCAAGACCTTTTAGCAGGCTTTTTAAGCGCATTTAGTGGCTTTATGAGGGAAATCTCCCAAAGTGAAATAAAGAGCACCATAACTGGAAATTCGAAGTTTTTCTACAGCATAAAAGACAATATTATTGTGGTTTTTTGTACCGATGTGGATGATAGAGAGGATGTGATTCACCCAAAAGTGGAAAAAGTAATTCAAAAATTCACATCCAGGTATGGAGAAATGATTAAAACTAAATGGGATGGGGAGCGTTCAATATTTCGGGATTTTATAAAAACAATTGATCAAGTGGTCTTGGGTCCGATTAAAGTATCAATTTTAGGATACGCAAGCGTAGGAAAAACCACACTCACCCATTTAATCGTGGGAAAAGAAATAAACTTAGAATATGTCCCTACTATTACAGCAGACATTGCCAATTACGATGGCTTGGGGAAAAGAAAGGTTGTGTTATGGGATTTTGCCGGACAAATAAAATTCACCAATATGTGGGATACACTTCTAAAAGGCACAAAAATTGTGATTTTAGTAACCAATAGCACATATGAGAACGTTCAGAGGACTAAAAAGCTCTATAATAAAACCCTAAAATCCCGAGCATCAGATATGGAAATCATCGGAATCGCCAATAAACAGGATTTGGACAACCGATTATCTCCTAAATTTATCCAAAAAATGCTAAATATTCCCACCTACGGTATGATTGCAATCGATAAAGATTATCGGGTGGTAATCCATGAAATCTTGAAAAAGTTAATCGATAAAATCAACGATGAGGAAGGATTTTTGAGCAAACAAGATAAGCTAGCCGGTCCCGACACAGAACAAAAGATGTAAGCAAAATCCACGAAATTCCTAAATTTTTCCCTTTTTAAACCACCAATTTTCACTTTTTATGTTATTCCCTTAAGCATAAATATATTCTTTTTTAGATCATAATAAGTAAGTAAGAGTGATTAATAATGAAAATAAACTTAGATGTTGAAGAGATTGGATTGGTGTCGGGGGAAGAATTTGACACCATAAAGTTAATGGAGTTGACAGAAGAGCAAGAAGAGACCATAAACCCTATGATCCCGCATACTTCAGGCATTAGGATGAAGCTTTTGAAGAAAGACGGGGAAAAGTACGTAATGAAAAAAGATGCGCAACATATGTTTTTACGGGTGTTTCAAGCGGTAAGTAAGGTTGCAAAAGAAGAGTTGGGTAAGAATAATCCCAATGTCTTGCTGGTATCGGACGATAGACCATCTGGGAATCATTTAGTTGAATATTGTGGGAAAATAATGGCAAATGATGGGTATAATATTTATTTTCAAGAAACATATGATGATCGGTTAAAGCCGGAAGCAGAAAAAAGCAAATATTATTCAAGAATGGGGACACCACACGCCAGCTGTGCCCTCTCACTTCTGGATGAGATTGATTTGACCATCGTACTGACCGCGAGCCATAATTCCATTATATGGAATGGAGTAAAAATATACATCGAGCTGGCATTTCCGATAAGTGGAAGGGTAATGCAAACCATCTCGGAAACCGCGATTTCGCTAGATGAGGTAGAACTGGCAAAGAATTTTAGTCCTTCCTATGTGAACGCCGATAAAGCAAATAATGAATATATACTCAATCTTCTTGAGAAAGTAATCGATATTTCAATTTTAAATGGTAAAAAGATAGTATTATGGCCCTTTATGGGGGTGGCACCCGAATTGAATGCGTTAATTGAACAAGTCGGGGCAGAGGTGGTATTAATTGATGAAGATGTGGATCCTCCAAACCCCACAGATGAATTTGACAGGGAAAAGGTGGAAACACAGCTCAAGGAACATGATGCAAACATTGCTATTTTATTAGATGCAGACAGGGACAGAATCGTATTCATCATTCAGAATCCCGAATCAGAGATGGCAGATGAGAATGGCTTCGTTTCCTTAACACCCAATGAACTTTATACAGCAATGCACAATTTACTGGCAAAAGATTTCGGAAAGAAATTTATCAATGTTCGGACAATTCCCAGCGATCCACGTTGTGATCCTGCCTCTGATCTAAGCCTTATTACCGGTGTCGGATATAAACACCTGGGAATGGTATTATATAGTGCAATTGGGGAGGAAATTGATGAAGAAACATTTCAAACAGGTATCATCTACGAAAAGACCTCCGCCGGATTTAAAAAACTCGGCACACCTCAAAAAATAAGGAATGCAATTGCAGATTCTGGATTGAGGGGGGATGACATACTTATGGTCCTATGGGAAGAATCAGGCGGAAATGTGTTTAATATCCTCTCGATTAAAGATGAAGAAGAACAAGAATCCGGTGCAAAAATCGAATCAGTCTTTCCTCCCTTAGGAGATAAATACCCTGCAATGGCCATCCTCGTTTTATGTACACTCATTGAAAAAGGGTATGATCTGAACAAAGCAATCGATCAAAATATAATTGGAACCCGGACCAAAATCAAAGCAGAGGACAAAAAGAAGGTGAAAATCCTCGAAACTTTCTCTAAAAAAACGGGAGAGGACATTAAAATCGAGAATTATCAATATAAAATCAGCACATTCGAGCAAATTGGTGGAAAAACGGCAGTAATCCATTTCGGATCCGGCGATACCGACATATATTTTAGACCATCTGGGACTGGCCCCGTGGTGAGAATCTATGTTTACGGACCGAAAGACAATGCTATAGAACAGATGAATAAGGTTAAAGATCATATTGAGACGATGTTCGCCTAAATCGATGTACATCTTGCTAATAGTATTTCATTTCTTCGTTTTTTATTTCTTCAATTTCGCAAATCATTTTTCAATCAATTTAAAAATAGGACATGATGGGAATGGCCAATAATTATAAAAAGAAACGTAAAAAGATTAAAGAAACCTTTACAATGGAACATTCAAAATGTACAATTATTACCGATACAAAAGAAGCCATTGCTATTGCGAAAGAAAGGCTAAAAAAGGACCTTAAGGTTCTGAATCGTTTTGTAAAAGATCATCCTGAATGGAAAGAATCATTTGAACCTATTGAAATACCTGACGCCCCCCATATAGTAGAAGAAATGGAAAAGCACGCAAGGAATTGCAAAGTAGGTCCTATGGCATCCGTAGCAGGAGTTTTAGCCGATAGAATGATGCATGAAATGTTAGGAAAATCTAAAGCAAGAATAGCTGTAGTGGAAAATGGAGGAGAAATCGCAATAACATCCGAGGGAGACATTGTTATAGGTTTGGATGTACTCACCACCGCCTTAGAAAATAAGCTTGGATTTATCTTTAAGGCAAATCAAGATCCAATGGGAATTGGAACCAGCTCCGGCCAATTTGGGCATGCGTTTAGTTTTGGGGATGCCGATGCAGTAACTGTGTTTGCGGAAAATGCAGGCTTGGCAGATACCGCGGCAACCCTAATCTGTAATAAAGTAAAAGGCGATAAACATAAAGAGGCGGTTGAATCAGTATTGGATAATTTACCTGACATTGAAGGAGTATACGGGGTATTAATCAGCAGAGGGGGGATTGTCGGAAAAAAAGGAAAAATACCACCCCTTACGCGCCTAAAGTAATCAAAACCAGATAATTGAGTTAATTCTTATTAGATATGGGGAAATCTTCCAAAAGTAAATTGAAAAGACCTTTTTTTTGCACTAGTTTTGTTGGGCTGGATAATTTCGTGAACATCCCTTCCCGGGTGTAGGGTGGTTATGAGAACCTTACTGCCATCGGCCTTTTTTTCTATATGAGTAGGATCCAAAATCCTTTCCCTTTGCCCTCCAATGAGCTGGATGGGATGATAGGTTTGATCCAAATAGATTTTATAGGTTAATTCAAGAGGAGTATCGACATTAGCTTCTGCGATAAACCGAATACAATTCCGTCCGGTAGCAAACCCGCCAGCAGCAACCTCCATTGGAGCAAATGGTTGCATAGTGTAAAAAGAACAGTAGGGTTTTTTGGGTTTGAAGCCTTGAGATCTTTTTGAGGGATCGTATTCCATCTTGATCTCCTTGCCATTGTAGTGCTTGCCTTGAACATAAATATTAATAGGTATGGAAGAGGTAATTTCAAGCCTGAACGGAGTATCTGCGGGGAATCCAATTTGATCTGAAAGCCTATATTTACCAAAAGGATGCATAGAGATGGCCTTATTTCGTGTGGGTGTGAGATAAATTCCCAATTTTTCGCAAAAAGAGTGGGTGTCCTTGAACACATGCCCATTATTGGGGATATAAATCATCCCACTATAGGGCTGGTCTTTCATTCCGTATATTTCAAAGTTCTGAAATTGGTGTAATGGTTCAAATTTAGAGGAGTTTTTGATCAGATCTTTGCCGCGACTGATAAAAATGATATTTTTATCCTTGGATATCGATTTAAAGCCATTTTTATGTATCTTTTTTTTCATTTCCTTATCTAACATAACCAAAGGATAGATTTGCCATTTTAGGATTGCAATTTGGGTAAGAACTTCGATGGCATGCTTTTTAGAAAATTCATCACAAAAAACCAAAATGTTTGGAGAGCCTTTTTTTGTAATAAAATCTTCTAAGTTTTTTAAAAAGCTATGAGGGGTGAAATTATATTTTCCTCCTTCATCCATTTTAATTAATTCCTTAAATCCTTTTATATTGGAATTTCGTAGAATTTCAGACTTTGGCTCGGCAATGGATAATTTCCCGTTTATTTTCATTAAAAGGGGAGCTTCGAGCATATTGTAAACCGAGATCTCATATTTTTCATCAAAATTGTTGAGAACCAAAGATAAAAAGATTGAATTTAAAATATGACAGGACATATCTCTTGAAAGATTCTCGGTGTTAATCTCGATCAAGATAGGAGGATCCCTCCCTAGCCTCTCCAATTTATCCTTGATTAAATTCGATGTATTTGGAGGGATAAATTCCAATAAAGATATGTTGATAGGGGGGATCATGGATTCTTCATGTTTTAATCCCAATTCAAGTCCAAATATATTTGGATAATACCTTATCTTGCCAGATAAATCAGATTTCACAATTGATATGTATTTATCTTTTATGGAGGGAAGATCTATTAGCGAAATTAAGTCTTGTGTTATTTCATCCACATTATTAATAAAATCTTGTGCCATTATCTGGATTTCCTTTACGATTTCATTGGTAAACATATATTTATCCAAAATGGTCATATCAATCGAATTGTTGTTGTTATCAAATTCATAGGAGGGAATTTTATCCTTAAGTTGATAATAGGAAGAGGTTTCCGTGCCTTTAACTAAATAATGCTTATTTTTTATTTTGATATTTCTTATGAACCCATATCCTAAACTAAAGGGTGCATGTGGATCGAATAGAATGGATTGGCGTTCAGGTACAATGCCAAAAAGATAATGAAGGATCCCTTCCAATAAGATTCCTGAATCTCCAACCCTCCTTCGTTCCGTTCCCCATGATTTATTATAAATATCATGGATCTCGTTAACAGCACCCGTACAATTTGGGAATTCTAAGACCAATTCAAACAAATCATCCTTAAAGGGTAAATCTAAATCTG
The DNA here is from genome assembly GCA_964513765.1 of uncultured archaeon. GTDB lineage: Archaea > Asgardarchaeota > Lokiarchaeia > Sigyniarchaeales > Promethearchaeaceae > CAZEPC01. Next base: position 14,720 of record CAZEPC010000046.1, read on the forward strand.
ATACGGCATAGAGGTAATAGGCAGGAGTATTACCAGCCACCGCACATGTTTTTGAATGGGCTCTAATCGTTCCGAGATTGCTCATTACCTCCCAAATTAAGTCTAAATTATTTTTAATAATATGATAAGGCCGGGCAATGTATTTATCCGTGAGCTTACCCTCTTTTTTTAGTTGAATAAACCATTTCTCAAGAATTGGAATCATGTGGAGATGAACCGGTCTTGATAAAATCGTAGGGATGAGTGATGTGTCTTGGGTACCCATACAATCCATACCTACGGCAAATCTATATTCTTTGGGCATATAATAAGATTTAAACATTGATTCTGCCCATTTTTTTTGTTTTTGTTGCCATTCTTGTTTTTTTTCCTTGATCTCAGTCCCTAAAAAGTCCGAAATATGGGTAGCAAAATCATTTGCCGCAATCATCAACAAGGAGTTATCCAAATAATAGGAGATTTCATCTACATAGCAAGACCAAATCCATTGTTCATCACTATTCAAAATAAACAACCCATTTGCACCAGACAGAGAAATATCCATACAATACCGGATCATTTCGTAATAATTAGCCAAACCCTCCCAATTTCCAGTCCATTCAAGCAAGTTTTGAGCAGCCAAACATAAATAGGCAGGAAGTTCAACCCTTAATTCTTTTGAGGACACAGGTCCCGAATAATTTTGAAGATTGTAGGAATTTCTAAGCCCAGATTTCTCAATTGCCTTTGAAAAAAAATCAAGATTACGAACTCCTGCGGATAACCTACCCGCTTTCATCAGACCCCTTTGTAATTGATAATTATCACGAATGAATGCACTATTATGGGAATAATATACAGAACCAGTATGCAAGCCATAGGGGCTAGAATGAAGTTTAAGATGATTAAGAAGGCTGTCGATTAGATCGTTGATATTTTCAGAGGTGGTTTTGATTTCGATTTTATTGGACCATTTTACGCTAACTTCGAAAGTATTTTCTAATAAACTTATAAAATCCCATTTGAATGCCTCATTTAAGATCTCCCACTCTTGGTTCCGTGATTCAGAGGGTATTAAGATAAATGGTAATACCACAGATTCGGTTGGCTTTAATTGTTTTAGTGTTTTGTTGAAGGAAATCATACCTTTTCCCTTAATTTTTTTCCCATATTTTGAAAGAAATTCTTCTAAAGGTAATTCATCCAGATCCGAATTAGGAAAGACATAGGCACCATCGAGCATACCATAGGCATCATCGAGCATTTTTATTGAATCAAATTCCCCTATTAAGCCAAAACAAGGACCTTTGTTTTTTCCTTCGTCTTTTTTTTCCCCTTCTTTTTCCCCTTCTTTTTCTTGTTTACCTGCATTTTTTTCATTCTGATGTTTGGTATCTTGCACAATTACATGTTGTAAGTAGGAATCTTGGTGAGTAGTAGGATTTGCGCCTACCGGTTTACCCATATTAAATTGCCACGAGGTACCATAATTAATAAAACCGCAACCAAACATAGTGTTTTTTATCAATAAATTGCTATTATTTGAAATAATGACATATCTGCATAAAATGGGAATATCGTGAAATCCCGTTAATTTTGAAGTGGATATAAATTTCTGAAGATCCTCTTCCCCCAATTTGGGACAAAAATCAATAATTTTAAAATCAAGCGGACCATCATTAATTTCAGAAACAGCAATGGGAGTTTTTCTTATTCGAAATAATTTTTTATCCTGGGCCTGTGAAAGAGATCTCCAAGGAATTATCTTTCTTTTATCTTGTGTTTGATCAAATACCTCGCATTGGTAAAAGAAATCTTGGTATTTAGCTGAATTAAAAAGAACTTTACAATGTTCATATTTCTTCTTGGGCCCCACCAAAAGAGAAAGCTGAGAAGGATTAATTGAATAAGAAAAGCCTTTAGAGCCATTGTAATATTCATAAACCTTCTCGGCAGTAAGATTTGGAACACCAATCGCCCCAAATACCTCATTATTACCCACAGTCAAGCCATCGGGCCTCAATGGTTTCCATCTCCCATTTTTTAATCCACAAGAAACGGGTGGTTTTTCCCACTTTGGATGATCTGACAAATCAAAAGAGTAATTCTTTGAAAATTCTACTTTTGCCAGAAATTCCCATAAATATTCCTTTAACTTGGAAATTTCGAGGAAATATTCCATAGGGAGAATTAGCTAATCTGCATAATTAAACTTTGTGAAGCAAAAAGCAAAAGTATTGTGAAAAAAGGAATAAATTATAAAATTTACGCGGATTTTACAAATCATCTAGCTGCTTTTTCATTTTTTCCTTCAAGCCCTTTAACCGAGCTTCTTTTTCTTCGAATTCCTCATCACTTAAATCACCCGTAATATTGTCCATCTCAAGGTCCAATAATTTTTTGTTGATATTTGCAATCTTTACCTTTATATCAGTACGGAGTTTTTCAATATCTTTATCTGTTTGAGAGGTTTCTTCCACAGCAGCTCCTTGAGGCACCGGAGGCGGCGGGGAGGATGTAGAGTTTGGTTTTGGTTTTGGTGCTGGTGGTTGTGAGTTTGGTTTTGGTGCTGGAGGCGGTACATTACTTCCAGCTGAAGTACTTGTATTAGTATCCACAACTTGAGCAAACTTACTTGACTTTCCAGCTACACTAAGGCCCTTTTTCTCCGTTTTTTTCGGTTTTGGTTTAGCTTTCTTCTTCTTTTTAAGATTGTTTAATAACATACCCAATTTATCTTGATTTCCAGCCGATTTTTTAGGTTTCGAATTTTGGGGCTTCGGTGGTGGTGCAGGTGATTCCGGTTTCGGTGGTGGTGCAGGCGATTCCGGCTTCGGTGGTGGTGCAGGTGATTCCGGCTTCGGTGGTGGTGCGGGCGATTCCGGCTTCGGTGGTGGTGCA
>CAZEPC010000047.1:0-1706 GCA_964513765.1 uncultured archaeon
GAGCGAACCAATAGTTTCCCCGGCAGGATTCTTCAGTACTGTCCCTTGAAGGTGGAGTATGAATTCGTTGTTGTTTCTCATCAGAACAATTTCTTTTTTTGCAGAGCCTTTGGTGGTGGTGTTTTCCACTGCCTGCTGGAAATCTGTGTTACGTATGAGATTAGCATAATAACTCCCGATATAGCCTTCCTGAAGCCCGAAAAACTCAACAGCAGCCTTGTTGGCCATTATTACATTGTTTTCATTGCTCAGAGCTACAACCGCCTCCACCATACTAGTTAAAATTGCCTCCTGACTTGTCTGCTGTTCAGTGATTTGGGTGATTTTTCTGTCCAGCTCTCTTGCCATATTGTTCAGGCTCTTTGCAAGACTGCCCATTTCGTGCGTTTCCGGGATCTCGAGTTTTTTATCAAGCTTGCCTCCGGCGAAGTCTATTACTGCTTTACGCATTTTTATCAGAGGCCTTATAGTAATATTTGCCAGAAAGGCGGAAGAAATCGCAGTGAGAATGAGAGAAACACTTGCGATTTTCAGCATTGCAGAGGCAATAATTGCAGAGTACTGCGAGGATATGCTCTGTTTCAGGCAGCATTTGAGTATGAAGTTTCGTTTATTTGAATTTCCCGCAGGAGTGAAGATGCACATCGCCCCGTCATCTCCGGCAGTATAAATCTCTGTTTGTTTTTCTCTGCTTCTAAGGGCTTGAATAAAATGCGGATTGTCTGAATAGTTTTTAAGCCCTGATGCAGCGGCGCTGCTGTCTGCAAGGACATTGCCCTGATGGTTAATTATTGTAAATCTATGGGCTATTTGTCTAAGATGAATTTGTTTTGGAATATATGATTAAGGATTAACCATCATATAATAAATTGTGGGATTTGGATCCCATTTTTAGAAGAATTTTGGGTTTTTTAGAAAAAAAAGCAACACCTAAACCCCTGAAATAAAATGTTGTTTTTTCTTTCCTACTTTTCGTTTCTTATCTTAACTACAATCTTTGTGGCCAAGTTTTCTCGATCCTTTGGTGAGATACACGGCATATGTAAATCTCCTGGCCAAAAAATGGCAAAATCCCCTTGTTTCATCATGATTCTTGTGGTCGATTCCATCTCTTTTTTTGGGTGGTAAAACTCAATATCATCTTCGTTTCTGTATTCCTTGCTGTTTTTGAGCCATTTTTCTCCTTTTTTAGCGTGAAAAATCCACTCCCTTCCCGAAATCATGTATTGGATATCGATAAAACGGTGATGGTTCTCGAAAAAACCCTCCTTTAAGGGCTTTGTATTGTAACTTTGAATTATTGCGAAATCTGACTCATTGAGTGGAGTATTTCCCTCTCCCAAGCTTGAGTCGGCGTTCTCCTTTATCCATAGAAGGCCCTTATAAATATTGGATGGGAGAATCTCTTGATATGCTTCAAAACTCTTGATATTATCAAAAATCATAGGAGAATAAGGAATATAAAGTATATAAATGCCGCGATGAACTGTAAAACTGGAAACAATGAAAATCGATTGTATAATGTAAAGACACGCAGAAAAAGAAAAGGTAAAAAATTTCTTCTGTATTTTTTATTACTTAGGTTGTTTATTCTTCTTATTCGGCAGCTTCTTCAGGTGCCTTTTCCAATTCATCTTCTGTGGTCTCAAGTTCTTCTTCTGTTGCTTCTTCGGATTCTTCCTCGGATTCAGATTCTTTTTCAGCAA
>CAZEPC010000047.1:1806-17490 GCA_964513765.1 uncultured archaeon
CCTCAAGCTCGTCCTCTTCTTCGAGCTCTTCTTCTGTTGCTTCTTCGGATTCTTCCTCGGATTCAGATTCTTTTTCAGCAACTTCTTCCTCTTCCTCAAGCTCGTCCTCTTCTTCGAGCTCTTCTTCTGTTGCTTCTTCGGATTCTTCTTCCCCTTCTTCATCATCAGAGTTCCGTCTGTATTTTTCTCTTCGGGGCGATTTTTCGGTAATGGCCACTTGTTGTGCCTCTAAACCTTTTTCATTTTCTACCGATTCAAATTCTACTTTATCTCCTCGATAAAGTGTCTTAAATCCGTTATCCTCGGGGGTGGTTATTGAGGAGTAATGGACAAATATCTCGGTTCCTTTGTCAAGATCGTTTTCATCATATTCGTCTTCTGGAACAATAAAACCATAGCCCAATTTAGAATTGAACCATTTCACAATACCGTTAGTTTTGCCGTTAGTTTCGTTCATAGTAAAATCATCCTATCTCTTTTCAATGATTTTGAATTGCCAATTTCTATGTAATTGAGGTACGCTTTTATATTAAATTTTTGGAATGATCAATATTCAAAAGAAAGGGTTGCTTTATGAGGTAAAAGCTTAAGTCTGATACCGAAAATGTTTCAGATCCTCCATAAATTCACATTTGCTAAATTCCACTTAAAAAATCATTTTGTCCTTTGTTCATCTTTCAGAAAATGGGAAGAAATTTAGAATGATTCTTGGAAAAAATTTAAAAATATTTGAAATTCCATTTCATTTTCGAAAGAGGGCTTGGGATGTCTTTTATTATTCCACATCTCTTTTTCCGTCTTATTCCATTAACGAATTCATGATCTCATCGTTGCTCGGGAAATCGAGCTGCATTTCATAATCCTTTCCTTTCGCTTTCGCGAGGGAGTATTTGCATAGTTCATAGGTATGGAGAATTCCCAAAAATGTGGGCATTTTTCCCTCCCATTCGATGGATAGGTTGATTTCCAAGCCCGCATCGTACATCTGTTTTATCGCTCGCGGATAATCTAAGGTGGTTTCAAATCCATTTGCATCGAACTCATAAGTTTTCGCGTGCATGTATTTAACCGCGTCCTTCTCTAAAAGCACATCTAATGATCTCCAAGAAAGATCCCGGCTTTCATAGTTGCCAATATCGAAAATGAATCCCAAATTCTCGGAAGGCAATGCCTCTAAGAGTCTTCTTTGATAATTCGGATTGCTAGAATATCGATGGTGTGTTTCGATACAAAGGGATACATCCCGTTCCTCTGCATAATCTATTGCGGGTTCAAGTACTTCAAGGGTCCATTCAACTGCTTGTTTATTATTTTCGGGCTTTTTTCGACCAATGGGGATGATCCACATCTTTTTCAAGTCATAGTTGGATCCACCACCCAAAGATACCCTGTAGTTATGGATTCCATGATCCGCGGCCATATCTATCCAATGTTTAAATTTTTTCAACATCTTTGATCTGTAAGATTTACCCACGAGTGGAGAAATATGGGGTCCTAAAGAAAAGATTGAAATGCCCTGGGATTGAAAAACTTCTTGGATGGTTTCAAGTGTGTTCGGATCGGAATCAAAGGTCCTATCAAGGAGTTCTACCTCTTTTACCCCGTCCAGCATTTTAATGAATTTTACGATGGGTTCGTAATTTCCGCCGGCGGTTAGGGTCTTCCATTCTTTTCGCAAACTATATGTGTTAAAGGCTATATCCATTGTAATTAACCATAACATTATGTGAGATAAAAATCTATGTATCGGTGATCATTGATGATATTGTAAAAAATGTAAGAAATGTAATCTTCTGTGTTTTTTTATTGACATTTAATCCGAATACCTTAGTTCAATGGCAGAATGGTTAATTTTTTTAAATTAGTAACTCTTTTTTAAGGTATATATGATCCTAACTACAATCGGATTTTATCCTAGAGAAAAAGCAATTAGCAAGGTGCTAAAAAAGCACAATAAGGGTAAAATCCCAAAAAAAGAGATGGAAGAGGAACTCTATACATTTTCCAAAAAGGTAATTGAAGAACAAATTTCCTATGGGATAGATCTGCCCACTACGGGACTTTTAGCATGGGATGATCTTTTCACACCCGTGGCTAATGAGATCGAGGGGTTTTCAATTAACGGTCTTACCAGATTTTTTGAAAATAATTTCTATTACCACCAACCGGTGGCGGAATCGGATTTCGGAAAAATAACATCCACACTTTCCGAGAGGTTTTCGAAACTCAGAAAGGATTATCCGGTCAAGGCAGTTTTACCTGGTCCATTCACAATGGCCCATATGTCAATCAATGAGCATTTTGAATCCACCGAAGATTTTTCCGTGGCGTTGGCAGAAAAGCTCCACGAAATTGCGGTTAATTTCCAAGAAGCTGGTGCTCAATTCCTTCAAATAGATGAGCCCCTAATCGTCAATAGGGATATGGATAAAGATGATTTGGCTCTCTTGAAAAAAACAATATCCATTATGGTTGAGGATTTGGAGATGAAGATAGGGCTTTATACTTACTTTGGCAACGTAGAATCCGTATTATCCTCGGTGCTTGAATTGCCGATAAATGTGTTTGGCTTTGATGACGTCGCCCATAATAATTTGAAGGTGATAGAGGAATATCATGCGGAAAATGGATTACCTGAAGGAATTGGGTTAGGGTTGGGAGCAGTGGATGCTTTGAATACTAAGATGGAAAAACCCGAAGAGTTGAATGATAAATATTCTCGGGCAAAGGAGATAGTGGGAGAGGAAAATGTGAATATTGGCCCAAACTACAGTTTAGATCTCATTCCTTATTCCAAAGCTCAAGAGAAACTTCAAAATTTAGGAAATGTGTTTAAAGGAGGAGAAAATTAAAATGTCATTAGATGATTTACCAATTTTACCAACAACCATCGTAGGGAGCTATCCGAAACCAAAATGGCTAAATAAGGCATTTAAAAAATTACAAAAGGGAAAAATGACCGAAGAGGAGATGCAACCTCTATTCGAGAAGGCAATCTTGCAGGTCATTGAAGACCACAAGAAAGCGGGTGTGGATATCATTTCCGACGGGGAAATGCGCCGGACTGAAATGGTTGAATTCTTCGCGGAAAATATTGACGGGTTCGATATTTATGATCGTGTTCGGGTATGGGGAAATGTTTATTACCGAAAACCAGCGGTCATCGATAAGGTTGAATATGTGGAGCCCATGTTAGTGGATGAATATAAATTCTTGCGTGCGCATACCGAAAAGGCGATTAAAGTCCCCATTACGGGACCATACACCATTGCCGATTGGTCTTTTAACGAACATTATGACAAGAGAAGGGATGTCATCTTGGACTTGGCCGAAATAATCCATACCGAGGTTAAGAATCTCCAGGAGGCAGGGGCAAAATTCATCCAAATTGATGAACCCGCACTTTCCACACATCCTCAGGATATGCCATTGGTGCAAGAGGCCATGGAAATCGTAACCAAAAATATTAATGTTAAAACGGGCATTCATATTTGCTATGGCGATTTTAGTTTAATTTATCCCGCAATGCTGGATTTACCCGTGGATCAGATTGATCTAGAATTTGCCAATTCCGATGAAAAAAATATAAATTTGTTGAAAGACCATAATTTTGATAAGGAATTGGGCTATGGATGTATTGATGTGCATGACCGGAAGGTAGAATCTTTGGAAACCGTGGTAGAACGGATCCACAATGCTTTTGAGATTACCGACCCGAAAGATATTTACGTGAAACCGGACTGTGGCTTAAAAATGCTCTCCCGGGATATTGCTTTGGAGAAATTGAAAGTAATGGTTGAGGCAACCAAACAAGTACGTAAAGAGTTATAGACCACAAAATAATCCATATTGAGTTCTTCATTTATTCTATTCAAAAGATTCAATAGCTTTTTTTCTTTCAATACCTGCTTTTGTAATTCTATCCCATCGTTCTCACCATTTTCATAAATTAATTAGTTTATCAGCAAGATTTTTATTGCTAAACCTAAAAATTATATTAATACACTTTAGATGATTGATGTGAGATAATAATTATGAAAATACGCGGCACGATTAAAAAGAACAAAGAAGAAAAGTATTCCATTCAAACCCAATTATCACCTCATTTAGAGGAATATGAAAATGTACCCATAGAGGATATTTTGGAGGAATTTGAAGATAAAACAGTCGAAATATCCATTTTTCCCAGTCTTTCTCCTGGAGAATATCAAAGAGGTATTGTAAGAATAAAACCTATTCAAATTGGCCTCCATCATTATACGGATGTACATGGGAGTGTATGCTCGGCTGATGTAGAAGGAACCCCAAAATTTGAGCGCCCTACATTAATTTCCCAAGATTTTCAAATTGCCGCAAGAGCAGCTAAATATAGAAAATATGATTTTATTGAGATGGAACCGCCATTAACTGTCTATGATCAAAACGATATGCTTAGGATTCCGGAAGTGATCTCATTGGATACTGATGCAATACTTTTTGGGAAGGCTGGCTGTAATCCCTTGGAAAAGTTTACGGTTGAGCAAATAGGACTCCCCATGTTAACTGGGAATGAACCGGAAGCCATTCTTTATGGTTTAAGGGCAAAAAAATTCTTGAAAGAGAGCAAATTTCTCTATATTGGGGAAATTCCAAGCTTTTCTGCCCCTGAAGGACCATGGGATTTCTTTAAGGTACAAAAAAGATTCGGAACTAAATTCCGCCACATAGAAACCAATGAGTTTTATCGAAATTACGATAAATTCTCCGATGAGGAGGTTAAAAAAGAACTAGAACGATGGAAACAAGATTTTGACAAAATCGAACCCCCTCAGGAGGAAATGATGAACGCCACAAGAGCATATTTGGCACTTAAATTCTTGGCTGGGAGGGAGGGGGCGAACGGGATTACTGTGAATTGTGGGAGATTTACCGAAGAGCGCCCCGTAGTACCTTGTTTGGCCTTTGCTCGTTTAATTGATGAGGGCATTATTTGCAGTTGTGAAGGAGATATTACCGCAATGTTGTCCAGCTTTATGCTTCATGGGATAACGGGCCAGCCTATTTTAATGGGTAATTTTGGATCCAAAAAGGGAAGATTCGAGGCTGGGGAAAATGAAGTTACCATAGAACACGATATAATTCCCTTATCCATGGCAAAGGAGAAATTTACGATCAGGGATTATCACGGTCGTAATTTTGGAGTAACCGCCTATGCCGACATTGAAGAAAAACCAATGACTTTATTAAATTTAAACACTAATTTGGACACCATATCCATTATTGAGGGCAAAATAAAGCATTCGATGGATGGAATTCACTGTAGGGTTATTGTGCATATGGAAATTGATGGGGATATATCCAAAGTGCCAGATATAATTGTGGGATCTCAACATATGTCTATGATTTTTGGCCACTGGCAAGAAGAATTGGAAGCCATGGCGGACCAACTCAGTCTGTCCATAAATACATTGAAATGATCTTATTTCCCTCCCCTCTTTTTTATTTTAATATCTGGTTTTTTATATTTTTGGGTCTCTTAAGACTCTTTTGGTGCAAGGCTTCTATTTGATCTATTTTTCCCGTATTATTGCTTGAATATGATTTATTAGATTTTTATGGTTATATATGGATATGTTCTTCTTTTTTTTCCACTCTTGAGTTTAATTGGGATGTTTTTTTTTCATTTGGAAATATTTTAATTTTTTCATGAAAGTGTATTTAGTACGGGATTTCTTATCTCGCTTGGGTTTCTTGTGTTTATCAAAAAATTAGGTTATTGGTCTTTTCCTTAATTGATAATATGCATTAGAGTTTGTTGCTTGTATGATCCCCTCATAAAAAACCAAAATTATCAATATATTTATTAAGTAAAACTAACAAGTTTATAATTAAAAGCACTCAAAGATTTTTCCATTGTAAACTCTCCAGAAGTTCATGGGGCTAAGAAGAAAAAGTGCCCAACTTTTTTGCTATACCGCAAAGATGGAAACTACGGGGATCTATCATCGGAAAGATTTTTGTAAGATAAAGTACTACCCAATTTAAAGAAATTGGTGATATCATGGCTAAAAAAGAACTGTTTATTAAAAGAGTGTACGAAATTGTGCAAGAATTGAAGATTCCGCTCATCGATGAGAGAGTATTTGATTCTGCGAAGGTGAAAGATTCAAGATATCCAACCCAAGTTGAATTTGTGTTTGAAGAGGATGAGAGTGTTATCAGAGGATTCTTGGGATTGGCAGAATATTTCCACACTGTCGTGATCAAGCGAAAGGATACATTCTATATCTCAACTCCTGCAGTAATCTTCATCTTAGAGTCTGATTAACGAATACACAAGTCATTTGAAGTATATGCGACTACTCAATGTATGGGGGTCGCACAGATAGGTTTTTTATTTTTTTCATTCATTTCTTTCCCTATTTTTATGTCCGTAAAAATAGATTTAAATATAGAGTTATATTTACATTTATGAAATGAATTTTGGACTACAAATGGAATTTTTAGGGCAGTGCATTTTACCATTTAAGAGAAATCTAAAAGAAATAGAATCTCAAGAAAAAAAGAAGAATTCCATTTTTGTTGGTCCACCTCTGATAATGAGTCTTTCTCTGGCAATATTAATCACTAATTTTGTAATTGGGGGCTATGCTTCGTTTCAAGCACATTTCGTACTCAATTCAAGTGTACCATTATTGGGTATCTCTATGCCTGTTTGGTTGGTTCTGCCACTATTGATGGTGATTTCATATCTTTTTATTTGGTGGATCCCAACAAAGATATCCCTAAAAATAAGAAAAAAAGTAAATCCCACATCTGATATCCCCAACCAATCCATCTTATTCTCTAATATAACTTCATCATATACAACATGTTTTACATTGGTATCTTGTATTGGTTTAATAATTATAATTCTCTACCCCCAATTTCTGCGGTACATCCGAGATCTTTTAGACTATATCTATCTTGGAATTGTCATATTGGTTCTATTATATTATGTATCAATATTTCTTAGAATAATTTATTACAACACAGAAACTAAGATTAAAAATATGGATATTAATGAAAAAAACATTGAAAATAAGGATAATAATGCACCAAAACTTAATATTAATATAGTATTACAATCTTTCATCTATTTTCTTGTAATCTTAACAATCGTTCTCTTGCCATTTCTTTTACTGTTAGTATAAAATAAAAATGATTAAAATGTGAAAAATTATGAATCTTAAGACAAACTATCTTAAAGTTACGGGAATCCTTATCATTATTCTACTTGGAACAACCACAATTACATTATTTACATCCCATATCCAATATAAAAACCCAGGTCCATACAGTAATTCAGAGGAATGGAATTTAGTCCTATTTGATGATTTTGAAGAAGATAACCTAAATACAGCAATTTGGTCATATGGATATCCACCTGCAAGTTGGAACTGTTATGGAAAATGCCATAATCATCAAGGATGGTTTGCTCCCGAAAACGTGCTTATTGAAGATGGAATATTACGCATAAAAGGTGAAAATAAGACCCATCCCGATGCACCCTTCGACTATTACTGGGCGGGGGATGATGATAATCCATTACCATTAAATTATACCACAGGTGCGATAAATAGTAAAGGAAAATTTGATTTCCAATATGGATATTTGGAGGCAAGATTACGGATGCCGGAAGGACCAACAGGGTTTTGGCCGGCATTTTGGACATTTATGTCGAATGGAAGTGATTATAGTGAAATCGATATTATTGAATGGTATTCTGACGATGGAGAGGACAATTATCATACAAATTTACATACAAAGGATGCAGAGGAAATAGATATAAATTCCACTCATGGCCATCATTACGGATTAGGAAATTTAAGCAAAGATTTTCATACATACGGTGTGGATTGGCAACCTGATAAAATTTTATTCTATTTTGATAATCATCTTGTAGAAAAAATAACCAATCAAGACCAACTTGAGCACATGGAATATCAGCATATTCGAATTAATTTGGCTATAGGTCGTGGAAATGCAGCACCTGACGAGAATACTATTTGGCCAGCATGGTTTGAATGTGATTGGGTCAAATTATGGCAAAAAATATAGAACATATGCACAAATAATAGATTTTTACGTTAGAAACCCCTAAGATGGCTAAGAAATCCCCACGGTGGCTATGTAATGAACAGCTCTAAATATATAAATAAATGAAACCTAATGAACTGCGCTAAAGATATGAAATTTTAAAAAGTAATAGATCCCTAAGTTATATATGAATTTCCTTCCCTATGAAAATGACTACAAAGGCGTCCATATCAAATACCCAAACGATTGGGACATTTTAGAAAAGTCACCTAATCCTGTTGCGATATTTTTATCTCCTTATAAGGGGGAAAAAGACCTTGTTCGGGAAAATCTTAATATCGTAATTCATTCCGTGGAATTTGCAGGGCTTAGGAATTATGTGGAAAAGTATGTCGAGCGGGTCGAAAAATATAATGCAAAATTTACGCTACTTGAAAAAAACTTTTTTACCCATCAAGATTTGGATGCTGCTAATTTGGTCTTTGAGGCACTAAATTCTGTAATTGAAGATACTATGATGAGGTATCGGGTTATGATTGTAATGGATGTTGATAATATCTATGAACTCACTTTTTCTGCTCATCGGAAGAAGTATGATGAATATATTCCCGTTATAAGAAATATGATGGAGTCATTTAAGATTATCAGATGACAAAGGATGAGGGATAATTGAGGGAATATCAAGGAATTCCAAGGGGTATTAAGGTGTGCTAATGGTAATTAAGCGTTACCAAGGAAGATCAAGATTCCCGGAGAAAATCACGGGAAATCTCAATTCCTCCGAATCATCAGCCTTCAAACAACACATCCTTTAAAATCGTGATGAATAATGAATCATTCAGATCTTTGGAGTCATGTTCATTCCAAATTGTGTAAAATAATTGCTTCTCTTTTACGAATTTTGGCATTTGACTCCAATTAAGCTGGTATTTTCTTAACAATGAGGTGGGGTTATCCAGTATCATTGAAATATCTTTTGTTTTTTTATTCACGCCTAATTTAAGTTTAATTTGCTCCAGCAATCCTACCTTATCATAAAACCTTTTCAAATCTTTCCAAATATTTCTGATCTTCTCTCCGGTTAATTTGCGTTCATGAGTATTATTATTTCCATCCTCTTCCGTGTTAACCTTTGTGAACCATCTTTCTTGCAACCATAGGGATATCAATGTGTTAAGTGCTATAATTTGTCCGTGGTTCATCGGCTCAAGAGCATTTTTCTCCAAAAGATAATAAAGAAAATGTTCGGACCCCTCCATGGGTCTACCCGAGAGAAGTCCAAAACAATTGCTATATGCGGTCAGAAATCCATCCACCAATCTCTCGAGCCAAGATTCTCTCTCTTCTATTTGCCAATTTGATTTTTTAAGTTGTTCTAGAAATGGAAGATATTCTTCAAGTACTTTTTTTGGGAATCTTTTTCCCTTGACTTTATGTGCGATATACCAATCAATGATGGCTGAATATCCACATAAAATATCCGCTAAACCCCCCATATTAAGATAAAAGGGTGCAGAACTAATTAACGCTGGAATAATTAGAATACGATCCCTTCTCCCTTTCTCATGTACAACCTTAAAGGTTCGTCCTGTATCCTTGTCTTTCATCCCTCTGCTGTCACCTCCATGAACTCTCTCCTTTAGTGAGGCAACGGGGTTTAGCCATGCAGTCGTAGATAAAACAGAGGGTATTAAAATGCAAGTCATTTTAAGCTTTTTGGCCAGATATTTCGCCGAATCGCAAACCCGTCCTCCTCCAATCCCAATTAGATAATCAAATTGGAAAGTTTGTTTCTTTGTTGTGTTCTCATTTTTATTGAGATTTTGCCCGTATTCCCGGATTTTCTTTGATAATCGTACCATGTATTCTTTTTCAACCGAAAGAGGGATGAATAATCTCTCTCCCTCTAATATTTCTCCAAGAGTTTCCTCTAATCCATTTGAAACGGGATCTTGTCGGGTTTTCTTTTCCATTTCGGCTGAAAAAGAACTCCACGAAGATTTCCCGGTGATTACTAACCCTTTTGAAAGAATTGGTCCTAATTATTTAACGTACTCGCTATAGGAATTTAAGATGTTTAGTTTTTTCCGGATCCGTTTTTCCACAAACCCCGAAATGAGCTCAAAAAGCATGGCTTAGAAAAGAACTTCATTCATAAAAATCATTCCCAGTAAAAAATTCCAATTATTTTTGATATTAAAATGATACTTTATTTCCCTAGCGGACAAAAATGAGATAATACTATAATTTTAAAAAATTGGTAGATTTATTTTTATATGGCATCCGAAACAATTGAGACAATTATTTTGGCTTTATCAATGGTTTTTCTTTTAGTCACAGGCGCCATATTACTTATAAAAGGACAAAATAAAAACGATAAAGCCCAATCTAGGCTGGGCGGGGCATATCTGTGCTTGGTTCTTCTTTATGTGGTATGGGGACTAAATTTGACCTCCAGGTATTCTATCATTTATTTTGTGCAACTTCTCGTTTTTGTTGCAATAGTGTTCTTTATCAAAGGTGCGTTCTACACGGATAGAAAGAGCTCATTTCCGCTTGTCTTGGCTTTAACAATAGTTTTTGGATTAATCCAAGTTGGCCAGAAATTACTATCTGAATTGGGTTACTTGACCGATTTTCGTAATGCTGCGTATTATCCAAATTTAGATAATATTTTGTCAATCCTTTGGACGTTAATCCCATTTGGATGGATGGCTCTATCCGCACATAAAGCGCGAAATGAATTGAAGTCCCAAGATGTTAAACCGTGGATTCTCCGAAGATTATTGTTAGTAGAAATTACTGCAATTATAGAAATCTTTGTAAGTGTACCCGATTTAATGAATACCGTTACTGAAATAGATATAGGACAGCCGATGTGGTATTTACAAATTGCGATTATCAGCAGTTTTGCCGTCATTAACTTTTTTGCATGGGCAATGCCAAGTTGGTTTAAGAATCTCCTAAACAAAGGGGCACAAAAAAAGAAAACTATTGAACAAATTGAAAGCGAAGACGAAACAAAAATGTCCGAAGAGGCCATTATGCAAGAGCTTATGGAGGTATATCAAGCATGAGTGAGGTTGTAAAAATTCTAGGGAATAACTTAGCCGAAATTATTAACAAACCTCCCAAGGCAAGTCGGGGTCTCATTCGTCTGGCGTTTCAAGACGCCAATCTCAAAGAAGACTTAGAAAAGAATAAAATTTCACTTCAAAAAACGTTGACAGTGCTGAACGGCACCCTAAAAAACCGCTTAGAAATGATTAAGGCGGAAGAACCAGAAAAAGTCGTAGAGGATCTCAGGGAAATTATCAAAAAATACCAATCAATTTTTACTATGTCAAAATAATCCTCTTGATCTAGATCTAAGGTTTTTTCCAATTTTTTTGAACAATATTCCTTTTAGGATTCTTGTTCGGTTTTTTGGATTTAATTTTTTAAATTGAATAATCAAACCAAAAAAGACCTCTCAGATGTTTTCCAACTTGTCTGTATTGATTATGAAGTTCTTATAGGTTCCAAATACAGTCCTCATCATTTTATAATCGAGGTTTTCGGGTAAATCATCTTCATGATGCCAGTTTTTAGGTTTTGCTAATGCACCTTCAAAAGCAATTACCATAGTTGCTTTATATCCCGCAAGGGAAAATCTTCCCGCGTCAGATGCCGAGAAGGGTAATTTTTGAATTTTACATGGAATCGGATCTCCACTCTTAGTCTCTCTCACAAAACGTTCATAGCCTTTATATACTTTCTTACACAGTTCTATGTCATGATGGGCTAAATGTATTGGCTCTTTCGTTATAATCGCCAGTCTATCACCAGCACCACAAGATTCTGGAATAACGTTGTAAGCGTTATCGAGAAGTCCTTTTCTACCATATTTTTCCACAAAATGTTGTGCTCCTCTTTCCCCACATTCTTCTGATCCAAAACCACCCAACCAGAGTTCTACATGTTTTAACCGATTTTCTTCTCTGCTAAAATATTCCGCGAGCGACAACGCAATCCCCACCCCCGAAAGATTATCGTTTGCCCCTTCCACAGGGGTCCCTCCAACTAAGCCATTCACGAGATATAGAAAACTAGGGATTCCAAATAATGCGATTCCCAAAAATATAAAATCCAAGAGTATAAGAGAAAACCCGTATCCTTTTACATAAGTAGTGGGGTCCCCAAGACCTCCCCAGATTGTTTTTATTGTCCCAAAGAGGACTTGTAGAATAATGAATAAGAACCCTGGAAGTGCATATTTATAGACTTTGTCTCCGTGTTTTGTGATTTTCATTTGAAACGCACTATCAATATGTCCCGCAATAATGATTCTTTTTTTTCCCTTCTTTTTGTTTCCTTGTTCATCTCTTGGATATATCCGTCCTGTTGCGTTATAACTGGTTTCTTTCTCAAATATAAAACCAAAAATCTCGCTCATTTTTATATAGGTAATATATATTTGGATAAATCCGATTAAGGGAAGGATTGAGGCTAAAATAGACCAAGGGGCGGATAAAAACATGCAGGGAATTCCGATTGAAACAAAAAATGCCCCAATTTTAATAAAACCACCTGGATAAAGATTTGGGAATACATCAAATTTATCCAAATATGTATCATCGCAATATTTTCCGAGCATTCCATGAAGATCTTTTGCTGCCTCCTTTTCCTCGGGACTACAAGTGATCCTAGGTCCATATTGATTGCATAAATGGGTTATATAATCTATTGCATTATTAACATATTTTTCATCCATGTTCACTACTCAAAGGTTTTTCCATTTAACTCTTTTTCAAAAAGATTTTAAGATTACTTGGATGCAATCTCTCTGGATGACAAAGATAAGATCATAAATATAACGGTCACAGAGATAAAGGTCATAGAGATAAAAATCACAGAGAAATAGATTACTGGGTCAAGAATTACAAGGATAAATATTATAGATATAAGGGTAAAAAATAGGTTTAAAAAATAGGCAGGTCCATTCTATTCATTCTATTCATAAGGTTGGCGGATTATAGTTTTGGGTTTTTTCCAAAATCGAATCTTAGGATTACTTAAATAAATCTCATGGTGTTTTCCGCGAAGTTCGTATCCTTGGGCTTTAATTTCCTCATGTAATTTTTGAATGATCGGTCCTTCATGTTCATATTCTCCCTCATAAAATACCTGGGCGGCTGTTCCCTCTTCATATGATTCTATTCTTATTTGATTAAGTGCGGGAAATCTTTCTCCTTTCTTCTCTCTTATGGTTTTTAACACGGATTGTGCGATCTTATCGGGAACAATTGAAGGGATCCTCATCATTGCCGTCCAGATCCATTCTTCTTTGTTTTGAAGGGAAAAGTTTTCCATATTTTCGACCCACCATAATCCTTCTAACGGTGGGGTTGGGTATTTCACGCCCTTTTGCTTTTTTACCGCGTATTTTAGTTTATAACTCAATTTAAAAAGAGATTTCACGGCCATTTTGTACTTTTCGCTGGTATTGGGATTACCCTTTCCATCAATCATGAAAAACTTTTGGGGAGGGACTTCCACAAATTTGATTTTATCGGATCCTTCCACAGATAAGAGCGGATAATATTCTGCATATTTTTGTTTTTGTGAAGCCATAGTTCAATTAAGGAACCCTAATTATAAAAAGAAAAGGAATCTTCTCTAGAGGAGACTTTATAGAAGTGGACAGAAAGAGAAAAATATCAAACAAGACACATATTTCATAAAACTGCAATCTTCAAGACAAAACTATAAAGCCCTTATACATCCAATTTGTATAATTTTAATACTCTCAAAAATCAAGTTTACTTATGGCATCGGAACTTATTGAAACTGTTATTTTAGCATTATCAATGGTTTTTCTCTTGACAACTGGTGCTATCTTGGTTATAAAGGGTCAAAACAAAAACGATAAAGCACAAATTTGGTTGGGTGTGTCTTTCTTCTCTCTCCTTATTCTCTATATTGTATGGGGCTTGGGATTATTTGAGAGATATTACACTGTATATATTATCCAGCTTTTTGTGTTTATAGCCGCCACTTTTTTCGGGAAGGCCGCGTTCTACCAAAACCGGAAAAGTGCATTTCCTTACATCATGATTGGGACAATTCTTGTCGGTTTAATCCAAGTAATTCAAAAAGTATTCGAGCATCACGGAATCTTTCCCGATTTTTTCGCCCAAGATTATTATATCCACATAGATAATTTACTGTCTATCCTTTGGACTGCAATACCCTTTGGATGGATGGCTCACGCGGCGCGAAAAGCGAGAAAAGACTTGAAGACCCAAGATGTGGAACCTTGGATCTTACGGCGTCTCACTTTAATCGAGATCTCCGCTGTTGTGGAGATTTTTGTAAGTGTCCCTGATCTGATAAAACACGCAATTGATGTGAATTGGGATCAATCTATGTGGTATTTACAGATTGCAATCATTACCACCTTTACGGTAATTAATTTCTTTGCGTGGGCAATGCCAAGTTGGTTCAAAGAGCTTCTGAATAAGGGTAAAAAAGAAAAGACAGTGGCCCAAATCGAAAGCGAAGATGAAACCAAGATGTCTGAAGACGCCATAATGCAGGAGCTTATGGAGGTCTATCAAACATGAGCGAGGTTGTAAAAATTTTGGGTAATAATCTGGCAGAGATTCTCGATAAACCGTCAAAGGCAAGCCGAGGTCTTATCCGTTTGGCATTCAAAGATGCCGGGCTTAAAGAGGATTTAGATAAGAACAAGGTATCTCTTGAGAAAACTCTTGAGGTCCTTAACGGAAGTCTAAAAAAGAGGCTGGAAACAATTAAGGTGGAAGAACCCGAAGAGATTGTTGGAGAGCTAAGTAATATTATTAACAAATACCAATCAATCTTCACCATGTCTAAGTAGAAAAACCAAATGAAAAAAAATATAACTTAAATTTTGCCTAAAAATAAAAACAAACAAAACAAACCCCACAAAAATAAAAAAGAAATTCTTTTTTTCCTTTCTGGTGCTTTTCATTATCTTTTCGGCCTAATTCTCCCGTAAAATATACATATCAATTGAAAAGAAGCGGGCAAGAGGCTTTACCAGCCAGAAAAACATTTTATAAATGGTAGGTCCGATTTGGGTTCGGATGGCAGTTTCTGTAAAATTTCTACAACCAAATATAAAACTTATACTGGATTTCCATCCCTTCTTCCATAGAGGCTCGGTTATCGGCCCCATCCATGCACCAGGCGGCTTTCCTTGTACCTTTACATTTGACCAATCGTATTTCTTATGTTGGGTTGGTTTTGTGAGAGGCCATTTCTCTGGCTTTTTCTTTCTCCATTTCCAAGTCCCATCAGTGATGATATCCTCTTGGGTTCCATCATTATATTCTAAATGCAAGATTACGTTAATTCCTCCAATTCCATATGCCCAATTCGCACCTTCCACGCTGATTATGTGCTCCCCTTTTGTAGTTTCTGGGGTAATATCGAACCATTGGACTGCCTTTGCCATAGGATATTGGGATAAGGAAAACCGGGAATAGACCGATCCCACTTCTTTTCCATCAAAGAAGAGATTCAAGTGGTTATTCGCGATTCCTTGGATAGTGGCTTTTTTTACATTTTTCGTAATCTCGAATGGCTTGATGAAATAGAAAA
>CAZEPC010000048.1:0-17230 GCA_964513765.1 uncultured archaeon
TACCCTGATGGCACTATTTGAACTTTTATATTGAAAAAACCTCTTTTCTGTTCTTTTTTCTTCATTTCATAGAATATGGTATTGGTCGACTGAAACAACCCAAAAATACGTTTTAATCTCCCTTTTCTTCCTTCAAGGGCAAAACGAACTCCCACGCACACACATATTCACTGCCTTCTGGGATCTTTTCATCACCCTCCCCGAAGGGACAGAATAGGCATTTAACTGTGGTTTCGGGGACAATTGCCTTTAATAAGTTTCTGAAAAAAGCCAGGCCGATCCCTTTACAGATCCTATAGATTTGATCGGCAGGCCTTCCCACCTTTTCCATACCCCGATAGGTCTTGCACTGAGATACATCCATCCGGATGGTTAAAGGATCCTCTTTTTCTTTAATTAGTTCAAATTCCAGAGATTGATCGAAAATGGCAAGTTCAAGCATTTTTTGAATATCTTCAAAGCTGGGGTTTTCAAACCCCAACAATCTCTTGAGTCTTTTGGCCTCTTTTCGGGAGAATCGTTCCCACACGGCCTCATCAATTTCATAGGCTTTATCGAAGCCTAACTCCTTTTCAACCTCTAAATACCATAAACCATCCACTATCTGGGTTAAAATTGCATAATGTTCCTTCAATTTCTCTAATTCTATTTCATCCATATCATTGGATCAGCTTTGCATCAAAAAAAGCTTTAAGAAAATAATTTCAAAAAATCGATGAATTAGCAACTATAGATGCTTAAAATCACTAATGGAGATCTTTTCTTGTAGATCATTGGACAAGGAAAATCTAAGCTTGTTATTTCCTCTCACGGCATGAGTAAAACCATGGGTACGGCCAGCATAAAAGAGATAAAAATGGCCATTATATTCCCGTGTGTTACATAAAAAGCGGGTATTAGCCCGATAGGCATGGGAAATGCGGGATCCCATCTCCCATATATTGCCAATCATTGAAAATATACTCCGTGGTGGCAATTAGTGGCAGTTTTCTCTTATTGCCATACTTGACCCGCGTTTGATCCTTGAAGATTACATAAAAAAAGAAAAAACAATTCTATTTATTCAAATTTATGGCCGCAATTCGGGCAAAACTGAGTTGTTCGGCTCATTTTCATATGACACACGGGACATTCTGGCTCTTTCTGGAGGGGTGAAGTTTGGACTGCTTCTTGGATTTTTTGATATTTATAGGGTTCTTTCGCTTTCAATTTAAATTGATTTAATCCTAAACCCTCCATAAAATCATCAATAAATTTTTGTGGGACTTTCCAAATGAATCCTCTCCCCGCAAATATCGAATATTTGACCTTGACTAAGATATAAATATCATTTGTATCGGGTAGTGCTTGAAGAATGATCCGGTATTTCTCTCCAAAAGAAAAGGCATAAAAATGCATGCTGGATTTAGTTTTGAATTCAATCATCCGAGTCTGCCCATGATTTTTAGTGTGCGTCTTTAGAGATTTGACATCTTGATGAGTCCAATATCCCTTTGTATCATTCCAAGCTTCTTCCATTGCAAGATCTACTTTATTCACACCATAAAGATACGGCATCATCACCATTTACATAAACGAAATTCGAATTAAAATTTTTGATGGAGTCCAATTATTATCAAAAAACTCAAACAAAACTGTCTTTTCTATTTAACATGGATAAGTGTAAAATAAATGCTAATTTTCATCATTTTCTCCCATCTAATGAAAATGGAAAGAATTTTTCACATTTGCACTCGGCAAATAAAAATTAAAGCAATTTAGAGATAGATATATATTGCTGTATTTAGTGATAGTAAGTGATATGATCGATAAAATTTGTAGGCCGGATGTTTTTATCATCATTTGGAATGAAGATTTTTTCCCTTTAGAAGAACAAGAGAAGGAAAGGTTCTTCTCTGGCTTGAAATCTTTCATTAGACAGAATTTTGTCTTAAAACTCTATTTTGAAGGATCTTTAGAAACTTTTCGGGAAGTTGAAACCAAACTCTCGGATGTGAATGTAAAGATCGCCCATAAAGCCAATCTCTTAAAAGAAGACACCATGACAAATATTCTCGATAGAGAGGAAAGCGCCACCCATATATTACTCCTCGGAGATCATGAACACTTTGAAGAATTAATCAAGGAATTTGCTAGCTGGCACATTAAAATCTCCTTAAT
This sequence comes from uncultured archaeon, assembly GCA_964513765.1. Classification (GTDB taxonomy): domain Archaea; phylum Asgardarchaeota; class Lokiarchaeia; order Sigyniarchaeales; family Promethearchaeaceae; genus CAZEPC01. Next base: position 2,161 of record CAZEPC010000048.1, read on the forward strand.
CACCCATAAATTCAAGGAACACTATCGTGTATCGGATATAAATTTCTATAATATTCATTCTTTGAGGACATTGGAGGAGCATCCGAATAACTGGTGGCTCTATCAAGCACAATAATCCTAAGTGCTCATTGGTAATGTAAAGATTCAAAAAAGCAAGATAAAGATAGAGAGGAAAAAACGGAGATAAAGGAAAATTAAAAAAGGAAGGGAAAACCCTTAAGGTGTGGATGTTCTAAGCGTTCATCCCTCTATGTTTTTTATTTAATCCTGTATATATACTTCCATATATACCTACATATATAGCTAAATCAACCAAAAGAAGAAAATATCAGCTAAACTTTGTATTTTTCAATCAATTCCTCATTTGTGGGAAAATCTGTTTGTATCTCATATTTTTCACCGTTTACTTTGGCCAACGCGTGTACAATCAATTCTTTGGTGCGATGAATTCCAACGAGCTTATCGGGACCTTTAAATTCGATGGACCAAATACCGGCATAACCTTCATCTTTAAGGACCTTAGCTGCCTTGGGATAGTTTATATTTTTCGAGCTTTCAAATCCATTTTCGTCAAAGGAATAGGCGGCTGCGTGTATATACCAAATCTTTTCTTTCAATTCTTCTAATGCACGAAATCTCATCTTTGAGTCTCGATAATTTCCGATATCATATATCCACTTGATTTTAGGATGATTATATAATTTGTTGAACTTTTCCATAAATAAGTAATTGGACGAGAAGGATCCGTGCGTTTCAAGGCCAACCCGAACATCATAATCATCGATGATATCCAAAATGTGATCCATACTGGGTTTTACTTGTTCAATTCCTCTATCGATGGTTTTATTATATTCATCCCATTCCTCATCCGTAAAATCATCCATAGGAGGCCATAATTTGGGCATATCCCCGCTGTTCATTTGAAAACGGATATATTTGATGCCAGTTTCATGGGCAAGCTCAAACCACTTTTTATATTCCTTGGCTTTTTCCTCAACCATACTTGGTTTGACCAGAACCTTGCAGTGTGCCCCAAAAGCAAACCAATCAATTCCATTATCCTCAAAGATTTTTTGTACCCGTTTTACATCATCCATGAGAAAATGTTTATCAAATAACTCAACCTTAGAAATGTTTGTGTCTTTGCAAATATTCACGATGGCTTGGGGGAGCTTCTTAATATCTGGACTAAGAATATCCGGTAATTTCCGTATAGAATACGTGTTTAAACCAATTTCCATGCTAATCATGGAGGAAAAAGCCACTCAATTTAAAAACTTCTTGTTTTTACACAAAAGAGGCAAAATCCTTTAAAGCGAGATCTCCTTGAACAATATAGAAATGAAACAATTGAACGGGCAAGAAAGATTTGTTAGGGCAATACGATGTGAAGAAGGGGATAAAATGCCTTGCCATTGGATGCACATTGAGCCGGCGGGATTATTTCGGAAAGAGTTCGACCGATATCAAAACCTTCATCTAAACCCAGAATATCAATCTTGTATCGAAACCTGCCCTGTGGGAGATATTACCTTGGAAAACTGGCTGGCCAAGGGTACTACAACCGATATTAGTCTTTCGGTCGCAAATCCCCTATTTCCTAATGCCTATTACAATCCTGAAGAGGATTGGTTTTATACCAAAAAAGAAGCGAATTCACTTCCTGCCGCCAAGAAGAACTATAAGTTCACCCTTTATGGGGAAGTGAGAAGGTTCGGGTACCAACTGGGTACGAAGGGGGTAAGGAAATCGAAATATTGGTGGTTTCATAAGCACTTTTTCAGCGGCCCCGATCTCTTGGAGAGATATGAGGCGTTCTATGATGAATTTGGAAAACCATGGGAAAGTGAAATTGATCCTAAGAGAGAAATGGTGAAGGAAACCAAGAATAAGATAAAAGAGATGGAAGAATATGGATTTCCCCATGCACTCTGCGGAAAAGCACCCCATCATTTTGAAGGAATGTGGGGAGGTTTTGGTCCAAATTCCATTGCAAAGCTCGCCCGAAAAAGGCCTACAATGCTGAAGAAGATCTGCAAGAGATACCAGAAAATATGTCTAAATGTGGAGAGGCTTAACTTGGAGGCAGGCCATCAAATCATCAAAACCGGCGATGACTTGGGACAAAAAGGAAGGGGTTTGATTTCCCCGAAATTATATAAGGAATTCTTTCTGCCGTGTTTGAAAGCCCGGTGTAACTTAGCACATAAGTACGACGCGGTTATATATATGCATTCATGTGGGTTTATTGAAGAATATCTGGATTATTTTTTGGAAGCCGGGCTGGATGGGATTCAGAGTTTAGAGGTAATGGCGGGTAATGATTTGAGCAGAATCCGAGAGATAGTGAGGGACAATATGTGTCTCATTGGAGGATTGGATAGTTCCAGGATTATGACATTTGGAACACCTCAAGAATGTAAACAGCATGTGAAAAAGCAGATTCAAGCAGCCAAAACACTCAATGGCGAGATAATACCGGGAGGATATATACCGGGTCCGGCCCATGATTTGCTCGATACTCCCCTGGAGAATGTGAATGCCATTAGAAATGCAATCAGCAAAAATTGTTCATATCCATTATAGATTTGAATTCTTCGGTCCTATTCTTTGGTCCTATTCTTTGGTCCTATTCTTTGGTCCTATTCTTCGGAATTCTTCAATTCCTTATCATCTATTGGATTATCTTCGGGAATATCATTTTCTATTTTTTCACGACAATCTGGACAAATCCCATGAGAAAAAGTCATTTTTTGGTGATCTTGAAGATAATGCTCAATATGGCTCCAGTATCCTTCATCATCCCGGATCTTTTTACATTTAGAGCAAATGGGCACGAGAGATTTGAGCTCTTCGTTTTCCTTAATCTTTTTCTGTAGCTTTTTACAATTCCGATAATTTACCAAATTAAGTTCAACAAAGCCACCAATAACATAGGAGAGTAAAAGATTTGTAATAAAAGGAGCAATGAGCATATTTAATGCGAATAAGAGAGAATCATTGAAATGCATTCTCATTAATATATGGATAGGAAAATTAATTAATGCTAATCCCATACCCCATTTTTGATCAATCACACTCATAAATATGATAGGGATCAACCCAAAAACAGCCATTTGGGTGACATATACTCGGAACTCTAAATAGACGATTACATAGATAAAATAGAGAATAAGGGAAATAAGGCCCAATCTCTTTTTGCTTTGTTGAATTGTCAAAAAAAACGGTTTCTTCTCTTTGCCCATTAACCAATAAAATTTCTTTTCAAAAAATAAACTTACGATAGAACACTACAAAAAGGGCAATTTTTGACATTTTCACTTAATTAATGATCATCTTCCAGCAAAAATTCACTAAATATATTGAAAATTCCATTATCATTGATCGTATTTAAGCGAGGTCTCTTGTTTGGGTTTAAGATCCCACATTGTCTTCTCACCCTCCATCATTGCCTCATGAATATACATACATCTTTTTTGTTTCGTGATGATTTGCTTTCTGATTTTTTCACAATCGAATTTATCCAAGATAATTTGCTTTAGCTCTTGTTCAACCTCGGAGACATCTTCATCCCCCGAAAGGTTATTCAATTCACGGGGATCTCGCTTTAAATCGAAAAGCTGGGAATCGTGCTCATGCACATATACATATTTATATTTACCTCTCCGAACCATAAAACACGGATATTTAACTCCCTCACATAAATACTCTCCTATTGCAATTCGGGATTCCTGGGGATCCCCGGATTTTTTTTCCAAGTAAGGGAGAAATGAGGTCCCATCAATCTCAAAAGGAAATTCAACCTCGGTTAAATCAGAGATAGTAGGTAAAATGTCCACCAAACTAACCGGTTCCTTTATGTGTACTCCTTCCTTCCACATTCCCGGCCAGCAACCTATAAGGGGAATACGCGCCGAATACTCGTAAAATGTTCTCTTCTCAATCAAACCCCGTTCTGCCACCATATCTCCGTGATCCGCCAAAAAGAATACCGCCGTACTTTTTTTAAGGTCAAACCTCTCCAAGCAACCCATCAACTCCCCCACCTTCTCATCTATATAGGAGACCATCCCGTAATATGCCCTACGAAGGGTTTTAAGGACCTTTTCATTATCCATTAATTCATCCGAGATGCCCTCATACTCCCTAAGCCATTTATCCATGCTAATTTCTGCATCCTTATACCCCTCCATTACTTCGGGAAGGGAGATTTGCTCATCTTGATAAAGGTCCCAATATTTCTTTATGGTTTGGTAGGGACTATGGGGTTGGGTGTATGAAACGAAAAGACAGAACGGCCGGTCAAGCTCCTTTTTTGGTTCTCCTCGGGTGTAGAACTTACGCCTAATATATTCCAAGGCATGATAATGTGTATCCTCGTCGTAATTCATTTGATTGGTCCAAGGTTTGAGGCCAATTTTCTCGGACTCTACCAAATGCCCCTTATCGTTTTCAATCCCATTTTTATCATATCCTTCCCAATCAGGAACCCATTTAAATCCCGCGGGATAAATATCTTGGGTGAGGCGCTTCTCGAGGCCATGCAATTGGTCGGGACCCAAATAATGCATTTTGCCCGATGAAACCACTTCATATCCATTAATACGGAGCATATGGGCCATAGTCGGAATATCGGCGGGAAAATTTACTCCGTTATCGTACGTCCCAATTCTGGAAACATAGAGACCAGTCAATAACGAGGCACGGGCAGGGGCACAAATCGGAGAATTGCTATAGGCTGCATCAAATCTGACTCCTTTCTCACAGATCTTGTCCAAATTCGGGGTCTTTACCACATCGTGGCCATAAGCACCCGTCAATTGGGGTGCCATTTGATCGCAGATAATAAAAAGAATATTAGGTTTTTCCATGATTATATAATACTTGGATTTGCTCAACCAAAAATCTTGCCTTTTATGGCAATCCATTAAACCTACCTATTCTAAATGTTCTTTAGAATGAAAACTTGAGGGGGAGCAAATCATATAGGTCCGAGATACTTTCCAAAATAAGGTGCGGGGATACCTTTTGAAAGTCCTTTTCAGAGAAATGCCCCGTGCACACGGAAACGGCAAATGCACCAGCCGAAAGTCCGGCTTGCGCATCGTAGATCGAATCTCCTATCATTGCGCATTCTTGGGGAGATAATTGGATTTTATCAATCATTTTCTTCACCATTTCAGGGTGAGGCTTTCGTTTCTTCACTTGATCTATCCCCACATAATCGGAAACCTTGTCTTGCCAGCCGTATGCCTCAATAATTGCTTCAATTACCGAATCAAAATTATTAGACACAATCCCGATCTTCCCGCCCTCTTCCAATATTTCCGAAAAGATTTCGGGAACATGAGGGTAGAGGGGTGCAACATCTCTATCCTTTTTGATTTGGTTTATTAGTAGTTCGGTCTTGAGATCGGCAATTTCCTTAGGGTTATGATAGTCTTCTCCGGTAACCAGCGAGAATATTTCATCAGTGGCCTTGTCGAAATATTTTAGCACATCCTCATAGGTTCGGGATACGCCGAAATGCTTGAAAGCTTCTAAGGCAGCATCAATATGGGCCTTATCAGAATTGAGTAAAGTATGGTCAATATCAAAAATATATCCTTTAATGTGTGTATCCGCCATTCTATCATTTATTCCTATTTAATTAAATGGAGATAGGAAGACCATCTTTCTTAATCTTTGGGTTGTTGATAGGGGCTTTTTTGGATTTTTGATTTTTTAACCTTAAAACCTAAAAAAGAAAGGTAATTATGGATTCCATAATTTTGGAATTATGAATGGCATGAACTGGGCATATTTCTATCTTTTTAATGGATGTGTGATTTTATTCCTTGAATTTCACATACTATGGAGATTTTGGAGGTGGGTCGATCATTATCGGATCACCCGGCTTCTGACGGCTGTTTTAGCCCCATCGGGAATTTTGTTTGGTGGCTGGTTCATCCTTGAGGCGATTAATCTTCTGCAAGGAAAACCAACCATAATGCCCCTCGAAAATTCTCAAGAAGGATCCGTGCTTATTTTTTCCCTGCTTATGGTAGTTCTCATAATTGCCATCTATTATTTGGGTATAAATTGGGTGAATCGCCGTAAATATTGGTTCCACCGAAAGTTCGGCCCCTATATCGTGTACGGAGAGGATCCCAGGACGGAGATGAGAATTTGTTGGGGATCAAAGAGCAGATATGGAAGACAAATGCGAACTCTTAGAGATAAGGAATTTAAATTGGGGACTAAAAAGCAAAAACTCATTAGCTTTAAACCGTCTGAGTCTTTTTGGGATGAGAAAAAGGCCACAACCATTTCCACTCAATCCTTGCCTAAGGAAATTATACAAAAGTGTCCCGACTTAGAAGATGTAGAAGTGAGCTTCCACCATACCAAGTTCATCAACTATGTGAATTGTAGGGGATTAAAGCCCAATACCCAATATTTTTACGCTACGCCCGTAGATAAGGATGATACCGTCCATAAATTTATCACGGTACCCATAAATCCTAAGGTAAAAGAAACCTCCTCGGGTGATCCCAGTAAAAATGAACACGAAATCAATTTTGAATTTGTGGCAGTTAGCGATATGCATGCCAGCGGAGCAACGATAAAAAAAACAATAAACCTCATTAAAAACAAAGCCCCGAATGCCAAGTTTATGATATGTATGGGTGATAATGTTTCGGATGGGAGAATAATGACCCACTGGCGGACCATGTTCGGGCAAATTGAACCGATATCGGCCGATATTCCATTCATGTCAATCCCGGGGAATCATGATGGGGAATTTAAAAAAATGGCGGAGAATTGGGAACATCTATTCCCTTATGCCTACCCTAACAAGAATGAAGGGCATTATTATTCCTTTAGATATCTTAACACGGCATTTTTCGGGATAGATCTCTATAATGCCGGGAACCAAAGAAAGATTCCGACCGAAACCCAATTAGAATGGCTCCGTTCCCAATTAGAACACCTCCCGGAGGAAGTAAAATTCAAGATTCTGTATCTTCATAATGCCATTTATACTACGGGAGATTTTGGGTGTGATCCTGAACTTGAGGAGATTTTTTTACCAATAATCGAAAAATATAATGTTCAAGTAGTGATTAATGGGCATTCCCACATGTTTGAAGCCTTTCATCGTACCGACCTAAATAGGCCTCATGGAACATATTTTTTAACCTCGGGAGGAGGAGGAGCCCGCCTTGACTATTGTGTCTTGCGAAGGTTTTCGAGAACCCCGTATAAATGGAAAACTATGACACATAAGGCCTCCGAAAACCCATTTTTAGACGGTGATCTTTCCGATCCATATCGGAATGATGATATCGTTATTAATTTTCAGCAAATAGGCAAGCTTACCTACCAAATAACCCATTTTATCGTGGAAGGAGATAAAATGACAATCAGATGTATTGAAAGGAACGGAAATGTATTATGGAAGCGAAAACTTAACATGGACTGCCAAATAAAAGAAATAGATGGCAAAGCCATAAAAACCAAAAAGAAACAAATAGAAGAAAAAATAGAAGAAAAAAATAACGTAGATTTAGGCGTTATGGACTAAATGGAACTTTTGAAGCTTATCCACAACTTGTTTTCGAATTTCGCTGGTGGGATCCAATTGAGTTGCGATTTTCATGAGTAGCGGAATTGACTTTCTCCTAAATTCATGCATGATTTCCCCGCATTCATCGCATCTTCCCCGCCACATTACCCCCTTTAAGCCTTCTTTCTCCAGAATCTTGGTATATTCATCGATTAGATTTTTAAATTCCTGTAAATCGTCATCCACCTTCCAGTGGTCCATCTCGTATCGCATGAAATTCTTCAAAACGGTCATGCTTTCAAAAGCAGATTTCCAGATATCAAAAGGGTAATCACTCGAGAAGATACCCATATCATTCACGATATGGTCCAACAATTTTTCAACCTCGGTTTTTTTCATCACCTTTATACGTGCTATAATAATCACCCCTTCTTGCATATATCAGAATAAAAAACACATATAAAAAAGTTCATGATAATTTGCAGAATTATTTATTTCAAGGGATTTCTTTACAAAAAGCGAAAAAAATGTGGGGAAAACAAGTATGGATCTCATTTTTGGAGAACAAAACTTTCCTCCAGAAGATCTTCATCTCTTGAAGAAGAACCCACAAATACTTTGAACTGTCCGGGTTCTGCTTTAAGTTCGAATTCACATGAATTATCCGCGGGGAGATAGTAGGAAAGTGTGTCGTTTTGGATTGTGAATGATACTTTTTTTTGTTCTTGTGGTTTTAGAGAAATCTTTTTGAAGCCCTTGAGCATTTTAACCGGCCGTACCATCGAGCCCACCACATCTTGCACGTAAAGCTGAACCACCTCTTCCCCTCCGTAAGCCCCAAGATTTTTTACCACCACACTCACCTCTAAGGATGAATCCGAATCTAGCATATTCGAACTCAGCTGTAAATTTTCATACGTAAATTGTGAGTAGCTCAAGCCATACCCAAATGGATAGAGTGGTTCATTAGGAATATCCAAATAATTTGACTTAAAACTAAGGGATTTTTCCGTGTTCAAGGCCGGCCTTCCGGTGGTATAATGGTTGTAATACACGGGGATTTGACCCTCTGTGAGAGGAAAACTCATTGTTAATTTTCCGGAGGGATTGTAATCACCAAAAAGGATATCTGCAATGGCATTGCCCCCTTCGGTTCCGGGCATCCACGCCTCTAGGATGGCATTCATATTCTCTTTAAACCAAGGAATTACCAATGGCCTGCCATTAAACAAAACCAAGATGGTAGGTTTTCCGAGGGAACTTATTTCCCTTGCCAGCTTTTCTTGTATACCTGGCAACGAGATATGAGCCCTACTCTTCGCTTCTCCCGACATCCGTTCATCCTCCCCCAATGCCAGCACAATAATATCCGCCTCTTGGGCAATACTTTTCGCATCCGCAAATCCTTTGGTAGAGGTACCCTTAATCGAACACCCCTTGGAATACATGATTTCGAAGACTTTATCCTCTTTGTCGGTATTATTTATGTTTCGAACTTTGGAACTCATCCCATCCAAGAGAGACACGGTTTCTCTGGAATCCCCGCTGGCGGACCAAGAGCCAATGATCCGACCCTCATCCCCAAATGGCCCGATAACGGCAATCTTTTTGAGAGTTTGTTCGGTTTGATTGGATAAGGGAAGAATGGGTTTTTCTTGATCTCCGTAAGGGGCATTTTTAAGCAATACCATGGATCGTTTTGCCACATATCGGGCGATATCACGGTGTTTATCACAGATATGAAGACTTTCCTCCCCGTATAAATCCATATAATGGTAAGGATCCTCAAAAAGACCTATTTTATACTTATAATAGAGAATTCGTCTCACAGCCCCATCAATCAGATCTTCAGAAACTTTTCCGGATTTTACCAGTTCCGGTAAAGCCGTGAGGTAAGCTTGGGACACCATCTCAATATCCAGTCCGCTCTTTAAGGCATCAAGAGCAGCATCCTTCATATTGCTTGCGGTCCCGTGTGCTATCATCTCGATGACGGAATTATAATCAGAAATCGTCATGCCCCCAAACTTCCACTCGTCTCTGAGAATATCAGTAAGGATTTTTTTATTGCCCGTGGCAGGTCTCCCCAAGATACAGTTAAAGGATGTCATAAGACAGCCCACCCCCGCATCAACCGCCCCCTTATAGGGAGGAAGGTAAAAGTTACGGAGTCGGTACTCCGACATATCGACTGTATTATAATCCCGGCCACCTTCGGCACCGCCATACGCAGCGTAATGTTTTACGCAGGCGATAATTGAATCCCCATCGGAGATTTTTTCGCCTTGGAAGCCCTTTACATGGGCTTGAGCGCAGCAATATCCCAGATAGGGATCCTCTCCTGCACCCTCCATTACCCTCCCCCAGCGAGGATCTCTCCCAATATCCACCATTGGGGCGAATGTAAGATGAATACCTGCAACCGAACTCTCCTTGGCAGCAACTTTATTGGCCTTTTCAATAACCTCCATGTCCCAACTGGAAGCCATGGCCAAAGGGATGGGAAAGATGGTCCTTAGGCCATGAATCACATCAGCCATAAACATCAAAGGAATCCCCAATCGTGATTTTTCCACGGCAATCTTTTGCATTCCATAGGTTTGGAGCGCGTTGGTCACGCCTAACACAGAGCCCACTTTACCCTCTTTGATTAAGTCTTCACTGTTACTAAGGTCCGCATCTGGACCGGTGACGTTACCATGGCCGCTCATCTGATACATCTGGCCAATCTTTTCATCCAAAGTCATTTTTTCCAACAAGGCCTCCACTTTTCCTTTTATTTCATTCTCCGAAGGCGAATGGAAAGTCTGTTTTTCTTTGGTCTTTAGTTCTTCCTTATAATTCTCGAAGCTCTGCTTGTCCAAGGAAGTTTGTGGCTTTCCGAAAACAATTCTATGGCCCCGAATGTCCGTAGAGAGGCCGGTACATTTTATACTTCCGGAAAAGTTTTGCTCTGCTATCTGTAGTGTAAAAAGTAAATCAAATCCCAGAATCCTCACCTTCCCTTGAAATTCATCTTCTTTCGCGTTCCACGATGTTCGGTAAAAATTTGATTCAAATTGATCGTTTAAACATAAATAGCAATCAATGGGATTTTCATTATCCCCGGTGGGATTTAATTCCAGAATCCCTTTCAACAATCCATATCGGGGCAGGGGAAAATCAAATTTCCACAGCCCTTCAATCATTTCAATTTTGTTTTTCATATATTTTCAGCTCTCGGTAAACAGGAGTTATTATAATTTATTTGTAATTAATATAATGATAGAATATTATTTTATAAAAAAACCATTCCCAGTTTTTGAATCTTAAATCAAGCGCATTTTGAACGCCACTAATTTCCGGAAGTCCAAGTTTTCTTTATCTTTTTGAAGCACTCGCGCACAGAGGTATGGCCAATATCTCCCCCCGATCCGTGGCCACCGGCCGAATCACCGGTCAACCATAAATTTTCAATCCCGGGTACCGTATTTCCCGGTCGAATATATTTGTGCTGGTCTACCGCGCATTCAACCCCGTCCACCATATCAAAATAGAGGGGTCGCTCAAATTCCAATACGTCATCAATCTCTGGAAAGTGGAGCAACACCATATCCCTCAATTCTCTGTAATGCAGTTTTCTTTTTTCCTCTGTGTCCATGTCTTCTTTATTTAACGGAATGAAAAAGGTCATCAGGGATTTTCCGTTGGGAACGAGTTCTGGGGAGAGATTAGAGGGGACAAACCCAAATCCCGCTGGCTTTTCTAACATCATAATCCCATCGATATCAGTAACGGGACGGGATAGAGCGAAATCAATAGCAATTCCGGTTGTATAACGCAAGCCCTCACAATTCTCTACGAATTCCTCGTCGGTTAAGGAGGGATCCAGCAAATGATCAAATATCTTTTGGACTGGCACCGTGTTTATGACATGCTTGGCTTCAATGATTTCATCCTTTCCCTTAATTTTTACACCTACTGCTTGCCCATCTTTTACCTCAATTCGCTCAACAAGGGTTTGTTTCTGAACGATACCCCCATTTTTCTGAATGGTGGTGATGAGCGGGTCAAAAAATGAATTCCATCCGCCCCGCGGATAATAAACGGACCCTTTATCCAGCACTTCCTTGACGTTCTCAATAAACTCCCCCGTAGAAACCCTGTCCAAAAAGGGACATACCATTATTGCCGCACACGCCATCTTCAGATACCTTTTTATCCTATCATCTTCAATGCCTTGTTCATTCACATACTCCGAAATAGATACATCCATTAAATCCCGGATTTTCTCTTCGTTCATAAACATAAACTTAAGAACCATTTTAAGCATCTTAAATTTGGGTACCATGTGAGTTTTAAGTATGGCTTTTATCCCACCTGAGGGAAAGATATCCTTGGTTCCATCTTTTAAAAGTGCTCGGATCATTCCAGGCTTAATGAAATCCACAGGCTCGCCCACATCGCCCATAGTGGTAGCAATTGCAGATTTTGGACCAAACCTCACCGGATGGCCGCCGAAATCTAGCTTAAAGCCCTCTTTTTCCACCACCATCGCCCTTCCCCCAATCTTATTCGACTTCTCAATTACAATTACCTTCCCCAGTTCTGAAAGTAACGCGCCAATTTCTAGGCCTGCGATCCCGGCCCCAATCACAATAAAATCATATCTATCCATATTCTGTTAACTTCCGCTTTAGGATTAATAAAAATGTATGAATGCAAAAATGAACCCAGAATTTAAAACTTTGATCTGTCCGAAAATTTGGGTTAAGAAAAAAGCAAAGAAAGAGGGAAAGTAAGCAACAGGAGAAGTTATTTTATTTGTAATTTAAGATCCACAACCCTTTTTTGTTTGTGGATAGCATGTACATCCACAGAGATTGAGATGTTGAATTCCTCCAAGAATTGATTAAACTTCTCCTCCATCACACCAGCCAGCATGTAAAAGTTAATCGGCGCATTGATGTATTGGGAATCTCGCATTCGGAGCAAAATAAAGGCTGGGTCCTCATTAATATAAGGGGGATCAAATTCATAGGTATCCATGGAGAGATACGTGTTATCCAGCAAATCCATGACCTTTTTTGCAATATTTTTGAGAGATAAATCCTCCGTTTGAAATGCCAATAGCTCGGAAGAGATGAGTGATTCAATATTCATCCTTTGACCCATATACAGACCCGCGTTTTTTCCTTCCCGGTTTAGTTCGGGATGTTCTTGGGTTAAATATTCCAAAAAATACCGATAAGTTTCAAGGGCAAACTGTTGGCCCTTTGCTTTTTGCTTATCAAAATACAGTTTTGCATCGGAATGAAGGTAAATTTTATATTGTCCCAATTCACGATCGAATACTTTCTCTTCTTCCTCCAGAATGTTGAGATACTTAGAGACGGTATTTCTGCTATATTCAAGTTCTTCCGCGATATTTTTTATGCTCATCCCGACTTGTGAGTTCTTTAGCAAGTTGAGAATTTCCTTTTTTCTCTGCTTCTTTGATTTGCCCATGCACATTTCCTCCCAGATGTAAGAATGTAATTATTTCAGAATTGAAAATCTTTTCATTTTTCTTTATGATATCTGCTGATCACATATATGCAAAAATCCGAAATATTTTTTAACATCTTGAGCGCATTATTACAATAATATATTCTTGTGAGAGAATATAATATTACATATTTCTTTTTGGGTGTTAAAAATGGTTGGTAAAAAAGCAATGATAACGGGTGCCTGTGGATATTCTGCCCCTTGGGTTATCAGAAAGCTTCTCAAAAATGAGTGGGAAGTTATCGGAACCGATCTTCCACACGCACCCCGAGGAAATATTGAAGAATTCTCCGAAAATAAACAGTTTTCCTTCAGTCCCGCCGACATTACAAAACCTAAAACCTTGAAAATTCTTTTTGAGGATGTTGACATCGTGTTTCATCCGGCGGCGCTATTTTCCTATAGCGCAAATATTGATTTGTTGCGGAAAATAAACGTGGAGGGCACAAAAAACCTGTTGGATTTATGCTTGAAGAATGATGTAAAGAAGATGGTAATGTGGTCCAGCGTGGCCACCTACGGAAGCGCTGATCCCAAATATTATGAAATGCCGATAAAAGAGTTGCCCGTGGAACATTTGAATCCCGATATTGAAGGAAATTATGATACCTCCAAGCGAGAGCAGGAGATGGCCGCCAGACAGTATTGGGAAGAGAACGAATTCCCCATTACCTTCATGCGATTGGCCCCCCTTTATGGACCCAATTCATATTACGGAATGTATGCCCTCTTCCGTTATATTTACGAGGAAATCCTTCAAGTGTGTCCTTCTAACTTGGGAAACGGGAAGGGAAATATTCCAATTGTACATGCGGAAGATGTGGCCAGATGTGCCATACACCTCTCGGATCCGGACAATTATAACGGGGAAGCCTATAACGTGGTTGATGATTACACTTTAGACCTGATTGAAACGATCTCCTACCTTGCAAATCTCACGAAAAGTCGGTTTCGGCCTATTTTCCCCATGCCGATGAAACTGGTATATTTTATACTAAAAATCGTCGGTTGGTGGAGTACGTGGGAAGCAAAAAATCTTCGAAAGAAGATAAGAGGCAAACCCCCGATACCTCTGCTTGAATCCGACCTCCTTGTGTATCTTAAGGGAAATTTCTATTTTGATAACAAGAAATTGAAAGATACGGGATTCGTATTTAAGTATGGGGATCGGAGGGATGGTTTAAAAGAAGTTATCGACTGGTACAATGAGAACGGCTGGTATGTAAGGGAAGCGCAAGCACTGAAAGGCTCGGATCAAGATGAGGAGGTGGAGGCATTATGAGTTTTTGGTTGGATTGGTGGCTCCTTCTTGGGTTCGGAATCGTGAACGTGGGTATTGCCAAGCAAATAACGAAACTATTCAACCTTAACGAATATTGGAACGAATGGGTAAAGAGGGGATTGTACGTGCTCTCGATTGCAATCTTTCTTATCCTTAGTGTGGGATTATTGGGGGGTTTCACTATGGGAACCTATAATTTTGATAATCCGGGCACTCAAATCGGACCTACATGGTTGGCAACGATAAATGATTGGTTTTTCGGGATAATTCGTTGGTTTTACGGGCCCTACTATGAAATGCATCCGGAGGCAGCCAGCACCGAGTTTATGTTCAGTTCTGGACAGCAATGGCTAAGGAATGTCGCTAATATAGACTATAATAAGTTACAACAGCTTGCAAATCATCCGTATCATTTATTCGTGGGCGTGATTATATTTTGTCTATATCCTTACTTGCTCCATTTAGGATTTCAACTGGGAGATATGCTTTGGGGAAGTAAACCCGGTAGGGAGGGGATGTTTAGAATGGCTTGGGGCTTCATTATGATTTTGGCGCTTATTATAGTCCCAATCTTGATGGGATTCTCACTCCAGAATACGATTTTACCGGTATGGGCATGGATAATCATCTTAGAGGTTGCGATAATTGTTATATTCTACGGAGACTTCATCTTGGTACAAAAAAAGAAAGATTAAAAGTAAATTGGAGGACGG
>CAZEPC010000049.1:0-17004 GCA_964513765.1 uncultured archaeon
AATTCAAAGGCTCCCAAAAGATGCAGGATATGAGGAGGCACTGGAAATTATTCATTTTCAACAGCAAGTTGAACTCGGCCTAAAACAGCTTGATGACGGAAAGAAAATTAGCCATAAAGAAATCCGTAAGCGGTTAGAAAAATGGTTAAAATAAATTGGTCAATTAAGGCAAGTAATGATATAGAAGCAATTTGCAATTATATTGAACAAGACTCACCGAATTATGCACGTATTTTTACTCAAAATATATTATATGCTATAGAAAAGCTTTCTGACTTTCCTGAAATTGGAAGAATTGTCCCAGAGTTTAGAAATCCAATTCTCAAGGAAATACTATTTAAATCTTATAGAATAATTTATAGAGTCATTAAAGAAGAATTAGATATAAAAGAAATTGAGATCGTTAAGATTTTTCACGGAAGTCGATTACTTTCAAATAAGGATTTATGATTACTTCCTTCATCTTTCAAAAAGATTTTTTTTCTTCTCATTCTTTTATCTTAGTAAAGTAATGTCATATCAACCCACAAAAAGATGCCTCAACCAATATAAAGCGCCATGCTGGTATATGGGCATAAAGTTCTCCTTTCAATAGAAAGGAGTATTGAATGAAAAAACCAGGATTTTAATTCTCCCTATAGCCAACCCAGTAAATTCGTGGAAAAGCTAGCGCCTCCAGATCGAAAGAAACTTTGGAGGGAGTTCCTTTTTTCTTTATACGAAAGCTAAGCATTTATGGATTTGATTCCCCATACTTCCATCGAATTTATAGAAATTCTAGTTTCTTGGGCGTGTATATTGAAACCTAGACTCTTCTCGGGGCTCAAATCCAGGGCTTGAGAGATTGCCCACCGATCATTCACAAATATCTCAATTACTGATCTATCTATAAAAATTCGTACTTCGAGAAATTTCTCCCCTTCATTGAGCATAAAAATTCCGGAATGTTTCCCTAAATAGAACCGCGATTCTTCATTGTCATATCCCCACATTCCCTCTGTAACCATATCTCCTTTCCCGTATAATTCACAATAGAATGAGGGGATTTCCTTGTTCTTTTTGTTCTTTTTGTCGGGACTAACTCTGAGGATTATCTCCACGGACTGGTCTTGAATATATTGTTCCAAAGGTTTCACTTCGTCCTTCTTAAGTAAATCTTGAGGTTTCGATTCCTCAATGTGAATATTTTCTATTTTAATATGTGTATCTCTAAGCTGTGTGATTTCGGGAATCGGTAAGGCAGTGATTGTTTCTCCATCATGATTTAAAGAAATTACACGGGGGAGAGAAAGGCAACCGTTCCAATCCTTGTCCTCATTTTTTCCCCTCAACCATCCAATTACAATGTTCCTTCCTTTATGGTCAATTAATGAATTCGGAGCATAAAAGACCGGGCTATGATCAAAAATATGCCATTTTTTAGGGATAAATTTATTGTCAACAAATTTTCCTACCGTATAAGGGATTTTAGTATGGGGAGAAACCAGAAGCATCCACTTATCTTGAGTTCCTTGGATTTTAAATAAATTGGGGCATTCAAAATTCTTTCCTAAATCCACTTCCTTATCTTGCGGAACTTCTTGTCCGTCATTATATCGGGCCGTGAGCACGTTTAGGAATTCCCAATTCCTTAAATCTTGTGATTTGTAAAGAAAAACCGAGGGATTCAGCCCCTCCGGATATTTTGCATCAACTATATGTCCTCCCGTAACGCAATAATAACTCCCATGTTCTCCCTTCCATGCATATGGATCCCTCCAGTCTTGAATGATGAGTCCGCTTTCTTCGTGAATATTCATATCCATTACAGGATTTGCCTCCGGCTTTTTCCAATCTATCATATCTTCCGATCCGATGGCTATCCACTGTTCTGGCAGCTTTTTCCCAATGCTAGTGTAGAGAGCTGTGGGTTTTCCATCTGTCCCTACCACACAACACCCCGAATAACAATGTCTCTCCCCTCTCTCATAGGATGGCCTAAAAGCTATTGGTAGGTGGGTCCAGTGCACTAAATCTTCTGTTTTCATATGTCCCCAGTGAATACTATCCCATTGGGGACTGAAAGGATGATGCTGATAAAAGAGATGGATTTCCCCGTTATAAAATATTGGTCCGTTGGGATCGTTCATCCAATATGCCGGAGATATTGCATGGTATTGTGGTCTGGTCGGATCTTTTCTCACTTCTTTTGCTTTTTCTTGAACAGATGCTTGAGCCTCTTTGAGGGTTTTTTGGTTATTGGTCATTTTTCTTTTCTCTTAATAAATATACATATCAAATTTTCTGATAAAAACCATGCTATTAATAATCAACTCTATTCAAATGATTTTTAAAACAAAAAAGCTTTCAAAAACTAATTTTTACCTTTAAAAGAATGGATATTCAATTATCCAGAAGACAAATGATTTAGGGATATTTATGGCAAAAAAGAAAAAATCCGTAGTTATTGTAGGTTACGGTGGCCAAGGAAAAGCTTGGCATAGAACAATTAAGAAACACGATGATTTTGAAGTAATTGGAGTAGTTGATACCGATACCGAAATGCTCTCTAATATTAGTGCTATGACAAACGAGGAAATCGAGGACGGTTTCACCAGCATCGAGGAATTTGTGCAATTTGCGGAAAAACCTGATTTGGCCGTGAATGCCACTCCAAATTATGCCCATCACGGGATTACCCAAGAAATTATGGATTTGGGGATAAACATAATTTGTGAAAAAAATATGGCAGGAAATTTGGTGCAAGGAAAGCAAATGGCGCAAATGGCCATGGACCACCCCGAATTATGCACCGCGATGGGAACCCAATATAGATATTTCAATAGTTCTTGGACTATGAAATGTTTTATTGAAGAAGAAACTGGGCCGGGGACGGATATGGGTGAGTTGGCTTTTATCGATTGGGAAGATTATGGCTATCGCGGTAATAAGCGATGGGGCTGGCGAAGGTTTTTGGAAGACATCTATCTCGATGATGTAGGGGCTCATACTTTAGATACTCTTAGATACATCACCGCCATGGAATTTGTCCAAATTCAGGCCACTAACTTTATCATGAGAGGAAAAGGTGATGGTTGGTATGGAAGCACCACGTCTATGGCTAATATGGCCTTGGCAAAACCAGAACATTATCATGACCGGCATAATTGGGTTTGGGTTCGATTCATTGGAGATTGGGGAAGAAAAGGCCCCACCAATAACAAGCAAGATTATGCATTCACAAAAGGAAGGGCTAAATCATCCCAATGGGGTGTTGAAACATTCATATCGACCGATCCTGATGATTCACGGGAAGTGGAAGAAGATGGATATCTTCCCCGGCATGATGTGGAGGGATTAGATAGTTCTATGACGGGCCAGCTGGTTATCCTTGAGCAAATGAGTGAAGGGATCGATAGCGGTGGAAAAAAACAACCTGGAACAAACTTCTGCGAGGGTTTCAAATCCTTTGCGGCCACTCAAGCGTTTAAAGAAAGTTCTTACACGGGAAAAGCAATCAATCCTCAAAAATATTGGAAGCATTTCTTGGATTAAGCTTGTCCATCGGAATGGGGACTTCTTTCCATTTTTCTTCTTTATTTAAGTCTGATGATTTTGTTTTTTCTCTTTTTTTCCATAACCCTATCCATTCTCATTTAATCCTAAACGCAAATTTCCGTAAAATTGTAGATCCCATTGGAACGAGCGTTAAATTCCCTTTTTGCGCATCTCTCTTGCCCAAATCAAATCTTAATTTTAACGGGGGCTCTTCCCATATTATCCCTTCTTGGTCCCATTCCTCTCTTATTACCTCCACCTTTTCAAGTGGCTCCGAGGGTAGTTTTAATAATTTGGCTTTAATATACTCTCTTATCTTTAATTTGGTGCGATAAGTGTAAAAACCCGAGTCGCGGATGTTCTTTTTGGCTCGTAATTCATGCGGAATATTGTATGTAAAGTATAAAGGTCCTCTCTTCACGCAAAACTTTCCTTTTCTCGATAATTCCTCCATTTTTATGTTCGGATGGAAATTGACCGTTACCTTCGCCTTCTTTCGCGGCTCTGGGATAATCTTCCAGAATTCTAGATCGGTATTTTTCTTCTTATATTGTTCAAAAGTGCCACCTTGTATCTCAAGGCTGGGATTGTTTGCCCAAATCGGATTTCTGATGTAAAATGCGAATTCATCGGGGGCGGGACTCTTCATTTCAAATGTGATGGTGTCCTCCAATGGAAAATCGGTATCTTGTGTGATCGCGATACTTTTTTGTTTCTCTTTATCTCCATTCCAAGGTATTGAGAGTTCGGAAGGTCCAAACCACATTGCAACCGGATTTCCGTCTTCAGAATTCTTTAACCACATTCCTTCGACATATGAGGGCATAAGCCGGCCTCCATTCAATGGACAACACGCAGCTGCCAAATGTTTCGCCGCATACCTATATCTTCCCGCGATCCCGTGAAAAGTGTGGTATCTCTGGTCCGCTCCTAAATAGACGAGTGCCGAAAAGTCCGGAAGCCTGTTTCCTTGCCCCGCGTTGAAAAATATCTTTTCCGCCCAACTAACATTCTCCTTGGTTCCAAATTTCAGCACATCTAATTGCAATGAGAGGAAGGTTTCAACGATGGTGCAGTACTCATAATGTCTCCAATAGGTGCCCTTTTTCCGAGAAACCCGTTCATTCCCGATTAATGTGCCCGTGGGGGCCGAATGATACTTCAGTTTCTTAAATGAACGGCTGTATAATTTACTATAGTCATTATCTTGCGGATGATACCAATGAAGGAAAATAGGTGCGCGGATATGTTCGGAAGTATGAACCGCATGCCCTACATAGGGCTTTTCCGAAAGTAGATTCCTTTTCTGCTGATCGTGATATCTGTCACTATTATAATTCGCCTTAGAGTAATCATTATACATTCGCTCTACAAAATCTGCATATTTTGTTTCCCCGGTGATTTGATAGAGCCTCTCCAAAACATCGATTAACATAAGCCCGTGGCCAATCGCACCCCCCTTTCCGGTGGCGAAGTAGTTTCCGTAGTCCGGATAGTGTTCCATGGTGAGCTTCACGGCCTTTTCCACGGCTTCCAAAACCCTCTTTTCTTGGATAAATCCGTAATGTCCTAAAAGTGCTAACAAAATGCGAGATTGTGCCCAAAGCTCCCCGTTATCCTTCCCTAGCTCTTGGTTGTAACGAGATTGTTCAGAATACATCCCGATATATCCATCGTTTTCCTGGGCTGCCTTGATGATCTCATGTACCATGTGGTCTGCCCGCTCGATATGCTCTTGGCTTTTACTGTAATATGCAGTCCGTATAAATGCGTCCTTCCAGTATCCTTCATGCTCCCCGCTCCACCAGTCTGGGGCAAATGGAATTTTGTGATAGGAGGGATGTATTCCGTGTTCCCGCTTGTTATCCGCAAAAAGGTTCTGACTTACGGTCGGATCAATTTTATCGTAGTGGGCAATCATTCCGTTTTCCATTTCTGCTTGCAATTGATGCAAAATCCATCCTTTGGCTTGGATATTCTTAAGGGGATAAAGTTGAAATTGGGGTTTCATTTGATATTCTCCGTTGTCTTTTCTGATTTTGAACTTTTGAAATAATTGTTAGATATTTTATAATATTAAGGATCTCAAAAAAATGTAAATTTTTCTAAATAATCCAAAGAAACTCGAATTTTTCCCCTCTGATTTCCTCGTATCAATCCATTCTTGAGCAAATCTGTTGAAATTTGCTCAATTGTCAATTATTTTAAGGGTGTTCTTTCCATATTACAATATATGACAAAATCGAATGAAACCAATCCATTTAAAAATGCCCTCTCGCAATTACGATTAGCATGCGATGAATTGGGGGTATCAGAGGATGTATTTGAATATATTTCACATCCTCAGAGGATTGTGGTGGTTAATTGCCCCGTAAAGATGGATGATGGATCCGTCAAAGTCTTTGAGGGTTTTCGTGTTCTTCATTCCAATGTAAGGGGTCCGGGAAAAGGGGGGATCCGTTATGCAACCCAAGTAGATATGGACGAGGTTAAAGCTTTGGCGATGTGGATGACTTGGAAATGTGCTGTGGTGGATCTTCCATTAGGAGGTGCAAAAGGCGGAATTAAAGTAGATCCCACCAAACTTTCCCAAACAGAATTAGAAAAATTGACCCGTCGTTATACTAGCGAGATTATTGATGTGATAGGTCCTGATTTGGATATTCCCGCCCCAGATATGAATACCAATGCTCAAACCATGGCATGGATTATGGATACGTATTCAATGGGTATTGGAAAGACCACTCCTGGAGTGGTTACTGGAAAGCCCATCGAAGTGGGCGGGTCTTTAGGTAGGAATGCTGCAACGGGTCGAGGACTTGCTTATGTCTTACGGGATTTTGTAAAAAAGAAATCACTTGAACTAAAGAAGCAAACCATTGTCATTCAAGGTTTTGGAAATGTGGGCAGCTGGGCAGCCAGAATTCTTTCGGATTGGGGGACAAAAGTGGTTGGTATCTCCGATATAAGTGGGGGCTATCTCAATCCCAAGGGCCTCAATATCGATGCTGCGTTAGAATATATTAAAAGCAGTGCTCATTATACATTGGACGGATTTGAAAAGACTAATCCAGAAATTGAGAAAATTACCAATGAGGGATTATTGACATTAGAATGTGATTTTCTGTGTCCTTGTGCCCTGGAAAACCAAATTAATGAGGAAATTGCACCGAAAGTTAGAAGTAAATATGTGGTAGAAGGTGCTAACGGCCCCACTACCCCTCATGCCGATGAAATTCTCGAGAATAGGGGGATAGATGTCTTGCCCGATATTTTAGTGAATGCTGGTGGGGTTACGTGCAGTTATTTTGAATGGGTACAAGACACTAGTTCCCAGTTTTGGGAGATTGACCGGATTAATGATGAATTAGAAAGAATATTACTCAAAGCTTTTGATGAGGTTTATGATCTGAAGCATGAAAAAGATGTGAGCTATCGGATGTCCGCATATTTGATTGCGGTCCATAGGGTGGCGAAAGCTATTGAATATCGAGGGATCAACGTATGAAACAAATAACAGAATGTGTGAGAAAAACGTGTTTGTCGCTTGGTTTGAATGAAAACTATTTTAGAATTTTACGAAAACCTGCCCGTTCAATTATTGTAAATCTACCGATTCGCCGTGATGATGGAAGTTTAAAGGTTATGAAGGGCCATTGGGTACTTCATTCCAATGTGATGGGTCCGGGAAAGGGAGGTTTTCGTATCGATTCAAATACCAGTCTGGAGCAATTGCAACTCCTAGCCCAATTGATGACTTGGAAATGTGCCGTTGTGGGACTTCCACTCGGTGGCTTTAAGGGAAATGTTCAATTTAACGCAAAAGAATTGAGCCATTCCGAAAAAGAAAGGGTTGTTAGGGCTTATACTCGGAGTTTGATTAATGTACTCGGACCCAAAACTGCCATACCCTCACCTGATTTGAATACTAACGCGAGCTTAATGGCGGTTATGATGGATACTTATTCGGTGAGTGTCGGTGCTACTACTCCCGGGGTATGTACGGGTAAACCTTTAGAGGTTGGTGGGATCGTTGGAAGGAACAGATCTGTGGGGTGGGGGCTTGCTCATCTCATTAAGGATTACTTAAAACGAGACAATACTGAGATGAAGGATAGAGAGGTCGTGATCCAAGGAATTGGGCATGTTGGAAAGAACATCGCCTTGAGTGCCGTCGAATATGGTGCAAAAGTGATTTCGATTTCTGACAGCTCCACCGGGCTTTATGATCCTGATGGCCTAGATATTAATGACATCCTGCAATATAAAAACGAAAATGGCAGCCTAAAGGGCTACGAACGTGCAGATGAAATCGAAAATGATAAAATGTTATGTTTAGAATGCGATGCTTTAGTTCCTTGCGCAACCCAGAATCAAATAAATAAGCATATCGCGGACGATATCAAAGCAGAGCTGATTATTGAGGGTGCGAACTCGCCTACAACAATTGAAGGTGATCAAATCCTAAATGAACGTGGGATCTCTATTATTCCCGATGTAATTGCAAATAGCGGTGGTTTAATCGTCTCCTACTTTGAATGGGTCCAGGATCTACAATCTCTTCAATGGTCTATGAAGCAAGTCTCCAACGAGCTTGATAAGATTATTATTCGAGCTTTTGGAAAAGTTTATGATTTAAAGCACAAAAATCATATTACCTATCGAGAGGCCGCTTATCAAATTGCGGTGAAAAGGGTTGTATCCGCCCTTAAATATAGGGGAATATACCCTTAATTATTCCTCTCTTTCAGAAACTCTGCTAAATTGGCTTGATCTCATCCATAAACTGATCAAGTGTAATAGTTTTTGAAAAAAAACATGAAATTTATATTTTTCTTAAAAATCTAAAGAAAAATGATCATAATCAAATATATAAACCTTTGATATATAATATAAAATCCAATTTTTTATATGAAAATAAAGGTTTTGTGAACATAAAGGTGATAATTTGCATATCAGCGAAGATGCAATTGATTACATTAAAAAAAACACGAAACAATTTAAAGAACCGGTAGTTGCTATATTCGAACGAACCTATCGTGGATGATGCGGAGTTCAAAAAGTAAAGACCATTGCCCCTCTTGAAAAGGAACGGGTAAAGGAAAATTCCAAATTCAATATTGAAGATGTTGAAGGTCTTGAAATACCCGTGTATGTAGAAAAACACATCTGGAATGAAGTTAATAATTCGTTCGATGTTGATCTCATTGGTTGGTCGAAATTTAAGCGACTTGCCCTGGTCCAGAAATAACATGCTTTAAATCATTGGTCATGCATACTTCCGAAAATTTTAGGGTTTTATGTAGAATTGGGCAGCCCCCAAGAGACCAAATCACATGAAAAAAATAACATTGATCACATTCTCAATAATAAAGCGAATCGGTTTTTTCTTTTTTCTACTTGGTTTTGAAGTTGTTTAAAATAAATTAGAATAGAGATATTTACATACAAAACAGATTTAAATACCATCTTGGTGAAAATGGTTATTTTTATATTAAGAAGAAATAAAAATAATAAAAAGTTTAAAAAAGAACCAGTTTCCTTAATTTGCCTATTCTCTAATACGCATATAATTTGCCATATGGCCTAGTAGAACCTGGATATAATTTTTTAAATTCAGATGGCTTAATATGGCTGAGATCTTTTTCTAAATCCTTGGCATATTCTTTGATGCTTTCTTCTATAAACTCTTGTTCTTGCTCGCTTAGGTCACTCACATTGACCTCTTTTCCCAGTTTCCAGTTTTCTAAAGGACCCCGAACAAAGATTGCTCCTCCGTGCATTCCCGTACCGGTTAAATATCCAATTGGGCTTTCTTTTTCTTCGGGTGGTTTTTGGTCATTGTGTAATCCTAAGACGATTATTACCCCACCTGCCATGTATTCGCCGAGAAAATCACCGCCTTTTCTTCCAATCATTATTAGAGGGAAATCTTCTCCGTATTGCTTCATGTGGATCCCCGATCGATATCCAACATTCTTTTCAATGAATATTTTTCCGCCCCGCATGGCATATCCGCAAATATCTCCGGCGTTCCCGTGAATGATCAACTTTCCGTTACTCATGGTATTTCCAATCCCGTCCTGGCCGTTACCAAAGATTTCGATTTCCAATCCGTCCATGGTGAAGGCAAGATCATTGCCAGGCACTCCATGAATCTTAATTTTTGCATCTCCTTTGATATTGGCACCAATATATCGGTGTCCGTTAATGTTTTCAAGGACTATTTCTTTTTCTCCATTCTTAATTGCATTCCGAATAATTTCATTCAGCTCTTTATAGGATTTTATTCCCATATTTTTATCTTTTACATCAATGTTCATCATAATCTTTTCTCCTTTTGTGTATTGTCATTCTTCTATAATCTAAATCTCTATTCCTGGTCCTTCCACCTTGTGCTTTCGATAATTTTTGGGGATTGAAATTAATCCAAAGTTGTCTTGCATAAGTTTATCTTTGAAAGAACTCACATCCGCTCCATCTTTAATTAAACCGGTAAATATCCCCGCTCTGTCAATTTCTTTTACAAAAATTGCCCCTTTTATTATATTATCTTTTAGGATTATTTTTTTATAATAATTTTTTGCTGGGTCATATTTTTGTAATATCTCGTATTTATCCACATCTTCTGGGTCGGTAAGACCAACTGAAATGGTGGGAATCCCGGCAAGACTGATTGAATTCATCGGAATGCCGCCCTCATAACTTCGCATCTTGTCCTCTTGATCTTTACTCATATTCGTTCCCGCAATTTTTCCTTGTCTAGAAGCTATTGGGATGATCGCAATTACTCCAGATTTAGCTTGGGTGCAATCGCCTGCGGCAAAAATTCCTTCCACATTTGTCTGCATATGTTCATCCACTAAAATTCCACGGTCGGTTTTAATGATGGTGTCTTTTACCAATTCTGTGTTTGGCCTGACTCCCACTGCCACAATCAATGCTTGGGCGTTAATCTTAACTCCGCTCTTGAGGAGAACTGATTGGATTTTTCCTCCATCCGAATTGACTTTCTCAATGGTATCTTGGGTGATGACGTTACAATTTTTCGTTCGTAATGCCTCTTCGAATATTCGGGAGGCTCGCTTGTCAAAAGTTGTACTCAGAATGGTTTCGGCTAATTCAACCACAGTGGTTGAAATATTTCTCTCCATCAACGCCTCTGTGGTTTTCAGACCTATCAATCCGCCACCTAACACTACTGCTTTTTCCACATTATTTTGTTCCAGATAATTTTCAATTTCCTGGGCATTATTATAATTGGTGAACGTAAAGACACCTTCAGTATTTATTCCTTCAATTGGGGGTACAAAGGGGATTCCACCCGTAGCCAATACTAACTTATCAAAATCAAGCTGTTCTCCATCGTTTAACCGGATTGTTTTACCGGGAACATCCAATTCGATGGCTTTTTGTCCAATTTTTTTATTAACTTTCATTTTTTCATAAAATTCTTTATCCCTATAGGGAAGGGAACTGGCCCTTACTTTTTTTCCGAGATAATAGGAAATTAAAGGTTTTGAATAATCTTCTTCATCTGAAATCAAGATGATTTCTCCTTCTTTATCTTCCTTCCGTATGCTTTCTATTGCATTAATTCCCGCAAATCCGTTTCCAATAATTACATATTTCATTCTAATGTGCGACCTCCGTTTTATGTTTTTGTTCTTTCTCTTCATCGATTTCTTCAAAGGTTAATGCTTCATTTGGACAATTTTGGACACATACAGGTGTTTCGCCTTCAACATCTACACACATATCACATTTACTGGCTACTTTTTTCTCTTCGTGTTTGGATCGTTTGATTACCCCATAAGGGCAGCTCATAATACACATATAACAGCCCACACACTTTTCGTCATCTAATAAAACAGCACCCGTATCTTTATCGCGGTAAAGTGCTCCCGTCATACACGCCTCTATACATGCCGCATCATCACAATGTCTGCATGGCATTCCAAATGTATGGTATCCCGTGTCTTCTTCTTCTACTACTATTCGAGGGATTGCATCCCTGAATCTAAATTCTTCTTTAAATGCTTTGATAATATGTTTGGATTTGGAGTGAGCAACTAAGCAATGTACCTCACACAAACGGCATCCAATACAAAATTCCTCATGAATAATTATTTTTTTTGTCATTTTTCTTTTACCATCCTTCTCCAGCAGGTTTTATTCCTAATATTCTAAGTTCACTGTCTGTCATCCCGATTCCTCTAAGATGCTCTCTATTCCCACGTAGTGATTCAAGAGCGTTAATTCCCATTCCGCCCAACATTTCTTTTATTTCTAATGCCCAAGCCCGTAATAAATTCTTTAATTTTCGAGTACCCATATTGGGGTTGAGCCTTCTGGTTAGTTCGGGATCTTGGGTGGCAATGCCCCAATTGCATTTTCCGGTATAACACTTCTGACACATGTGGCAACCTAGCGCAACCAAGGCGGCAGATCCAATATAAACTGCATCTGCACCAAGTGCGATGGCCTTAATGATGTCCGCGCTACTGCGTATGCCCCCGGCAGCTACCAGTGATGCTTGGTTCCTAATACCTTCTTCCCGTAATCTTTGATCAACTGTTGCAATTGCGGGTTCAATTGGGATCCCAACATTATCACGAATAACAGTTGGTGCTGCTCCAGTCCCGCCTCTAATACCGTCAATTGCGACCACATCGGCACCTGCTCGTACAATCCCGGATGCAATTGCCCCCACATTATGGACTGCGGCAATTTTTACCGAAATTGGTTTTTCATATTCTGTTGCTTCTTTTAATGCATGAATTAATTGTGCTAAATCTTCAATTGAATAAATATCATGATGCGGTGCTGGGGAAATAGCATCAGATCCTTCTGGAATAAATCTTGTCTTGGATATTTCCTTGGATACTTTTTCACCCGGGAGATGGCCGCCAATTCCTGGTTTTGCTCCTTGCCCTATTTTTATTTCCACCATAGCTCCGGCGTCAATATATTTCTTATGCACGCCGAATCTTCCGCTGGCAACTTGTACAATGGTGTTGTCTTTATATTCATATAGATCTCGATGTAATCCACCTTCCCCGGTGTTATAGAATGTTCCACTGTCATGTGCGGCCCGTGCTAAAGCAACATGTGCATTATAGCTGATCGAACCAAAACTCATTGCTGAGAACATAATCGGGATCTCTAATTCCAATTGGGGTGGGAGTTCATCATTGATTGAATCTGGTTTCCTTCCCAAAAAGGTTTTAAGTTCCATCGGTTCCCGTAAGGGGTCAATACTAGGGTTGGTAACTTGACTGGCATTGAGTAATATACGGTCGAAATAATTGACCAATGGTCGGGGATTTCCCATCCCGGTCAACAATACTCCTCCAGTTTCTGCTTGCTTGTAAATATTTTGGATTTTATCTGGGGTAAAATTATGGTTTCCCTTATATTCTCTTTGGGTTTTTCTAATTGTGATTGCTCCTGTAGGACATAATGTGGCACATCTTTGGCA
Organism: uncultured archaeon; assembly: GCA_964513765.1. GTDB lineage: Archaea > Asgardarchaeota > Lokiarchaeia > Sigyniarchaeales > Promethearchaeaceae > CAZEPC01. Next base: position 13,019 of record CAZEPC010000049.1, read on the forward strand.
CGCAACACATTTTTCATTTTCTGAGTAGATAATATCTTCTTCCGGATCTAGTTCATGGACATCATTGGCACATTGCCTTACACATGTTCCACAATATATACATTTATCCTCGTCCCGAACTATTTCAAACTCCGGATCTAAATAACTAATTGGCATCGCTTGTTCTTTCCTCCTGATTTTTATATTGTTTTCTTTTTTTTATGTGAAAAGATTTGATTTTTTCTTTCATTGAGATTAACTCCACCGTATTGGTGTTTAATCTTTTTTAACTCTCCCAATGACCATTTCTCCCCCTCGGGGATACCAAATCTTATTAATTGCATCAAAATTATTTGCTTCTCTAATTGCGCATTCTTCTGAACCTAAATACAATCGGTTTTTGGCTCTAGCAGCTACGAGTGGCCTCAGCTTAATTCTATCGTTTAATCCGACCATTCCTCCGTCAAAACCAACAACGATACCAAATGGCCCATTACATAAGGCACTTCCGTAAATTGCCCTTAATTTCCCATAATAATCTCGCTTTTCAGGGTTCATGTGCTCAATCTCGTCCCAAAATGGGGGTGCTAATATATCTGAGGTGGTTTTCAAATCAAGTTTTTGTTTTCTGGTGAAGAGATCGAAAAGGTAGGCTATAACTTCTGTATCAGTCCCAGCTGTCATTTTATATCCAAAATTTTCTAAATATCTTTTATTAATTCCATAAGATGATATTTCTCCATTATGTACTACTGAAATATTTAACAGAGAAAAAGGATGTGCTCCGCCCCACCATGCTTGTGAGTTGGTTGGAAATCGTCCATGTGCCATCCAGCAGTATGCCTTATATTGTTTTAATTTATAAAACTCTCCGATTTCTTCGGGGTATCCTACACCTTTAAAACATCCGCAATCTTTTCCCGATGAAAATACAAAGGCTCCATCATATTCAAGATTGATTTTAAATACTGCTCGTGCAACATATTCATCATCTGTAACATCTTCGAACTTATGTCCCAAAACAGGTTCATGAAAACTCTTTTTCGGTTTTACAAAGTATCTCTGCAATAGGGGATGGCTTGAAATTTCATCAACATGATTATGCGGGATTTTCTCGGAGAGTTCTACGAAGAAATATTCTTCCAAGAACTTTTCCACATCTTCCGCTATTTTTGGGTTTTCAAACATTATATGAAAGGCATAGAAATCTTTGTAATCTGGATATATTCCATATGCCATAAACCCGCCCCCAAGTCCGTTTGATCTTTCTCTCATCGCGGAGATTCCTGAAAGGATGTCCGAACCATCACATCTAGTGCCGTCCTCATTGATAAAACCAATGATGGCACATCCGGATATATCCTTTCCTCCGTTGAATTTACATTGTGTCATTTTATATACCTAACATTTTTCTGGTTATTCAAAGTTTGAAGTTCGTTACTTCTTTTAACTTTGATTTTTTTATTTTATAATTTAAATGTCATTTACAAAATGTAACTCATTTTTGAGATTTGATACAATTTGAAATTCAATAATAATAAGTTGTTCCAAAACGTAGCTCTGCATATTTTTATCTTCTAATTTTGAAGCTTTATACAATTTGTAACCCTCATTTTGATTTTCTTTAAATATTTCTTCTTCCTACTTTTTCATAGGTCCTTTGAAAAGGATTTTGGAGAAAAAAAATATGATAGATTTAAATGATGATAAAAGACCTGAATTGGTCGAAGATGTACTGAAAGATCTTAAAAAAAATGAGATAAAATATTGTTGGCTACATTTCCTTGATATTAATGGGATTTTGAAATCGTTTGGTGTTAGAGCAGACAGGATGGAGGACATCCTCACTTCCGGAGAAGGTTTTGATGGGTCCTCAATTACTGGTTATGGTGTGCTTGAAGAATCTGATATGGTAGCAGTTCCTGATCCTTCTACTTACGCGGTAATTCCGTGGAGGGATCCCCAATCTGCTGTGGCTAGATTTATTTGTGATATCTACAAGCCCAGTTTTGAAAGATATGAAGGAGATCATAGATACATTCTTAAAAAACAAATCGACAGGGCGGATGATTTAGGCTATAAATACTTTGCCGCACCGGAAATGGAATATTTCTGGTTGAAATCGGATAAAGGGTCTGTCCCTACTGAATCAGATATGCGAGGCTACTTTGATGCAGATCCGGGTGATGAAAACCAAATGATGAGAAGGGAAATTGCAATCTTTTCTGATGCATTCCCTGGCCTCCGGGTTGATACTCTTCACCACGAAGTTGCAAAAAGTCAACACGAAATTGATATTAAGTATGGTGAGGGTATGGATATTGCCGATGCGGCCACTACCTTAAAGATGTTAGTAAAAGTAGTGGGTGCTCGATACGGCTATTTAGGGACGTTTATGGCAAAGCCCTTTGCTGGTCATAATGGTAGTGGTATGCACGTACACCAATCGTTGTGGAAAGACGGTAAAAATGCATTTTATGATGGAAATGATCCTAATAATATTAATGATACAATGAGAAGTTTTGTTGCCGGGCAATTGACTCATGCAAAAGAAATGATGGCAGTTCTTAATAGCTGGCCAAATAGTTACAAAAGGCTTGTTCCTGGATATGAAGCGCCAACATTGATTGCTTGGGGATTTAAAAATCGTAGTTCCCAAATTCGTGTTCCAAACTTCTTCAATAAGAAATCTGCTGCTCGTTGTGAGATTAGAAGCCCAGATGGTTCTGGAAACCTTTATTTACAACTAGCAGTATTGCTGGCCGCTGGTCTTGATGGAATTGAGAAAAAGATGGATCCTCCTGCCCCTGTAGATGTTAATCTCTTTAAAATGTCAGAAAAAGAGCTTGAAAAAATGGGTGTAGAATACTTACCGGGTAGTATGTTTTTAGCCCTTCAAGAAATGAAAGGTTCTGATTGGATTAAAGAGGTTTTGGGCGAATCTGCGTATTCACAATATTTGGATTCCAAAGTTAATGAAAACATGATTGCCTCTGCTCACGTAAGTGAATGGGAACTCGCAAGGTATAGCAAAGTAATCTAATATTTTATTAAGATTTTTATTTCTTTTTTTAATATTTATCTTTAATTGTATGTTTGGTCAAGCTGCTTTGCCTAGCTGAGAATTAGATATTAGTTAAGAACATGCTTGAGAAAGATATAATATTCTTAATCTTAATATATGTAATTATAAATACATAGATGATAAATTATAACCTGCTAAACATTAACAAACCATTGATTTTTGTGTAAGTTACAATATGTAACCAATTAGTGGTCATGTCTTAATACAGTACTTGATGTTTAGATTGCACCTATAGAAATCGCTAAAGAAATGAAATCAATAACCAAGATAAAAAAGAGCTAAAGAAATCTTATTATAACAATAAATAGCTTCCAAAAAGCTGATTTAAGAGTACCAAAAACTATATTTTTTACCATTCCAGAAGAAAAACTTTGAAATTATTATCCTCAAATAAATATATAAAGTTTCATTTCGTAACTTAATTAGAAGACTAGGAAAAGTATGATTATGGATCTTGATAAAATTGATATGGAACTTATTTCCTTGCTTATGAGTGAGGATGGAAGGGAGACATATACAAACCTTGGGAAAGGGCTGGCTGAGATCAGGGATAAACCAATGTCCCATGTTTCCGTAAAAAAAAGGATTGAAAGCCTTATTGAAGATCAAATTCTCAAAGTTCAAGCAAATACCAACATAAAAGAAATGAATTATTTTTCCGCTTTCATCCTTCTAGAAACGGAAGATTATCAAACCCAGCAAAGGATCATTGAGAGATTTCGGATGTGCCCCAGGGTATTCTCGATTGATTTGATTACCGGGAAATACAATGTCATCATTCGGGCGGTTGCTCCCTCCCTAAATGAGCTTCAGTGCTTTCTCAATATGAGCTGGATAAAAAGGGAGAAATTACGAAATATAGAGATCTTATTATCAAATGAAAATGTGAAACCAAGATTTTTAGCGATAAAATTTGTCCCCA
>CAZEPC010000050.1:0-16991 GCA_964513765.1 uncultured archaeon
AGCAAATAGGACTCCAAGAGCGCTTACTGCCACCCAAGCATTCTATTTTTATGCCAAAATTATGATAAACGTGGCGAATATTTTGTATCAGAAAAATGATGCCGATAGATTTACGAAACTGGCCAAGGAAATCAAAGAAAAGTATAATTCTACCTTTCTCGACAAAAAAACAGGGATTTACGCGGAAGATAGTCAGAGTGCCCAAGCGATGAGCCTTTATTTGGGACTGGTCCCAAAATCCCCGGAATTAAAGGAGAAGGTTATGGAGGTTTTGGTGGATAATATTGAAGAGAAGCATGAATCTCACCTCTCCACGGGAATTGTGGCTACATATTTCTTATATCATGCATTATCAAAATTTAATCGCCCCGATTTAGCATACGACATTATAACCGCGGAAGGTTTCCCAGGATTTGAATATATGATTAATTATAGAAGTCCGTTGCAAGCACCTGCCACCACCTTATGGGAGGATTGGGCGGGGAGATCTTCACTTTGCCACCCTGTTCAAGGATGTGTCGTTTCGTATTTTTACGAAATTTTAGCTGGAATTAAACCAATTAAAGAATATCCTGGATTCAAAAAGTTTCTCGTGAAAGCATCATATATTGATGATTTAGAATGGGTAGAGGCTCGTTTTGACACTCTGCATGGAACAATAATGAGTCGATGGAAAAAAGATAAAGGATATATCCAGCATGAAATCATAATTCCCCTTAATACCACTGCTTTGCTATCATTTCCTACCTCGGACCGGGAAAAAATCACATGCGACCAGCTTAAGTCGAGAGGAATGGATATTTCGGAGTGTATTAAGCAGGAAAAGAGTAAAGATAAAAATAAGATTTGCTTAGAACTTGGATCGGGGTATTACGATTTCAAATTTTACTCTAATAAACATTAGAGTGACTAAAATCTATGAAATCTATACTTTGGTATAAAAATGGCTATAAACAAAAATCTCAAAAAAATAATTATAGAAAATGGATTTTTTTTAATCAAGCTCATTGAGGGTGGCAATGATCTTTTTACCTTCCCTCAAGGCTTGCTTTACCTTATGGTATAATGGTGATCTTTGCCGTGCATAGACGGAACCTTTCTTGCTCAAGGTGGCTGAAAACAAATAATTTCCATCTAAAGTGTAAAAATGCACATATTCGGTACTGAGATTTGCATCTACCTTAAGAATATATTTTCTCTTTGTCCGATGGACCTTGACCTTAAAGGTGTCATCTCTGCTTTCAATTCTCTTTCGATCCTTTTGGCTCCTTGTAAAGTTCTGTAATCTTCCCTTTCGATGTTCCCGTGGGGTGCCCACTGGAGCCACTACCACATTAGAGCCAAATTCATAAATTTCATATAACAATTCATCGTATAAGAAATCTTTTACTTCGATAACAGGTCTGGATAAGTCCCTATCAGCAAACCCGCTTGGTTTCTTTACCACCATTTCAATGGACAGAACCTCGGCCACTTCCCCGTGTTCTACAAAGATGACGGTATCTATCACATTTGGAATGACTCCCAATTCAATCCTGCGAATAAATCTTTGGATGGCATCTACCGCCTTAGAGGCATGCACTACTCCTACAAGCCCAATTCCCGAAAGTCTCATATCCCCGAAGATCTTAAAGTCCTTTCCCGTTCGCACTTCATCAAAGATGGTATAATCTGGTCTAATAAGGAGTAACACATCGGCAGTTCCTTCAAAGGTTCCTTCAAGTTCTCCATATTGGGCAATTTCGTGGGGTACATTCAAGTCCCTTACACTTTCGATTGTTTTTACCAATTTGTTCTTGGTAAGGTAGAACTCTGCTAACGCAGAGATAAAGGTTGATTTTCCCGCCCCCGGTCTTCCGGCCACGAGAATTCCTTCTGCAACCTCTAATCTTTTTGAAATCTTTTCGGGTAGGTTATAGTCTTCTAATTCGAGGGAAACGATTGGTTTCACAGCGGTTACCTCGTGAATATTTGAAAATGGTGGACGACAAATAACAATCCGGTAGTTTCTCAGCTGGACAACGGTGACACCTGGGCTATTTCTCTCAATAAATGATTCTTCATCATTTTTAGCCTGTCGGATAATTTTGTTAGCAATTTTTGAAACCACCGCCGGTGGCATCACCTCGTCGCTGATCGGTTCCAACCTCCACTCTCCCGGTCTTCCTCTTTTAGCCATTGGGACGCAATGACCCCTTAAATGTACACTCATACTGGTGCTGTCAAAAAAGTCCTGTATTTCGGCACCCGCCATTTCATGCATTTGTTCAATTTCGGCTTCCCTTTCCTCTTCATATTCAGATCTTGCCTCCGAATAGAGTACATCAACCCCTTCTACCACAGCAATTCCTGATTGGACATTGTCCGCGGTAACTAGAACTGCCTTGTTCTTAAGGGCGTCTTTTCTAATAAGTGCATCAAGCTCGCCCCCCGGGTTAAGTCTTACGTGTTCAAGTTTGGGCCGTTTACCGAAAATCTCTATTTCAATATTGTGGGTCCTTTTAATTCCATGTAATTCATGAAGTACTTCCAATCCAAAATCTTTTTGGGATTTGGTCTTATTAGCTTGATTTTCAATTTCTGAGAGCATTACTCGTGATAATACGAGGGTTGTTCTCTCCGTTTCCCTCACATTATCTTTCTCTACAGGGGTGTATGAATCTAATTTCCCCGATTCAATCAGTTCTAGTATCTTTCCGTTGTAAACCACGGATGTATCTGGCAAAAACGCATATGGCATATTTTTTTTTCTCCTTTCTTATGTTGTTTATAATTGGCATTTCAATTGTTTATTTATTAAAAATAAATATAATTTCTAAGGTAAATGATTATTTGATGAGTAACTTTGACTTTCTTTGTTTCTTTAATCTATGTATGCTGAGTGTGTGTTAAATCAATAACATAAAGTATCTGTAATAATTCTTTTGTTCCTCTTAAAAATTTTATTTCTTAATTTTGTAATTTAGTATGATATATTTTTTATTGTGATCCTACAGATCAATGTTCTGGCGTAGTTTATTGTTTTTGAATTGGAGTTGTTCCAATTTGTAATAGGTGACGTCTCCCAACCGATCTACAATGGCCAGAAGAAGCTGTTTTCTGGCGATGATACTTTCTTCGGTAATTTTATCGAAAAGCTGAAGATAGACGGGCTCACCCTCGGCAAGAATCACCACGAAATACTTGGCCACATCCTCGTTTCTGTTGGCACCTCGGGGATACAATCTGAAGTCGATCCCATGACCATAGCCGCCTCTCACTATATATCCCCTTCTTCGGAGATCCCGATATACCAAATATTCGTTCCATATATCTTCATTTTGAGGATAAACTTTGGAGAGGATTTCTTCTGCCGTCAATTTAGTTCCATCTTTATTTATGACCTCTATTTTCTGCCGTTCCAAGAGCATAAGGGCCTCATTGATTTCTAATTCCAAAAACTCATCCAACACCACTCGTCCATAGTAACTCTGATTATAGAGCACCCTGCTTGGGTCATTTAACGGAAGGATGACTCTATCTTTATCCAATTTCCCTTGAATGGGATCTTCGGACTGATTTTGGTCTTGATCAGCTTCTGACTTGTCCTTTTTCTTTTCATTCATAATAGCTTTCGCACACTTTTCGCTTCTTTTCCAGCGTATTTCGAGATTTACGCGTCGTTCAAATTCTATTAAATATTTAAATATTTCACAAGCAAAAAAAATTATTATATTTTTGGAGTTTTTCATAAAATATCGAGGCCACATTGTATGAATTCAAAAAAATCAAAATCTAATCAATTCATTGACTGGAATACCCTAGAAAATCCCATTTACACGCGCCGGTTTTGGTCCGTAAAGGATGCGTGTATGGGATTCCGGGACGACACATTTTATCTGTTCTTCTCCGCATTTTATTTTGATCGCTGGAGAACCCGAAGTCATGTGGTTGGTGTCAAGACCAAGGACTGGAAACATTTTTCAGAACCCATTCTTTTCTTAGATGGAAAAGAGGGGAGATGGACCGGTATGTGCTCCCCCAATATTACCCAAATCCAAGATACCTACTATCTAACCTTCAACAGTTGGGGGGACAAGCATAAAAATGGGCTAAAAAACAGTTTGTTTTACTTAAAATCGGATGATATGGAACATTGGTCCGATAAAACTATGGTTGCCGATAATCTTCTACACGGTACCAGGGCTATTGATATTGCGGTTGTCTATGCCAACGATAAATTTTACCTCACATGGAAGGATCGAACTAAGGAGCGGGGGGATTGGGCCAGAATCGGAAAATGCGATAGATTAGATGACGATGTCCAATTTGTGGGGAAGGATGGCCATATGAAATTTTACAATCAGAATGGAGAGGAACCCGATATGATCCACGAAAATTTTGAATTCATCAAAATTGACGGGAAATGGCATCTCTTATCCACGGATTATTCTCCCCATCAACCCGTACTCTATGAAATGGAGGGAGAGGGGGGAAAGGATGAAGATTGGTTAACTTGGGTCAATGGAAGGACCTTGAATGTGCCCAAAGAAGGGTTCAATACCAATCATCGGGCAAACGCGGCTTTTTTGGCGGATTGGAGAGGATATGACGGTTACTTTTATCTTCTTTACGCGGGAAGAACCCATTTTCTAACTCATCGGGGTCGGGGAAATAATAAACTTGGACTTGCCCGTTCCAAAGATTTGGTCAATTGGAAAGTTCCATAATCTTCATCAAAAATTAAAGAATCCTAAGCATAATTAAAATATTTTAATTTCAGCCAAGCTTATTAAGATCAGATGAAATTAGATTATCAATGGCATGGACCAGATGATTTTGAGTGCTGGGGCCCTTATATAACCTTTGGAAATGATGCATCTACGGAGGTTCGGATCACATGGCGCTCAAAATTTATGACAATGAATAAATGGATTGAATATGGAAAGACGGAAGCATGCAAGGAAAAGATCGAAAAAGAAACCGATCCTCGTTATCTCCATTCTTTTATTCTCACAGATCTTGAACCGGATACCACTTATTATTTCCGAATTTCTCGACCTGAGAACCATATCAAGGATAAAAAGGATATTTACAATGCAGGGATATTGATTCCTGAATTTATTGAAAAAGAAGGAAAGCCAATTTATCGTTTCACTACTGCCCCTAGCAGCTCAACAGTAGATTCTCAAGACCCGATCAGTTTTGATTTTTGTGTGACTTCTGATATTCATTGCGAGGGAACAAATATAGAAAATTCTTTAACGCAGATGGAAGAATATCCGGGCGATATCCGATTTCTAACTGTTACGGGGGATGTGACAAGTCATGGTGGCAGAGAATCCGCGTGGAATAGTTATTTTTACCAATTACATCCCTATACTTACACCGAAGATATGAAACATTTTGCACTCATGAATATTCCCGGGAATCATGACGGTGATCATCCCGAAACTTATGCTAAATTTGTCCATACCTTTAAAAATCCGTATGAGGACGTGAGGAAGGGCGGCTTTTATTATTTTATTTACGGTAATGCTGTATTTATCATGTTGGATTCATGTAATGCGGGTCAAACTCAAGCACCTCAAGGATTGGTAAGCGATGATCAGATGAGTTGGTTGGAATCTACTTTGGAGAAATTTGCAAAGAAAGATTACTGGGTTTTTGTTTGTCTCCATCACGAAATCTATTCTACGGGTTATAAAAACGGAATGATTAAGCTCTACGAGATGATCTACAAAGATCTTTTTAACGAATACCACGTGGATGCCGTTTTTTACGGCCACGACCATCAATTTGAAGTATATTGGCAAAATCGAGAAGAAGACTGGGGCGGAACTCATTATATTATCTTAGGCAATGGCGGGAATGGATTATCAAACCTCAAAGAGATGAAAACTCGGGAGCCCCAAGCTAATTACATATGGGAGGGAAAGACCTATGTGTTCGAAAGGGACGGGATTTTGGACGGGAATCCAAATGGGGCACGGAATGATGAAGCCATAAAAAGCGCATTTCAATATGGTCTTATTGAAAAAACAGGATTCCTCTATGTGAATATTGAAGGAGATACGTGCGAGCTAAAGATGATTGGCTCAGAAGATGGTACCTTATACTACCACGATAAATTTAAGCGTACGGGTACAGGAAAACAATATCATGAACCTGAATTCATAAAAAAGAAAGTGGAATGATTAATAATAAATCGCAAGATATGTATAGCATTTATCTCCGATCTTTTTTCTTCATAATTATTTATTTTTCAGGCAAAATTTACCCTTGATTTACCGTCCCAATATTCTTTATTTGGGATATCCAAAAAATCAGCAATTGTGGGAACTATATCAACAATCTTGGGCATCATAGTTCCGTCTTCGTCTTGCGATTCATCATATGGGATCTTTCCTTTATTTTCTACAGAATCTCCCGAAATTATAAATACAATATTTAATTCCCCGTATGTTGGACCTCCGTGAGATTTTTTCCTCCCTCCATGATCTGAAACTACACAAACCAGCCAATTCTCTTTTTTTGGTCTCTCGTGCACGGCCGTCATGATTTTTCCCACTAACTTATCGGTTTCCTCAACCTGGTTCATGTATTTATCTGATTCTATGCTATATATATGCTTGTGCCCCGCATGATCGCAATCATCTAATTGCACAAAATATAAATCTCCCTTATTTTTCTGGATATCCTTTTTTGTCCGCCAGGCCATTATAGCATCCTTGCCGGATTTTGATTTGTTTAACACGCCTTTTTCAAAAATCTTAGTTAGAATCGGTTTCCAGTTCGAGTTTCCCACGCACTTTATTGTGGGTATTTGGGTTTTTATAATTTTAAACAATGTTTCATATTGAGGATCCATCCCCGAAAAATCATTGCCTTGCACTCCATGCTTTTCTCTATGCACTCCTTTCAAAAGAGAGGTCCAACATGCTCCAGAGACCGTATCAATTTCCGTCATTGCATCGGTACTGAATATCCCATTCTCTGATAATTTGTCGAGGTTGGGTGTGCTCGCAGCTTGCCAAGCGTCTGCTCTGCACCCATCTAAACCAATGATCAAGACTTTCTTTTTTTTGGTGTTTTCTCTCATATCGCATAAAAAAACCTATTTTATTTATACAATTCGATACTTAGTAATAAATAATGATTTTAATCTTGAACCCCCCCAGTAGATATTCCAGAAACCTCGTAAAGGATGTGGCCTATGGATGCTGGTGTAAAGGAAAAAGAATTGCGGGGGCTCAAGTGCCAAATCTCACAATGCTTAATCTGGCCACAATCCTCCGGGATATCGCTCCTACTTCTTACTTTGATGCATCTCTTTCGGATTATGACCATTCTTCTTTTATTAAATACCTTGCAAAATTCGATACCATCATAATTCCCTTATCTTTGGCCAGTTTTCCAGAAGATAAAGAATTGATTAATGAAGTTCATCAAGTTAACCAAAACACAGTGTTTATTGCTTACGGCCCTTTAGCAACGTTCAGCCCCCGGGTGGTCTTAAAAAAGTCTCGAATCAATCTATGTGTGCTGGGAGAACCCGAATTCACGCTAAGAACGCTTTTTAGAAAGATATATGAAAAGAGATCAGGAGAGATATTTAGAAAAAAACAAGGATCAAAGAAAAAAGGATATGCTATCAAACCTGATATTTTTCAAAATGATCAAATCTTTTCCAGTATCAGTTCAATTGCCTATAAAAGGTATCAAAATAAAAGGGATCAAGACATCATAGTTCAACCTCAAAAAGTTCCTACCCATGATTTGGATGAAATACCTATTGCAGATCGAACATATATTGAGGATACCTACTTTTTTCACCCCTTGGTTAAAAACAAAAAATGGACAACTATGCAAACCTCGAGGGGATGTATAGGAAATTGTGTGTTCTGCTCTTCCCCATCTTTTTACAAGGATTCGCTAAGACTTCAATCTTTAGAGCGGATTCTGGAGGAAATAAAAGAACTAAAATCTATGGGTTATCAAGAAATCATGTTCAGAGATGAAAATTTTTGTGTAAGTCAGCAAAGGGTGAAGAAATTTTGTCTTCAATTAATTACACAATCAATAAATCTCGATTGGATGTGTAATTCACGACCCGATTCTTTGACGAAACCCTTGGTGCAACTTATGAAAAGGGCGGGTTGCCATACCATTAAATTCGGGGTTGAATCCGGCTCTCAACGTATGCTAAATAATTATAAAAAAAATATCTTGGTGTCTCAGATTAAAAAATCATTTGAATGGTGTCATCAGGCAGGGATTCGTACCCATGCCCATCTCATCATCGGTGGAATCGGAGAAAATAAACAGACATTAAAGAAAACGGAAGAGATTCTGAAGGAGATAAAACCTACCACCATTACCGTGAATATTCTTATGTTTCTTCCGGGCTCTCCTTTGTTTTGTACCCTGGAAAAATCATTTCCTGTGAGTCAGCTTTATAATACAATCACATTTAAGAATATGCACGAAACGGGGCAATTTTTGTCCTTTGTGAATGATCTGGACCCAGAATACATTGAATACTACCAAAAGAAGTTATATCGGGATTATTATCTAAATTTAAGTTATATCCTTAATCAACTTAAGAATATAAGAGGATTTTTCGATATCGGCAGATTACTCAAAAGTGCGATTAATGTATTGGATTTTGCAGGGTTTTAAAATTATATTGGGGATCAAAATGGGGGAAATTGAGGATTATCTTAGGACGTTACAAAAACGTGGTCCCAAAACCGCGTTGAGGGAATTAAGATCGCGATTTACCCGAGGTGATCCCAAAAAAACCTTGAATCATTTATTAGATGTACTCGATGGACTTGGAATTAAGGCCACCTTCTTTGTAGTGGGTTATACCGCATATTATAATCAAGATATGATAAATAAGATTCTCTCATATGGCCATGAGATCGGTTGTCATGGATTTTTCCATAATCGAATAGATCTCATGAATGCTGAACAATTAGATTATGATGTGAAACTCTGTGTACAGCTTTTTAAGAAATATTTTTCATATTCTTTAAAGGGATATCGAGCACCCTATCTGAAAACAAGCCCTTTTCTTCCCGAGGTCTTGGAGAGAAGGGGCTTTAACTATTCTTCTTCACAGATGGGCCAAACAGCATTTTCCTATCAGAATGATATCATGGAATATCCCGTACGATATGATGATTATGATTTATTGATTAAAAAAAGGATAGGTGTTTCTCACATGTTTTCCCATTTAAAAGATAATCTTCATAGCGGGGAAGTATTGGTATTACATCCTTTCCGGATGGGTCAAAAAGAGAATATAGGGGAATATAAAATGTTTTTAAAGGATTTGGGTAAGAGATATGAGTTCAAACCTTTACAAGACTATAATCTGGATTCTGTTTGTATAACTGGCGATATTGGGGAGTTATCTAACAAAGAACTGTTGATGAGGATGATGGGCAGATAAAATGAATATAATAACCATTATTCCGGCTTTCAATGAAGAAGATTCCATCGGCCTCCTTATCACATTGTGTAAGCGGTATACTGATCATGTTATCGTGGTAGATGATGGAAGTACCGACAAGACGAGAGAAGCCTCGCTTCAATCGGGTGCCCAAGTAATTAGTCATCCGCAAACTTTGGGGGTTGGGGCTGCAATAAAGACCGGCTATAAGCATGCAATGGAAATCGCCGAACCAAAGGATATTCTGGTTAATTTGGATGGCGATGGTCAGCATGATCCTCATGATATTCCCCGTCTGATCCATCCGATTCGGAAGGGTGAGGCAGACTTGGTTGTTGGATCCCGTTTTTTGAATAGGCCTAAACTTCTCTTTCACCCTATCATAAGGGGATTGGGCAATTATTTTTTTTCCTTTCTGATCTCTCTCTTATGCAGAAAAACCCAAATAACCGATTCCCAAAGCGGATTTAGGGTGATTCAAGCAGATAAAATGCAGTATATTGAGCTAGAAAATGATTTTACCAATAGACAGGAAATGATCCTTAAAGCTTGTAGGCTGGGTCTTAAAATAAAAGAGGTCCCCATTGCGATCAAACCACGTAAATTTGGCTCATCCTTCTTGGGTACCATAAAAAATAAGGTTAAATTTTTTTTGGTGGTGTTTAAAGTCATACTCACCACAATTAAACCAGAAAATCTCTAAATGGGAGATCTCATCTTTTTACTCTTCTTTTTAGACTTAACCAACGAGATCACCATAGTTATACCCGAAATTGAAAGGATCACCGGGGCAAATCCCGCAATTTCTTGGTCAATTTCTTTGTTACATTCACTTGGGATGAACTTAAATTCTTCAATTGTGATCTCATATTCCTGCCCATCACTGGGGGGTGATCCGTCCATAAGCCAAAAATTCATATGAACCCTTTCTGTTGATGTCTCAGGGACATCATTTCCCTCATATGTCCATTTTTCACGAAGATCCGTTCCAAAATCTGAATTATTTAATTGGGAGGAAAATGTTTCAATTGATTCACTTGTGCTGGATACAAAGTGGATATAACGCTCACACCAGGTAAATGAATGGAATGAGGCTCCTTGAATATCTTTTAGATTAAATCTATGTGTATTTCCTTCGTTAAAATAGGGCTGGCACACATATTGGGCATTTTCATTATCTTCATATCCCCATTGTGTAAATTCAATATCAATCTCATTCTCATCATTTAAATAGGTGAAAAGACCCACAATTATATTTTTATCGATGTTTTGGAACTCATCGCCCACCTTAAACACATACGTTCCATACCCAAACGTTTCCTTGGAATACACCTCGGAACAGTACCATGTTCCATTATATTCTCTGATCTTAAGATGCAAGGCTCCTGCATTATCTACCCAAACATTTTCTTCGGAATTATTAAAAAAATTCGGTCCTGGGCCTTGGGCATTTCCGTATGAATTGCGAACTATCCATTCGTATTCCGAAAAAGAGATCTCTCTGATCTGGCTGTCTTGGGCCGCAGTTGGAGATGTCTGAAGTTCTTCATTTGCGGACAAGAAAGACTCTTCAAAACCCCCGTTTGTAATGATATTACATGATGTCAATTGGGACAAACCAGATAATAAAAATATGCATAAGAAGAATGTCTTTGTTCTGTGTTTGGTTCTTTTCATACATAAATATTTCATTTCATTTTATTTATAGATTAAAAGAACATCTTTTTTTAAGAATAAAACGAATTAAAGAATAGAAAACTCAGAATTCTCCTAAACTAAAAGGTGTAAGGGAGAATTTCCCAAAATGAATAATGATTGTGAAAAAAAATGTCTAACAAAGAAAAAATAGGGTATTTCTTCGAGCAAATTAACGATGATACCTGTAAAACCTATATTTTTGGTCCAAAAGGCGGAAACAATGTCGCGATTGTCGATCCTAAATTAGACTATATCGAGAATTACGAAAACCTCTTAAAAGAGAGGGGTTTGAACCTTAAATTGGTGATAGATACACATACCCATGCGGATCATTTATCGGGTGCGGCTTTTCTTAAGGAAAAATACGATGCGGAACTGGTAATGGGTGAAAAAGCGCCCGCACAATGCGTAGACACTAGAGTTTCGGAAGATATGCAATTAGATTTTGAAGGCATTCCCATGAGATTTCTTTTTACGCCTGGCCACACAAAGGATGCAATGAGTGTTATATTGCCGGGTAAGATCCTTACGGGGGATGCTTTATTCCTTGATGGTGGTGGTGCAGGCCGAGATGATTTACCTGGTGGGAGTGCCGAGGCTCATTTTCGGACAATTCAAAAACTCAAGTCTCTCCCTCCAAATTTAGTGGTATATCCTGCCCATGATTATCGAAATAAGGAACCCAGTCCACTTTCTCAGCAAATTGATACAAATCCTCACATGCAATATGATAAAAAGGAAGACTTCATCAGTTATATTGAAGATTTGCGCTTAGGACCTGCGGAATGGATGAAAGATGTTTTGGATGCAAATTATGATTGTACAAAAAGCCCAGATGCTGCGTGGGTTCCAAAAGACAGTCCCGCATGTGAAGTAATGGGAACCATTAAACTTGACCCAGAAGTAGAGGAAATTATTCCAAAAAATATATCCGTGAAAAATTTAAAATCAAAACTAAAAAAAGATAACCTGTTACTTTTGGATGTGAGATCCAAAACCGAATTCGAGAAAGGAAAGCTGGATGGGATTGAGGGCTCCATAAATATCCCTCTCACGGCTATCGCGAATGATGTAAAACAGCTGGATCCCCATAAGGAAAAGGAAGTATGTGTCATATGCGGGAGTGGGAAACGCTCTAATGTGGCTGCCAAGATCTTGGAAAACTATGGATTTCAAGATATAAAGGTTTTAGAGGGCGGGTTGAGGGCTTATTATGACATGAACCCCCCTAAGGATTAACTTCTTCCCTGATGGAGCTCTTTTCATCTCTTTTTTATATGTTTGATCTTTGCTTGTCATCGTGAGTTTTTTACATTATAATAGGTGATATTGGTTAATTTTTTTCAAAATTGGCACATTTGCTTAATTTTTTTTTCTACTTTGTGTTAATTGAAAATAATGAAAGCGGCTCTAGGAAAAATTGTGATAACCCCTCCAGAAGGACCAGAGGGAAAGCCCATGGCTGGGTATTCCCGACCTCACCCTGCACGAGGAAAGCTTGATGATGTTTATGCTCGGGGTGTTTTAATGGAGGACTCCTTTTTGGGCAACGTCAAGAAGCGTATTTTATTTATCTCCTTAGATGTACTAAAGGTTCCCATGATAATTGCGGATTATATTAAAGAAAAAATTAAAGAACACGCTGCATTTGGATTAGGTCCGGGATCCATTATGATTCACGGGATCCATACCCATTCTGCCCCTGACCTCACAGGGGAGTTCAATTGGCCTGGTGGAGTGGGTAATACGATTAGAGGAATTTTATTCGGTGCAAATCGAAATGATGAATATGTGGTATGGATGACCTTCCAAGTGGTTAAACTGGTAGAAAAATTAGTTAAAAAACTGATCCCGGCCAAAGTCGCGTGGGCTAAGAAGAAAATTAATAAAAATATTGCCATCAATAGACGTCATCCTGCCAGAAGATCAAAGCGGGATCTTAATCTCATGGTGTTTAAAGATCAAGAAAAGGGCAAGATTTTCGGGATCATGGCGACCTACGGATGCCATCCCACTACCCTTTCATGGGAAAACGACAAACAATCTGCAGATTACCCTGGAAGGGTATGCTATCGCATTGAGGACAAATCCGATAATCAAATACAGGCGGCTTTTTTCACGGCACCTGCTGGCGATATAAATCCTATCACCACTTGCGGTACCGATTTTGACAGATTAGAGAAAAATAAAGCCGCAAGGCAATCGGTTTATGACCAAAGAGGTACTTATGAGCATACAAAAAAGATAGGGTACATTTTGGGTGACGAGGCGTTAGAACTAGCCAGATCGATAGACGATTCCCAATATTACAATAAAATGAGCTTTGAAGGATATCTTAAAACCATAATTCTTCCCTTTAAGGATGAACAACCGTTCGTCTATGATTGGTTGAATTGGCTCCAAAATAAGCTTGTGGTATTTGTGAAAAAGTATCTTCTCTTTCCAATTGCGCTCAGTCATCCCGAACATGAGGAACCGAACTTCCCTGGCTTGGCGGTGAAGGCAGCTCCTTTCACCCTTAAGGATGGTTATAATATGAATGTTTATACCAAGATTCATTACATTCGATTTGCATTCTGGAATGAAGGCCAGGAAGATGAGAAAAAACATTTCAATATGATGGGGGTACCGGGAGAATTATTCGAGGATATTGAAAAAAGATTGTTAAATAAGAGCCCAGCAGGTCCAGATAATACGTTTATTATTCAAAATGCCAATGATTGGTGCGCGTACCTCTTTCCAATCAAAGAATATATTACCCAAGCCGGATACGAACCATTTGCCAGTACAACTCCCGTTGCGGGAAAGTATGTGAGAAAGGAAATGGAACATTTTTGGGAAGAAATTGAGCACGATGTACAATTAGGGTTTTGGTAAAGGAGAAAATCATTGTTATTTATCATTATAATTTTATTTATATTAAAAAATCAAACAAGGTGTAAAAAATGTCCGTAGAAGAATTCAATAATATACCCCATTATCTTTATGATTATGTGGAAAAATGGGCACAGCAAAAGCCCGATGAAATAGCCATTATCGATGCAGATGATGGCAAATTTTTCACGTGGAAAGCATTTAAAAATGCGGTGGATATGATCTGCATTAAGCTGATGGAAGATGGCTGGCAAAAAGGTGACATTATTGCAAGTATGCTCCCTTTGGTGCCGGAACATATTTTTTTCGAATATGCGTGTTTTCGGCTCGGGATTATCTTTTGTCCCCTTGATGTAAGACTGAAGGAACGGGAACTTATTCGGTGTATGAAGCTGCTCAAAGATACCCGAAGGTTGGGGTTCATTCATCTCGATGATACTGAAACCACCAATAAGCGAGGTGAAAAGAAATTTTATCCATTCAAACAATATGCCAATAAAATTCGTGAAGAATGCCCTTATGTGAAGGATTTCATTCAATTTAGTCCAGCAGAAGATATTGAACCTCACAGCAATACTGTGGGAGTTCTTGAGTATACGGAGGATATGAAAGAAACGTTTCTGAATTTACAGAAAAACCCCGATCAATACCAAGAAAAACTCAAAGTAATCGAAGAAAAGGCCAAGCAGGTAAAAGAGGATGATCCCATCTTGATCATCTATACAACTGGTACAACTGGATTTCCTAAGCCAGCTATGCTGACGAATGAAGGAATTGTGGCCCAGAATTTATGCTTATCAAAAGGATTTGACATGACGGAGGATTCCCGAATGTTGGTCAATTTGCCCCCGAGCCATGTGGGATGTCAAACTGAACAATTAATGACCGTTTTATACATTGGAGGGATTGCTGTAATTCTACATGCCTTCAAGGCCGATAAAACCCTTAAAGCGATTGAAAAATACAAGGTTACGATGTTGGGACAAATTCCCTCTCTCTTTATGATGGAATGGTATTTACCCCTCTATAAAAAAGTGGATCTCTCCTCCTTGCGATTTGCGTTATATGGCGGACAAGCCGTATCCCGAAGATTTTTGGAGAAACTTAAACAAATGGCCCCTTACTTCGGATCTGGATTGGGTCTAACCGAATTAAGCGGTTTTTGTTCTTATACCCCTGTGGGTAAGAATGTTTCTGTGGATGATATCTTGGAGAGTTTGGGCCACGATTTTCCCATTACTCCTCTCAGCATTCGAGAAGACATGAACGAAAATGGTTCGGCAGGTGCGGAAAAACCAAATGGTGAGATAGGAGAAGTGTGTTATTCTGGCCCTCAAGTGTTTAAAGGGTATTATAATAATGAAGAAGCAACCCGAAAAACTATCTCGACCGATGGATTTTGCTATACTGGAGATTTAGGGTTTAAAGATGAGAAAGGGCTTCATTTAGTAGGACGGGGCAAATTTGTAATTAAACCAAAGGGCTACCAGGTATATCCTCCTGAAATAGAGAAACACCTAGAGAAAATGCCGGAGATCTACAAGGCAGCAGTAGTAGGTCACAGACACGAGATTTATTCAGAAGGGGTGGTGGCATTTATTCAACTCAAATACAGTGCAAGGGGTAAAATCACCGAAAAAGATATTGCGGAACATGCCTCTTCCTTGGCGGGTTATAAAAGACCCTCCTTGTACGTATTTGTGGATGAGATACCTCTAAATCGAGTTGATAAGACCGATTACAAAACACTCAACGAAGAGGTCAAGGAAGTAATCGCAAAAGAGCGGGTAAATGGTGGATGGGATGCAAAAGCCTTGGAAAAGATCCAACTAGACA
Organism: uncultured archaeon; assembly: GCA_964513765.1. Lineage (GTDB taxonomy): Archaea > Asgardarchaeota > Lokiarchaeia > Sigyniarchaeales > Promethearchaeaceae > CAZEPC01. The sequence continues at coordinate 15,848 of CAZEPC010000050.1, forward strand.
AGGAAGAAGAATTAAATGCCCAATCATAAATGCCTCTAATCATAAATGCCTCCTCTATATTTTTTTCATTTTCTGTGATATAATTGTCCTAATTTTTTAAAGATAGGTTTTCATCAATAATATACAATGAAATCTTGCGATACGTTAGTCTCAATATTTAAGGATAAAGAAGGAGAAAAACACGTCATATTTGGGAAAAATTCAGATCGTCCCCCAAGTGAGGTCCAGCTGATTTCTTATATTCCAAGTGCCGAGCATCCGACCAACTCAACTATTGAATGCACCTACATTGAAATTCCTCAGGTGGAAAAAACTGCGGCAGTATTGCTCTCCAAACCGTATTGGATGTGGGGGGCAGAGATGGGGGCAAATGAACACGGTGTGGCAATTGGAAATGAAGCGGTGTGGACAAAGCTCGAATATCGAAAAGAAGGTCTTCTAGGTATGGACCTCCTTCGCTTAGGGTTAGAAAGAGGAGAAACAGCAAAAGATGCGATGGATGTCATCATCTCCCTTCTGGAAACCTATCATCAAGGAGGATGGTGCGATGTGTCAGAAGACATGCTTTATCACAATTCCTTCCTCATTGCCGATTCGAACGAAGCGTGGGTTTTAGAAACCGCCGATGACTGGTGGGTTGCGGAAAAAGTTAAGGAAGGCTCAAGGAACATTTCCAACAACCTTTCAATTACCGATGCCGGAGATTTACGAAAAGATGGTATTGTTGATTGGGCAATCGAAAAAAGATATTGTGAAAACAAAGAATCCTTTAATTTTGCTCAAATTTTCTCTTCTCAATGGTCTCCGGATCTTTCTCCTAAATCTAGAGAAGGACGTGCCAAAAATCTGTTGGAAAAGCTCCCGAACGAGGATTTCAAATGGAATTATGTTCCTAAAATGGCAGAGATCTTGCGGGATCATGAGGGTGGCATTTGCATGCATGGGGGCTTTCTCTCAGCCGGATCCCAGATCTCTCTCCTCACTCCAAATTTGGATAGCCATTTCTTTACGGTGACTGCTCCTCCTTGCAAAAGCATGTATTTTCCGTTTGCCTTCAGTACTAAAAACGCCGCAATCTATCCGGATGCGCCCCAATCTAAAATTAAGGAAGATTGGTTGTGGTTGGAGCATCGAAAAATAAGGA
>CAZEPC010000051.1:0-16765 GCA_964513765.1 uncultured archaeon
AGGGGAAAAAAGGAGAGCGGAATGAAAAGATCTATATGATCTTAAACATTGCCATATTATTTGAGTTTTTGAATAAAAAATAAGTGATTTGAGATTAAAAAGATCATAAAGATAGGAAAAATTACGCAAAGCCAAAATAATTAACACAAGGAATGCCGGCAGCCGAAAGTATCATAAATGCGAAAGTAACCAATACTGGCATGAACATATTATCGGAAAGCTTCACGGGTTTCGGCGTTATCAAGTCTATAATCCCAAATGTTAAAGCACCAACCAATGCATAAATCCAACCGACAAACCAAAACATGGTAAAGAAAGCAACAATCGTGCCTCCAATAAGTCCTTCCCAAGATTTTCCGTTCCATGAAAATCTTTCGGGAAATATCTTGGTACCAAAGTTGATTCCCACCGTGGATGCTACGGGATCCGCAAAAGTTATCAAGCACATACTGGCAATAAAGAGAATGGGGGGTAAACATATGGCAGCGAATAAATAACCTAGCGCATAATGGGAAAGTGCCGCGAAAGTATCGATCTCCTTGTATCGCATGGTGGCTTGGACCTGTTTGTGGAAGGGAAAATGGACCGAATTACTAAGCCGGGTTATTTCAAAAATCACCAATACGAGCGTTTCTCCATACATCCATAAAAGAATGATAGATTTGGCCATGGGTACATTATCTTCCCTAACCAATATCCGGTCAATAAAGTTAAGCCCGTTAATGGATCCCCAGAAGCTTTCGATAAATTCGGCGTAAAGCTCATCTTCGGCATTAGCCTTCAGAACGCGATCTCCTATAATGAGAATAAGAAAAATCAAAAGCATGGCGATAAAATGATGAAGTTTTCTCTGTAGATCGATCTTCTTCAAGTCTTTTTTGGAAAGTTCATTTCGCTCACTTTTTAGTCCCCATCTTCGTTTCTTTTCTTTCCCCCTGGCATACATGAAAATATTCCATATGATGATGAGGGCCAGCACACCCAGAGGAACGGCAGCCATAATGATTGCAGGGTAATCCTCTTCCGTTCCCTCCATTTCAAATCCTACTTTTTTATGTACTACAATCATGAGGAAAATGAGAATGATGATCATAATAACCAGATTAAGTGGTTCTCCTTTAGTGAGTTCCTTTTTATCGGGAACTTCGGGATTTTCCATGGTTTTAGCTTGAAAATCCTTTTTTTCCTTTAAGCTTTGCACAAGTTGTCGTCCTATTAATAAAATCATCCATGTTATAACCAGCATAATGCTTAATTCGAGTGCTATACCGAGTTTTGACACCTAAAATCAACCTAAATATGTATTTTACCTATTAATAACCGTCCCTAAGCCGGTTATCATTTAAAGTCCTAATTGGTAAATCATGTGTAGATAAGATGGATTTATTAAAAAGTTTGATCTTTGTGGAACTCCTTGGTTTTTTTCTAAAACCCAAATTTCAAAAAAATTTAAAACTTTTAACCAACAATAAAGAATTAATTAGTTTTTTCAAAAAATGAGGTATTACATATGGCCCAACAAAAAAAGGAAAACATTCTAGATAAATTAAATAACGCAGTTGTAGATATGACTGAACAAGTGTTCGGGGAGCAAGGGAAAGAATTCGTTGTTAAAACCCAATCACAAGTACAAGAGTTTAATAGTGCGGTGATCAAATCTTTTGTTGATTTTACCGATAAAGTTTTAGAATCTACAAAACTCAATGAAAACGAAGTCGTACAAAAATCATCCAATACCGTTAAAGATCTCCTTAGACAGTTAGATCTTTTAGAAGAAGAATTAGAAGATGATTTTTAGAAGAATAATAGGGAAAAAAATATAGAACTTTTCTCTAAAATCATTTTTTAGTTGATTTTTTCTTTTTTGCTTCTGGTTTCTTATTTTATTTTTATATTATTTCTGCCCTTTATTTGATGTTTTCACTTAGGTTTCCCCAAATGGGCTTACCAATTTTTTAATCCATGATACCGGGTATCCAATAAATTATCTACTTTAAATCTGAATTTATTTACATCGTTCAATCGGTTCACCAACATACTTTTTGTTTCGATATAAATATTGGTGCTTAATTCCCGCAAATTTTTTAAATTAAGGTCTCCGCTGTAAAGAAATACGAAGAATATCTTTTTATCGGCTGAGATTAATTCCTTGGATATAATCCCGATTTTTGAGGAATTTCTATTCATTCCGAATGATATATCTGCAATATTTTCGTTAAACAATTGTTTTCCTATGGATCCTATTGCACTGATTAACCCTGAGAAAAGGCTGGGATCAACCATATCAAATTTATGGAAACTGCGATTATAGAAAGGGTGCCCGTTATCATCACATATCAATATGTTCTTTAACGACATGTTCCGTTCTCCAACTTTTTTTAAGATTTCTATCTATAGTTTAGAAATAAAGCCACAGACAAAAATATTACCTTTATTACTATCATTGAAAAGTTGATTTTTATTTCTTTTTATTTTTCATCTTTTCGTGAAAATTTTCCATTGAAACTCCGCTAATTAGCTTTTTATTTGTTTTTGGGTAAGATTGGTCAATCTCTCATCATTTCTTCTTTTTTATTTTTATGATAATGTGTATTTATCTTCTAAATCCTTAGATTTAAAATATACTAGTATTCTCATTTACATATGCCGATTACCAGAAATTTAGAAAAAGCCCGGGAAGCATGGCAAAGAAAAGATGAAGAAATGAGCATAAAAGCCCACCAAGTTAAAGAACCTCACGAGACCAAGAAGGGACAATATATTAAAAGTATTGTATATGGGGGTTTGGACGGAATTATTACTACATTCGCCATTGTGGCAGGGATAACCGGGGCTAAGATGAATCCCTCCACGGTTTTGATTCTTGGTATCGCGAATCTTTTAGCGGATGCAATTTCCATGGGTGTGGGCGATTATTTAAGCACTAAATCAGAAATAGAATACCAAAAAAAGGAAAGATCCCGGGAGAAATGGGAGGTTGAAAATTATCCCGAGGGAGAAAAGCTCGAGATTGTCCAGCTTTTCCATGATAAAGGAATGAGCAAGGAAGACGCACGGAAAATAGCAGCTATTTTGGAAAATAATAAAAAGGCTTGGATCGATACAATGATGATTCAAGAACTGGGTTTCCCTGATGATAAGGAATCTGCGTTGAAAAATGGGGGTATCACATTTCTTTCTTTTATCATTTTTGGTATAATCCCGCTTTTCTCCTATATTTTAGCACTGCTTGTCCCAACGATTGGGAGAGAATCAACAACCCTGTTTGTTCTGGCCATATTTCTTACCGCAGTCACCTTATTCATCTTAGGTGCATTGAAAACCCGCATAACAAAGCGGAATATTTTTCTGTCCGGTTTGGAATCGCTGGTCGTGGGTGGTTTGGCTGCCGGTGCAGCATACATCTTAGGCGATCTTCTTAGTGGTATTACATTGTGACTCCGTGAATGGGGATAAAATGGATGAATATAAAAGAAAGATAAAAAGGATGAATATAGAAGAAATATTACAAAAATGCCAACATCTTGTCGATTTATGGCTAATCAAAATCAAGCGGATATTTTCCATATTTTTTTACTAATTTTGGGAGTGCTTTGTAATTTTCTTCGGGCACATTTAGAACTTTTTGGGCCGAAAGATAATCTCTGATCACTAAACCCCCCTTTTTTCCCATCATTTTAATCATCCGTTTGATCTCCCTTTCGAACTTATCGGGGCTTGCAAACGGATATACTTTTTGGATATCGGGGACTAGGTGAAAGCTAATTTTACCGCAAAACTTTTGATCGTATTCTAAACCCGTCATTCGGGGTGAATCGAATTGGAGGGCATCTATCCCGCAATCCACCCATATAGGTATAAGTTTATTCACATGACCACAGCTATGAAGTATAAACTTTAGGCCGTGCTGATGTACCCTTTCCGCCAGCTCTTTATAGGCGGGGGCTAAATATTTCTTGTACATGCGGGGAGACATAAAAAGTTCATTCTGAGCGCCCATATCGTCTTGCCCATAGACAGCATCTACTCCATATTCGGCCCACATATCAATGGCGCCTAGTAAATAATTTTTTATCTTGTTGATGAGTTTTTTTATTCCTTTTGCCCCTCTCGCCATGTCCATCAAGCTTTTATCGAATCCCCGTAAATATTGAACCCGTGCGTAAATAAGGCTGTCGATTAAGCCCACCTTGTATTTCCAAAAGAATAACTTTCCGACTTTGGCAGGAAGCTTATACATGGACTTATCATAAGGATCGGGAAATTCCCATTCTTCCACTTCATCTAATGATTTCATGGGCTGTACATTCCCGGGATGTCCTTTAGTCACATCGTCTTTGGAATATTCCCAAACGCATCCGAACGGGTCGACCGCTTTTCGTGGCAATTTCCACCATTTTTTCGGGGGGTCCCAATTTTTCGGATTCCATTTCCATAGGCGGAATTTCACCATTAAGGGTTCAACGTTGGGATACACGCCCTCTTTATCTTTGGGTTGCCAGCTTTTCGGCGGAAGCATCGGTAAATAGAGAAAGCTACTTTTATGGGGTAATAACCCGTCAAATGGGACCCGATCGGGCTTTTCCAAATTCATGACTTTTTTAATTCGTTTTCGACCACGCATCATCTTCACGCTCTTGTTTTTAATTCGTTTTTTAATATTTTATGTTTTTCTGTTTTTCCAAACCGCAAAACTAAGAAATGAAAATTCCTTTAATATACTTAATATGAATCTTTTAAGAATCATCACAATAATTTTCATTATTGTAGAGTCCAGTAATGTGTATGCTCTTTATTTCAAGAAAAGCTCTACCCGTTTTAACAGCACTGGTGTCTTCTCGGCACTTAAAAAAGCAAATGAGGATCCAGAAATATCTAACTTTGTGAAATATCTAATTAATTGGGTTGCTGGAGTTAAAGTCATCATAATTGGATTGCTGTTAGTTATAACTATTCTTGGAAATCCTCTAACACAATGGTATTCAATTTTGGCATTAATTGTTGCAATATCGACTTTTTATTTAGGGCTTTTTCCAATTATCAGGAAAATGGAGCATAATGATCAATTGGAGCAGAAAAATTATTCAAAAATATTATTAGTAATGATCACAAGCATGATAATCGGGTTTACAATAGGATTAATCGTTGAGTTCCCTTCGGGTACTTAAATTTTCGCTATTCCCTTAATAATTGGTAGATTTTAAATGAACAAATGATTAAAAATCAAGCTCATCCTCTGCTACTTCTTTAAATTCCTTAAACGCTTGAATATTACCGTTCCATTGCTCAATTTGGTCCTTGCGATAGAGGCTCTCAAACTTACTTACCGTTTTATCAATCCTCTTATTTTCTCTTCGTTCTCTAACCTTTTTGGTATGAATTACATATACGAATATAACTGGCACGAATTGTCCTTTTCTGAGAAAGATGTGTTTATTTCCTAATTCCATGGATGAAATTATGGTTCCGGAAGAGGAATTTTCCACGATTTGAAGGATGGCAGTTAAATAGCTCCCCGTCAGAAGTCTTTTCTGTAGGTCCTTGTCCGAGACTTGCCCCTCGGACGACAAATAAAACATCATCTGCCCATCTTTCAAAATGAAAAATTCTTTTTTATCGCTTCCCATACACAATATATTGTCTTTTAAGTTAAAAAAATTTGGTTTCTTTTTTTTTAAACATTGATAAAAATATAGTTGTAGGCTTTTCTGGAATTAATTATATCGAAACTTCCCATTTTGAAACATTTCTTCAGCAAGATTGTAAGATCTATGATTATTTCATCATTGATTTGGAAAAAAGGAAACAAATTTTTAGTCTCCTATTTTACGATAGGTTTTATTTCTTAACATTTTTATACGAATTCCGCGAAATATTATTGAGATTTATGAAGATTAGAAATTCAAAATATATACTCCTAATGGGTATTTTATTCTCAACCTCCTTTAGCTTTGGAATTATCAATGGAATGGATACTCGCATTGATTCTGGAATCTCTCGGTCACCTATCAGTGCGGATCAAATTCCAAGTTCCCCGATCTTAGATTCTATTGAAAGTCCCAATACAAATGGGAGTGTATTTTTAAATTGGAATGAAGTGAGTTTTGCAGAAAATTATACGTTATATATGTATTCATCATTTATTGTTGAATTGAACGGCTCAGTCAACGAGATAGCGGATGATATTTCGCTCTCTGAATACAATTTTGAAACAACAACAGAAGGAGATTATTATTTCGTGGTAACTGCGAATAATAATACTGGGACCTCGCCAATTTCAAATTGCGAAACTGTAACTGTTGATTTGCCCCCACCGGTTTCCCCCACGTTGGATCCTATTGATGGTCCAAGTGTGAATGGCTCATTTCCTTTAACATGGGCACCTGGTGACTCCTTTACCGACTCATACAAGTTATATAGGTATTCAAGTCCCATTATCGAAATAAATGAAAGTCTTGAATTGATTTATTCTGGGTCTGCTGAGGAGTTTACCGATGATCTTTATGAAAGTGGAACATATCATTATGCCGTTCTGGCCCTAAATGAAACGGGGTCATCTCTTTCAAATAGCCAATCTGTTATCGTAAATATGGCCGATGCTCCGACCTTGACTGCGCCAACGGAAGAGAGTCAAGTCAGGAAAGTTTCTCTTACTTGGAATGATCTTGATTGGCCCGATTCGTACACAATCTACAGATATAGTTCATTCATAACCGAGATTAACGGATCCCTCGATGAATTACAGACTTTAAACGAAACAGAATATGTTTTTTATTTAGCTTCCCCTGGTGAGTTTTATTTTGTAATCATAGCGGAAAACTCTACGCATCGTTCTTCGGCCTCCAATTGTGTTGCAATCATGATGGATATTGATGGTTTATTGGACTATGATGGGAGCATCAGATTAAGTGGTTCGGTTTCAACCAAATCTGAAATATATATGTGCGATTCTTACCCTGGAGGATATTGTTATTGTCATTCATCATCGAGCCATTCGGCATCTGTGACATTCACGGCTTCAAGATATTCTGATACGAAAATCAGAATTGAATATTCAACAAGCGGGGGTAGAGTCACTACGACTGGTTATGAATCATATTGGACATGGTATATCGAATTAGAAACGAAAGAGCACGTCTACTCAAGTACCGCAACTTCAGGTTCTTGGATTGTACCAGAAAGTATGATGTATAAATTTTCGATGGAAGCTGACTATTGGTATATGACTTGCTATAACATGGCATATCATCAACAAAAAACCACGGTTGATGAAGCCATTTTCTGTTATGAAAACATTCCCACCGCACCTGTAGTTTCAGATGTCCATCAATTTAATGAAGAAATTACATATGAGAGTTCTTCATCGGTATATTATGATTGTTATACATGTTTTACTCTCGAAGATATTCCCGGAAACTTAACTCTTGAGGGGAGTGGGGCAACTCTAAGGATAGCGCTCTATTTTTCCATTGAGCAAGAGGCTTACCAAAAATTTTATCTTTCTGGGGATGAATATGACTTAAATTCAGATGGGGATTTGGTTAATGTATCGGTTAGTTTGGAATGGGGAGAATCTCCCTTATCAAGGGATAATTTTTCTTTTATTGTATCCTTTGAAACTCCCGGGAAAGTTTTAAATGGTATAAACTCATCCGTTCATCAATTTAGTTACAAGGATCCGTATGGGGATGATGAAGATGATACGCCACCCCCAACTGATAATGGCGATGAAGGTGGTGGGATTGATGGCTTTTCATTTATTTGGGTGCTCTCTGCTTCCATTATTGCATGTTATAAATTAATTGGAGCAAAACGATCAAAAAATAGTGTTGAGTTGATTGATCCCACGACTTAAGATCTATTCCGATGCTTTAATCTCCGATGCTTTAATCTGCATAGGAGGACACATTTTTTTTATTTTCTTCTTAAGAAACACAGAGTATTATTTGGAATACAAGGCATTTTTTTTCATAAGGGCATAATTAGAAAAAAGGAATAAACTCAAAGACCATTTCATAAAAGTTAAGATAAAGATCCATGGTGACATACCAGTAGAAGAATAGTTCTGCATAGGCTTCTAAGGCAGCAAATATCACATCCGAAAGGTAATGGCAGCCGGATACCATTCGGGTATATCCTATAATGCAATTATAAATAAGTATCACAATTATAAACCAGTTTGCCGGCAAAAACATAAGCCATATCATCCCTAAAAGAATAGTGGAATGATGCGTGTGGCCACTAGGAAAGCTATATCCGTGACCGGTTTTGTCTAATAGTTCAATTTCGCTATGTTGCTCAAAGGGCCTGGGTCTCTTTGCAATATAATGTTTGATAATATAATATATGAGATACGATTGCAGAAATGCCATCGCGAATGCTACAAGAAGGGTAAAGTTTTGTATAAATAATCCATAGATGCCGAATATTAAGAGTGTGGGTGCCCAGAGCCGCGGATCACCGGTAAATGAAAGGTATTTTGCCCAAGGTCTCACCCATGAATCTTCATATTTTTGGTATAAAGTGAGCAGGTGTCTTTTATCTGCTTTATCGATCTTCTGTAGCCTGTTCTGAAAGATATCTTGCTCGTTAATCCTTTTCATTTCCATTTTATCGCTCATATTTGTTTGTTTCTTAGATACGTCTGCAGTTTCGGCGTTCTTTTCTTGAAGCATTTTAATTATGAAAGTAAATTTACTTTAATTTTTCAATTTTGGCAATTGTTAAAAATCGTCGTGATATGAAAAATCCTCTCTCAAAAGTATTAAGCCTCTTCATGCAACAAAATCCTTTTAATTCCATTTCAAATAATATATTATTATGAATATTTTAAAAGGTAAAAAACGATTACGCGGGGCTGTTCCTAAAATTGGAATACGGCCAACAATAGATGGTCGCCGAAAGGGAGTTCGAGAATCTCTTGAAGAACAAACTATGGGAATGGCTCAAGCGGTGAAGAAATTACTTGAAGATAATCTTATGCATCCTAATGGAAAGGAGGTTGAGTGCATTATCGCCGATACTACCATTGGTGGTGTAGCGGAGGCTGCCGAGTGTGAACAAAAGTTTCAAAATGAGGATGTGGGTGTTTCGATCACTGTAACCCCTTGCTGGTGCTACGGAACCGAAACTATTGATATGAATCCTTTGCGTCCAAAGGCAATATACGGCTTCAATGGGACTGAAAGGCCTGGTGCGGTTTATTTGGCTGCGGCACTTGCCGGGCATAATCAAAAAGGCTTACCTGCATTTGGTATATACGGGAAAGAAGTTCAAGATGTGGGTGATCAAACGATTAAGGAGGATGTGAAGATTAAACTCCTTCGGTTTGCCAAAGCCGGCCTTGCGGTGGCGTGGATGAGAGGCAAATCATACTTGTCAATTGGATCCGTGTCTATGGGTATAGCAGGATCGATTGTAGACGAACCCCTCTTCCAAAATTATCTGGGAATGCGAAATGAATATGTTGATATGTCCGAGATAAAAAGGCGATTGGAATTAGATATCTATGATGCTAATGAATTTGAGCAAGCCTATAATTGGGTAAAAACTAACTGCGAGGAAGGGTCCGATGTAAATCCCCCAAAAAATCGTAAAACTGCAGAAGAAAAGGAAGAAATTTGGAAAACTGTGGTAAAAATGGCAATGATTGTCCGAGACTTAATGGTTGGTAACCCGAAATTGAAAGAGCTTGGCTATGCAGAAGAATCATTTGGTCATAATGCCATTGCATCTGGATTTCAAGGTCAGAGGAATTGGACTGACTTTATGCCGAATGGTGATTTTATGGAGGCGGTTCTCAATAGTTCTTTCGATTGGAAGGGACTAAGGCAGCCTTACATCGTTGCCACGGAGAATGATAATGGAAACGCGGTGGCAATGTTGTTTGGACACCTCTTAACCAATACTGCACAAATCTTCGCTGATGTAAGAACATTTTGGGCACCTGAATCAGTGAAAAGAGTTACGGGACACGATCTTACCGGAAGAGCCAAAAATGGGATAATCCACCTCATTAATTCCGGTTCTGCTGCCTTAGATGGTTCGGGAAGAGAAAGAATTAACGCTTCTCCTGCGATTAAGGAATTTTGGAATATAAAGGAGCAAGAAGTTCAAGATTGCTTGGATAATACCACGTGGCATGCTGCAGTTGATGAATATTTCCGTGGTGGGGGCTTTTCTTCCAAATTTTTAACTGAAGGCGGAATGCCCTGTACTATGAGTAGATTAAATATGATCAAAGGATTAGGGCCCGTACTGCAAATTGCCGAAGGATGGACTGTTGAATTACCGTCGGAAGTCCATGAAGTGCTCAATAAACGCACGGATCCCACTTGGCCCACTACATGGTTTGCTCCCAGACTGAATGGAACAGGCGCCTTTCGGAGCGTATATCAAGTGATGAATACGTGGGGTGCCAATCACGGGGCAATTTCTTATGGTCATATAGGGGCAGACCTTATAACTTTGGCCTCGATTTTGCGAATTCCGGTAAATATGCATAATATATCCGAAGAAAAGATATTCAGGCCCGATATGTGGAATGCATTTGGAACTGAGGATTTGGAAGGACAAGATTACCGGGCATGTGAGAGTCTGGGACCATTATATAAATAAAAAAAAACCCCTTTTTTCTAATTTTGAGTAGATTTAAATACTGGTTTTAAGTAAGTATAGAAATAATGGATGCTACTCAATCTGTAATTATGGAAATCTCTATCATAAATGAGGCAGATAAAAATATCATTCAGTATTTTCAAAAATTTGCCGCTTATATCAATTATATTTACAGAAAGATGGGCATTTCCTCAATGATTGAAGTAGTTTCCAATGGCTTTTTGTTGGTACTTGAAAATCCGGATGAAATGAAAAAAGCTTTGAGGATCTTCAAAAAGATAAGAAAACACGCCAATCAGAAAGAATTAATTTATTTTTTCCATGAATTCACCGAAATACTCCAAAATGATTTTAAAATTGAAAAAAATCACCCTCTCACATTCAAGATTGAATTTCTTAATGTTGATACAGAAATGTTTGTTCCCCTTATAGAGAAATATTTAGCGACATTGTCAAAGCGCATCGTGTTGCAATTTTCCAAACAGCATGGCTACTATCTTTGGCATTTTGAGAGCTTATTTGATTTTTCCATATTTTTTGGAATGGTTCATTTCATCGGAAAGCATAAGGAATTATTAAAAACCTAAACATTATATATATATATTTAAATATGGGTTTTTATCAAGTATAGACATAATGGCTGCCAAACAATCTGTGATCGCGGAAATAACAATTCTAAAGGAAAAGTATAATATTATTATTCCTTATTTCTACAAGTTTGCCGATTTCATCAATTATCTTTATAGAAAACTGGGGAGTTCCTCAATGATTGAGGTTGTTTCCAATGGCTTTTTATGGGTATTCGACGATTCAGGAGAATTAAAAAAGGCTGTACGAATCTTCCGAAATCTTAGGAGGCGGGCCAATCAACAGGAGCTCAAGGAATTCTTCCGCGAATTTACCGACATAATCCATCAAGATTTTAATCTCGAAAAAGACGAGCCCATTGAGTTTAAAATCGAGTTTATTAATGTAGATAGGCAAAAGATTGCCCCGATTATAAAGGATTATTTCGAATCTCTTTCGGAGGGAATTACATTGCAATTTTCCAAACAGTACGGGTATTATATTTGGCATTCTGAGAGCTTATATGATTTTTCCATATTTTTTGGGATGGTCCATTTTATTGCCAAACACAAAGAATTGCTGGAAATGGATTGAGCTGCTGTTGCTTACCTATCAACAACCGATTCGGCCGGATAGTTAATGATTATATAGAAATGGATCAATTTATTTGATGTTCTGAAATATTGGTTGCAAGGATTTCATTCACCTCTCCCCGTTTTGAGGCATCGCTGTTAATAGCTCTTCTGGCCCCTACCATATCCACCCGAAAACCATGCTCTTCATATAAATCATACATTATTCCCGAATTACTCATGATAATATGTACGCCTTTCTCATTCAGCTTGGTTGCCACTTGGAGAAGTCTCTTTTGATCATCCATATCAAATCCGTCCGCGCTGTATTCCTTAAAGCTCGATGTGGGGCTCATGGGCTGATAGGGAGGATCAAAATAAATAAGATCACCTGGACTTGCTATCTCTAGTACATAGTCAAAATCCCGATTGTATATTTTTATTTGGTTCAGTACCTCATGGAGTGCAAGAATTTGCTCTTTCCGTCTCCAATCTGGATTTTTATAACTCCCAATGGGGGTATTAAAGCCTCCCTTGGAATTCTCTCGGTACAATCCGTTGTAGCATGTTCGGTTCAAATATAGTAAGATGGCTGCTTCTTCGACAGGGTCGAACTCATCACCGTATGGTCGGTTATTGAATATTTCTCTCTGTTGGTAATAAAAATTCTTAATCGGTTTTCCCTTTCTATTTTTGGTATGAAATCTGCGGGATTTATCAGGGGAATCCTTTGGAGAGCGAAAGGTTTCTGAAATTTCAATGATTTTTTGGGGGTTTGTTTTTACTTGGGTGTAAAAATTGATTAATCTGGAATTGGTGTCATTTAAAGTCCCCCATTTTGGTTCAAGATCAAAAATCACGGCACCCCCGCCTACAAATGGTTCATGGAAATTTACTTTTCCATTTGGATGTTTCTCTGTAATTTTTTCTTGTTCATCCTTTTTCTGGGTTTCTTCAATTTTAATACGAAATTCATCTGGGAAACGCGCATATATCTCATCCAAAAGCTGCCTCTTTCCCCCAGCCCATTTTAATATTGGATCTGCCATCTTTTTCTTTCCTTTTTATTCGTATTTATCTAGTCGTTTCGTTTCTTGTTCTTTTCTAGCCAGTCAATTTGATTTTTTCTGAAATGAGCCATTTGAAGTTATAGGTTAAGTTTTGGCCGGTTAGTGCAGATACCAATCCTACATGGTAATCCAAACCTTTAAACCGATCTGGCTCCACTACATTAAAGACTGCCCTCATTATTGAATCAATGGAAATATCTTTATTTACGAATACATCTATTTTATTACCTAAAATGAGCAATGGTATTTTGCTGTGATTTTTTCCATCAGGATAAAAATGGTAAATAACTTTATCGAATTCTTTCTTTACCTCTTGTATTTGCTCTGGGCCGCTAGTGGTATCAATCACAAATATAATTGCCTCTGGCTCGGATACACTGGTTGTCCATCTTTCTCGGAGGTTTTTTTGTCCTCCCATATCATAAAACACAAAATTTGTATTTTCCAAAACGACTTTCATTACATTTGTGCCAAGTGTTGGTTGAATATCCCGATCGAAATAATGTTCTGAAAGCCTTTTTATAATTGAGGTCTTTCCTGCCTCAGAAAGGCCCAGAACCAAGACTCTCCCAAAATTACTTTGTCCATCTTGCCCTTCACATTCACCAGAACTTATACTTTCTCTTCCTTTATCATCGTTTAAATTATGATTTTCTGGTCCCAAAAGCACGGATTTTTCAACCCCTCTGACTTTAAAACCAGAATCGATAAAAAGGGTGAGGGGAGTATTTTCGTGCATAACCGTAATGGCAACTGGAAATTCATCGGATTCCTCGATAAGTTTCTTTTTTATTTTAAGTGATGCATTTTTCTTAGTTATCGGATTTGGATACATCACACGTTTGTATTTATTATTACTTGATGCTGCAGTTCTTTTATCCATTCTATATTGGATGAAGATTAACTTTGTTTATTATTTTTATGATTATTATTTTTAGATAAGATTTCTGTTTTTCCTTATTCACTTTTTATTTCTAATTTTTTGAGAATTCTTTCTAGTTTTTTGAAGTTATATGGCTTTTTCAAAATTTCCGAAAATCCATATTCTTTGTGTTTTGACAGAATATTTCCCCGGGAATACCCACTGGACACAATTGCTTTCACTTTTGGATCTATTTTTTTAATTTCTTTTATTGTTTCTTCGCCCCCCATTCCTTTCTTCACAATTAAATCAAGAATAATTACATCATAGGATTGGTCATTTTGATATGCTTCTTTATATTTTTGGATTGCTTGCTCCCCCTTAGTACAAATGTCAACGGAGAAACCCAATTTATTCATCATTTTTGAGAGGAAATTGAGAATGAACTCATTGTCATCTAATATGAGGGCAGTTTTGTCATGCTTCCATTGGCCGCCCTTTTTCCTCCTTAATTCTCTAATATCCTCCTTCTGGGCATCATCATTATACTTGTTATCAGAGATTGTGTGAGTTTGCGTCTCTTGAATAAATTGCTTTTCTTTTTTCTTCTCGCATGGTATAAAAAGAGTAATAATGGTTCCTTGGCCGGGCTTGGATTTGATCTCTATTTTTCCGTTATGTTTCTTGATGATAGAGTAGACCACGGCCATTCCGATCCCTCTGCCCCTTTTTTTGGTGGTATAATAAAGATCAAAAATCCTCTCTTTAGTTTTTTTATCCATTCCCTTTCCTTTATCCTTTACAGATATAATCATATAACGAGAAAAGGGAAGTTGGGCTTCTTTTACCTCTTTTTCATTAGCTAATCTCAAAGAAACCTTTATTTTTCCTCCTTTTTCCATAGCCTCATGGGCATTTAAAAATAAATTGATGAAAATTTGCTTAATTTGCCCTGGGTCCCCTCTAATATTATACGGAATAGTCCCCCCAACAATTTCTACGAAAGATTTCTTGCCGCTTAACGAAATCTTTTCCGCGTTTCTAATAACTTTACCTGGATCTAACGATTTTATAACGGGACACCCACCCTTTGAAAAAGTAAGAAGTTGATTGGTGAGGTTTCTAGCCTCTTTACACGCTTTTAGCCCATCCTTCAATGATTCTGTAATCTCCGGGTTCTCATCCGTCTCCATCATGGCTAAATTGAGATTTCCCATGATTGCGGCCAAATAATTATTAAAATCGTGGGCAATTCCACCGGCTAGTATTGATATAGATTCATATCTCTGATTTTGTGCGATCTTTCTCTCCATTTTCCTTTTCTGTGTGACATCCTCACCTGAGCTTAGGGATCCTATTATATCGCCATTTTTATCGCGGATGACCGCGTTCTTCCATCTTATTAGTTTATACTCTCCCTTCAAGGTTTTTATATAATGTTCTTTTTCGCGATATCCTTCTTTTTCCCAATTTTCACCAAAAGCAATATTTTGAAAAATTTCATCAATAGAAGGTTCAAGATTTGATGGTAAAAAAGACTTGAACCAGTTTTTCCCGATTACCTCATTTTTGTTGGCGGCGCCAACCATTTCCACCCCTTTTTTATTAATATACATGACATTCTTGTGTTTATCTAAGGCGAGAAGCATAATATCGGCGGTATCCATATACAATTCAAACAGATTTCGTTCGTATTCCAATTGCTCGTTGGCTTTTTTCAAGCTCTTTGTCCTTTTTTTAACGGCTTTCTCTAACTTTTTATTTATCTTTTCTAAATTAATTTTATATTTATGAAGCTCGGAAATATCCTCGACTGTGCATATAATTCCTTTAAGATGATTCTCCTCATCCAAAAGAGGGATCAAACTACCTGATTGATAAGAAAGATTTCCTCCAGGTGTTTTTATGGGTAAATTCTCGTAATCAATTTTCTCCTTTGTGTCTTTGGCTCTATTGTAATAATGGATGAATTTAGCCTTTCCTTTCATTGTTTTTTTTGGAAGATCATGCTTTATATTTTTCCCTAATATATCCTTCCTTTTAAGTCCGGAAATCTTCTCCATGGCCTTATTAAAAAAAATAAACTCATCTGATTTATTTGTAATCCAAATCCCGGTTCCAATCTGTTCCAAAATAAGTTTGCTCAATTTTTGAGTGGAAATTGAATTTGGGATATTGTTCATATATAAATGTATTTGGATAGACCCTTTATATATTTCCTTTAAAAAAAGGATAAGTCTTTTAATTGTTTAAAATAAAATGCAAACAAGAATGACAAATTCGGATGAGAGCCCAGACTCCGTAAATGACCAAAAGTTCGGGGAAATAAGGACTCAAGAAGCAGTGAATGCGAAAAAAGGTGGATTTGATCGGGATTCACTCGTTGAGTTTTCTGGATGGGAAGAAATTGGATTCCACCGTCCCCTAGCCAATGAACTCTGGGAAATCATTCTAGAACTTATCAATAATGCTTTATATATTGTTATTATTAAATATCTCACCCCGTTTTTCTATCCATTTCCCGAAATTCAGGGTTACACGGACTTGGCATGGGGACTCTTTATCCTAGTTTATACTATTTTTGATACGGGTACAAATTTCGGCTTAAGCAGATTTATCGCTGAATATAGGGTGCGGGATCCTCATAAATGTTTTGAATACATTAATTTCTTTATAAGATACCAAATGATCACTGGGATTATTCAAGTGACCCTTTTATCCTATTTTACGCTTCAAGTGTTGGTTCAAGGGCAATATGCATATTTAACATGGATATTACTTTTACATCTCCAAAAACAGTGGCCAGGAATGTTGAATATTTTTAAAAGTGTTTTGAGCGGAATGCAACACTATAGTATTGTTCAAGCCATTAAGTGGAGTCAGAGTAAAGTATTTGAATTAGCCACCAGCATCGGATTTGTATTCTTGGGACGATGGTATGGGAAAAATAATCCTGAAATCGGGCTCATTATGGGCATCGCCTTGGGGCTCGTCATCGGAAAGTACGTCGATGATGTCATAATGATGTTCATCTCTGGTTTTTATTTCAATAAAATCATGATAAAATATATGGGCTT
>CAZEPC010000052.1:0-16683 GCA_964513765.1 uncultured archaeon
GCCTTGATTCCCTAAGATCACAATTTTAGAGAGAATAGGTAAAAACGGTCGGAGACGGTGCTCCACAATCATTATGGTTAATTCGGGATTATTTTCCTTAAGAGATTCAAGGGTCGATATGAGAAGATCCTCACCCTTTTTATCTAAAAATGCCAAAGGTTCATCCAAAATGATAACTTTAGGATCCATTACCAAATTAGAAGCTAAGACCACTTTTTGCTTTTCCCCCCCACTGAGAGAATTGACGGAGCGATCTAATAAGGAGGAGATCCCCAAATTTTTGGCAATGTTTTTTACCCTTTTTTTAATTTCTTTCTCCGGTAATTTGAAGTTTTCGGCCGCAAAGGCAATCTCATCGAATACCGTAAAATTTACCAATTGTTCATCCGCGTTTTGAAAGACGTAACTCACATGGCGGGAGATTTCAAAAATACTATATTCCCAAATATCCTTCCCCAGAAGTTTCACAGATCCTCCCATTTGTCCGGTGATACGATGTGGTATCCTCCCAGATATAGCGTTGCACAATGTAGTCTTTCCTGAGCCGCTATAACCCCCAATTAGTATTACCTCACCTCTTTTCACACCCAAGGAAATATTTTTTAGGGCAAAAGGACCATTCTTCCCATACCGAAACTTAAAATCTACAAATTCCACAAGGGGAACATCTCTAAATTCAGAAAGGCCTTTAATACTTTCCTCTTGGATAAGACTCTGACCTTTTTCAATTTTTTCTTTACTGCTGATTTCTTCCTTCAATTAAAGTTCCCCTTATAAAATTCTAAAACATCCAAAAACAAAAAATTTTGTAGGACAATGGGAAAAGCCATCACCAATCACCAGATGGATTTTGATTTTTAAAAAATATTATTTTATACGGGTAATAATCGAAACCCACAATCGAGATTTTATGAATTAGAATAAGATACTAAACAATATTGGCCTTCTTAATCTGTTCCACAAGCTTTTTTGAGAGAAGACCGGCCATCACAAATCCAGAAATAAACGCAAACATCATGGCCATCACAAACAAGGTCCAGTGAAGAATGTAGATTTTCCCGGTCAATATCCAAAAGAAAGGAACTTGAGTAAAATTGCCAATACCAGAGGCCAATCCCCAACCGAGAGTGGTATCCCCCTCCCCTAACTTTTCAATTATATAAAATCCCACCAGAACAGACCCTCCTTCATACATCTGAATCCCCACTTCCAGAATCCCCCAGCTGGCGCCTAACAAGAAAACCAGAAATCCTTGAAACAGAGAAGTTAAGAGAATCGCCGATTTTTTCCGGGTGATTCCATATGCCAGTACCGACCAAAGAATATGATGACCAGAGATTAGCTGGGTACCCCCAACAAACGGGTACCAAGTTTTCACTAAAAGTGAAAAAGGAATGAGACCCGAAATAAACCCACCCATTACAGCAAGTATGCTGCAGACAATCAAATCTTGGGTAGATAAACGATATGCAGCGGAGATATCTTTTTTACCACCTTTCGATTTTGATGCTTCGGAGAGAACGCCCGTATCCATGAGATCATCTTCATCTTCGGGCTGTGATGAAAGAGTTTCAGGTGTGGGTCGTATTGGTTTTTCATTATGGGTGTTTTTTTTCATATGGGTTCATTCCTTTTTCGGTTCGTGTCTATCTTTCCTTTCTTTTTATCCCCTACTAAATTGTCTAAGACAATTTATTAATAAACACGAACAGCGGAGAGATATTTAACATTAAATACGGAGTTATATACAGTATTTTCACCGTTTTCGGCAAATACTTCTGTAACATTTTGATTATTCTGAAGAGCAGGCAAAGAAACAAATCCCTTAATTGGTCCTTCTCCTCCATCAGATTTTGGTTTGAGTATTCTTCCATATTCTTTATTGATAAGCAAGACTTGATTTGGAAAATTTCTTACCACTTCAATTGGCAACTTAAAGCTTTTAAAATTATCGACCGCTTCAAATTGAATATACGTGGCGTTATCAGGGATTATTTCTAAAGTTTTGAAAATGTTATTTAGAGATACACCTGCGACTGATTTATTGTATTCGGTAGTCCAAGCATTCACTATTTTATATTCTTGGGAGTCAATATAGGTAAATGTCCCATCATTTTGAAGATCCGAAATGGGCACAAATTTCTCATCAATAACATTACCGTAAATCCTTATACAACCATTTGGGTCATTACATTCATCGAATTGGACTTGATATGATGCCCAATTATAGATAAACAAGGATATCAGAATACTAAAAAAAATGACCGATGCAGCGATGATCTTCTTTTTTCTGGATGATGTTAGATTTGCCATTTTTATTGTTTACTCCTTTCTGATTATTTAAAATATGTTATTTATGTTCTTATATTAATTATTGACAATAATTTTCTTCTTTCAAACACTCATATATTTCATTTTATTAATAGATTATCTTGTTTATTTATCTTCAATTTATTTTTTGTAATGATAAGTATAACACCTATCAACGAGATTGAAATTAAGGCCCCAAATTTATAACTTGCAATTCTATTTCCGGGAACAATATTCATTTGCCATGTCCAGCTTATTGCATGGGCTTGGTTTTCAAATCTATCCCAAACAGCAGTTGCAAATCGATAGGACTCGCCGACTTCGAAATTCACATCATAATTTTTGTCTCGGGATTTTAATTTCCTCCTAATTTCTAATTGATAATAATTTTTCCCATCACCCTTCAAATCCCCATAAATATAACCATACCTTGGATCTGGATGGTCCTCTGTTTCATCAAAATAAATCCAGCCCTCATAATTAAAACAATCGTCCTTAAGATAGCCATTGACAGTTATATTATCTCTAAGATTGTTGATCCAATGCCATGTATCTACATATTCTCCGGGATTAGAGGTTTCCATTGCATCCTCGGTCGCTAACATAGCGGAACTGTATTCCGAACAATTCATATCCCAACAAATTGCCCACATATCGTGGATGTCAATATCTGTATCATTCCAAATTGCCGAGATGTATAAATAATCATCATCGTAAAAGGCCTTCATGTTCATATAAGAAACGAAAAAATATTGTCTTTCCTTGATATTCCCCGCATTAGGGACCTCGGAAAACTCCATATTTTGCCAGGCGCTTTCGTTAAGGACCCCATCAAGCTTAATTCCAGGATCTCCCACATAATTAGCATTTATTTCTGAGATCCCATGTTCCACAATACAATTATCATCTCCCTCACCCCAATGACATAGCACGGGGGTGATAGAGAACATTACCATAACTAAACTTAAACTTAGAATGATTTTAAAATTAAACCGGGTTAGTTTTATCGGGTGTATCCCATGTAATTTATTTTTCTGGTTCATTTCCATCTTTATCAAGCCGTATGTTAGGGAATCTATAAATTATATTAATAAAAAAAAGAGCTTTAGATATAATAATATTAGATTGACTGATAAACACAAATATTATTATCGGGCTCTTTTAGTGCTTTTTGATTTTCTTCATTACAATATATATTGCAAAGATTGAGAATGAAAACATTGCAATTGAATTAAATGCATCAATACCGCCTGCGTCACCTGTAGATGAAATTGGTTTGTAGCCAAAAGCCAACATAGTAACATTGGAATTCTCATCTCCGTGAGAATATATATTGGGATCTCTCAACATGAAATGTTCGGTTACCTCAAACACGTTACCAAACCCATCTGTGGCATTGATATTAATTTTTGAGGCAAATAACATATTTGCTTTTTCCATCAAATAAAGAGGACTAACTCCATAATAGGTAAATCCAGAATCATTAATAGTATCAACAGGATATTTCCCGGCCTCAATGTCTGCAATAATCTGACTTAAGGATATATTAATTTCTTCTTTAAATTCAATTTCGGCATCAGGAGCAACGGTACTGTTCGAAATAACTTTTTCCTCTGCGGCGGATGTAGGAGAGCTTGATTCTGGTTTATCTTCTGCAGAAGTATCAACTTCAATTGAAACAATACCACCAATGTATTTCCCTTTATTCTCACCCGGAGCTATCACTCGGAAAGGGCCATCACCCCAATCAGTATATCCCAAGTAGGTCTCATTTTGCTCTACCATTATCATAGTTTGTTTTCCTTCCCAATCAATATCTGGATTAGTAAAAATACCATTTTCCAATTCGGACTGGTTGAATATTCTTCCCACATAACCATCATAAGGAACGAAGCTAACATTAGCTGCTGCTTCAGTAACACCTAATTTATTAAGGATCGAAATCGCGGTCCAGCCACTACAATTTCTATCATAATTCCAAGGAGTTTTATAATCACTTTGATAACTCCAATTATAGGAAGTCAAATTTAGATTTGTACTGGCAGTATAGTTCGCCAATGAAAGGCAACCTTCAAGATATCCATCAACATATAAGTCAATGACCCATTCTTCGGCCTTTGTAATCGTTGCTACATTTTCAATTCTTTGCTTATTTGATAAATCATCGCCCCACACTTCAAAAGAAGTTTCTGGATTGATTTCTTCATCACTTTCATGTATCCATTTGAAACCATCTTCTTCTGCTGCAAGAACTGTGGAAAATGAGCCAAGAATTACCATTGCCGTAATGAGTAGCATTGTCGGCATAATTTTTTTATTAATTTTTTTCATAGTAATCAACTAACTAATTATTTAATTAATCGATTTAATGTCTTAATTACGATTGGTACAGTCAGACATATCGATAGTTTTTATTATGTTTAGAGCTTTATAAAGATTTTTCAATGATAATTTGATAAAAAGATGAAATGGGGGAAAAATATGATATTTTTGAAAATATATGTTTGAAAAACCAAAAGGAGCCCCGATCCGTTAAGTGAAAAAAGTAATAAGAATTGAAAGGAAATTTATATCTCAGAATTCAGAACTAAAGATTAAGAAGAGCATTTGCTTTCCCTTCTTCAACCAGCTCTTTAATTTGCGTGTTCACCTTCTCATAGTCAGCAATTGGATACTTATTCCCGATTTTGTTTTTCCCCGCAAACTTCTTCGTTATCTTATACATCGTCATAACCAAGAATTTCGAAGGTCCTGAGATTAAGGCCGTCTTACGGAACTCCTCTAGGGTGAAGTCATCAAAACCACCGATCAAAGTATAGATTGGTGAGAAGAAAATCGAGGGGAATACGAAAATCGCGCTCATCAGGAGGAAAACAGCCACAATAAGTTGTCCTAACCCTTCGCCTGTCATAGTGAGAATACCCAAGCTTTTGACCAACCAATCACCCAAAGGTTCGAATGCTAAATCCAATAAGGGCCAAACTGTGTTATTGAAAACTAAAAGAACTAAAGCATATAACACGCCCGCTATAACTGGTGCTGCAAATGCTTGCCATATAATTTTTTTGTATTGTATCTTTAGCACCTTCCTTTGATACCATACATAGCCAATAATAGCCGATACTGCTGAAGTAATAAAATCGGGTAACACTAAGAAATACCAACCTGGCAGTACTTCTGTAGTAATTGTTAAGTATATAAATAAGAATTTCATCCCATAACTAATCGGAATCGTAATGTATCCAATAAATACTGGTGGTAAGGGACGATTACAAGAAACAAATAATTTACTCCATAACCCACGGTACGGAGCCGTGGCCGCCACAAACATCATAAGCGGTATCATCACCAGCCCAGCCCTGTAGTTTCCCAAACCTTCGAAGTTATTTACTGCCACTGTCAAAATTTTAGGGGCCATCATAGCCAATGAGACCGCTAAAAAGATGGTAATGAATGCAAACCATTTCATCAGATCATGTATGAAATACCGACAGAGCTCTTTCTTATCGTTATTATATGCTTCCGAGATAGCGGGTACGGCAGTTCCAGCCATCGGACCCACCATTTGGGTAAGATGTGCCAAAAATGATGGAATTAACATTAATCCCTTCCAACTTGCAAATCCGGTCATATTTACCATTACATATAGAGTGAGGAAATAGTTGGCAATCCCATTTATTTGCTGACCGATCCATTGTTTTCCGGTAAAGGTGAGGGCTTCTTTCGCAACCCCTTTATCAAATCCCGGAAATAAAATTGACCAAACCCCGATATCCAACCCGCGATCCTTAAGAACACGGTGGAACATATATCCACCAACGAATAAGTTAATCCAATCATCCACAAATTGACTTAAGATATAAAACAACGTGACACCCATAAGTTCCCCTACTGCAGGGTTTGATTGACCCCATCTCTTGCCCAAGACAAGAAACCCGATATTGATCGATACTTGGAACACAGTGTCTTGCAGCCAAGAGAGCCAAGCCAGTTTATCTCCCCTTTGGAAGGATTTTAGGCAAGATTCCATCACCATTAACATTCCGGGATATTGTACCAAAGAATTACCCAAAATAAACCAGGTAAGAAAGGCCAAGTCAGCATCGTTTCTGATAAGGGTGAAACAAGCCACCGAGAGTACAGTTACTTGGATAAGCCCTGACCACATTTGAAACCATACATAAAATTGAATATATTTGAGGGAACGCTTGGGATCTGTATCTGCATATTGCCCGATGAAACGGTTTAATCCATCGGAAAAGCCTCCACCACCACCTAAATTAAGGTCCATTAAGCCAAACCATGTGCCCAAGAGAGTAGCAGTCATTTGTTTATAGCCCTCAATTTCGGGGAAGGGAATAAAATTTGTGATAAGGGGGAGAGTTCCCAATCCAACCAAGGCACCCCCAATAAGTAAAATATATGAATAGAAAAAGCCACCAGTAATACGATGAAATCCAACAGTATTCCAGAGCTTATCAGTATCTTCAACATCCTCCCCAACAATATCTATTTTTTCTTCCAAGGAGGAGTTTTCAAGTTCTTCGGTAGAGTGAGATTCAAGCTCCACAACTTCATCTACATTAATGGTTTTTTCACTAACTTCATTAACATCATCATTACCCATACTTAAAATAAAAGATATTTTTTTAAGAAAGATTTGATCGGAGAAGTTTTGTGAATTTTTATAAAAATGGAATATATTCAAAAAAATCAATATTTTTAGTCCATAAGCGGAATAGAAGAAAAAAAATCAATAATTAATACAGACCAAAATTTTCGTTAAAATGATTAGGATAATATACCCTATATAAATCACGAAAATATGGATCATAAGACGAATACTTAATATACATAAGTTCCCATAATAAATTATGTCTACTGAAACCCTTAATAATGATGAAAATTCCGAAAAGGAATGGGACTCTCCCATAACCCCGGAATACTTAGTGAAATACAATAAAAAAATGTTTGTACTCCATTTAATTCAAGGAGTGCTGATGATAATACTGGGAACCATACTCGACTTCAGTAGGGACCTCTACACTTTCTATTACGACTATTCAGGTCTTAATGAAGGAGTCCCCCCCGCACCCAATCCAGAGGTAGCAATAGAGTTTACCGCATTAGGTGCTTTGGTTGGGACTTTCTTATTAATGTCTGCTTTGGCCCATTTTCTATTGGCTTGGCCCTTAAAGGAGAAATATATCGAGAATCTTCGAAAAAACTACAACCCTATCAGATGGTGGGAATACGCCTTCAGCAGTTCTGTAATGATTGTGCTGATTGCTATTTTCTTCTCGGTGGTTGATATATGGACCTTGTTTGCCATGTTTATGTCAAATTTCTTAATGAACATGTTTGGGTGGCAAATGGAAAAACTGAATAGAAA
Organism: uncultured archaeon; assembly: GCA_964513765.1. Classification (GTDB taxonomy): domain Archaea; phylum Asgardarchaeota; class Lokiarchaeia; order Sigyniarchaeales; family Promethearchaeaceae; genus CAZEPC01. Next base: position 7,703 of record CAZEPC010000052.1, read on the forward strand.
TAATAAAGGAAAGGTAGATTGGAGTCCTTACATCCTCGGATGGGTTGCCGGTGCTATCCCTTGGGTAATCATAATTGCCTATTTTGTGGGAACTAATGGCACACCACCCAATTTTGTTTATGCCATCTTTGCCGTGGAATTAATTTTATTCAACAGTTTCGCGTTCGTGATGCTTGCATATTACAAAAAGTGGGGCAAATTTGAGGATTATGCATACGGGGAAAGAACCTACCAAGTATTGTCATTAGTGGCCAAAACCCTTTTAGCATGGCTTGTATTTGGCGGAGTATTCCAGCCGAGCTAATATTTGAACACAATACGTAAATAATGCAATGTTTTTTTCGCAATATCATCTTTTTATTTTTAATTGTATTTTCATTTTCATTTTCTTTTTCATTTTCATTTTCCGATTTCTTATGCCATCCTTTCCCAGTAGATTGATTTATTATCTCAACAATCCCTTAAACTCATATTCAATATAAAAGGGATTTCTTTTTTCTCATCATTAAAAAGTTTCTCGAATCAATAACTATTAAATACCAAATTTTCCTTATAGTAATCACTATGACTGGATTGTCAGTGACTTTAACTATTTATTAGAAAACAAAAAAAATTTAGTGGTGATTATTATAACAAGAGAAGAAGAGATTCAAAAATTACTAATGAAGCTTAAAGATAGTGTTGAATCAGTAAAAGGAGCAAGCGTCATTTCTAAAAGAGGTTTAATTATTTCGATGGTCTTTGATTTTGAAATCAGTTCCAGAATGTTTGGGGGTATTGCAGCATCTATAGTCGGACCCACAGAAAGACTGGCAAATACATTATTTGATGAAGAAACGTTTTCTACTAACACTATCGAAACAGAAAAAGGATCTGCGATTATTATGGATTTGGATGTTTCAGTTTTAGTTGTTATTACAAAACCAAATCCAAATATTGGACTTATTCTGTTTGAAATGGAAAAAACTGCTAAAAACATAATGGAGGCAATGAAATAAAAATGTCAGAGGATGAATTGTATTCCGCGAAGGTCCCAGAACAGTTTAAAAGTGTGTTCTTAGATGCACAGAAGAAAATGGAAGTTTTATTTGAGAAAATTAATAAAAACCCTAGTAAAGGTCGGCTAACAATACAAGACGAAAGATATCTCTTAATTAGGGCTGAATCGTTGGCAAATGGATTTATTTCCGAAGCAACCGATGTGGTGGGAGAAAAAGCAGCAGAGATGTTGCTCTACAATTTTGCATATTCTATTGGAAAAAAGGAAGCAAAAGCATTTGTTGAAAAATTTAATCTTAGTGATCCAGTAGAAAAACTTTCTGCCGGTCCTGTCTATTTTTCCTTTGTAGGGTTAGCATTTGTCGATATTTTCCCCGAGAGTAAACCAGCACCTGATGATTCCTATTTTCTAATTTATGAACATCCACACACATTTGAATCAGAAGCATATGAGAAGAAGGGTGAACAAACAGACCATGGAATTTGTTTCTTTTCTGCTGGATATTCTGCTGGATGGTGCAGCGAGGCATTTGGCTTAGAATTGGAGACCCGTGAAATCAGTTGTGTAGCCAAAGGAGATGATAGTTGCAGATTTATTATGGCCCCCTATGGAAAATTAGTAGAACACTTAGATAAAAAAGATGAATATCTTTCAATTTCCCATGAGTAATTTCGACGAGTAATTTCGATGAGTAATTTCGATGAGTAATTTCCATAAGTAGTTCCTATGAGTAAATAATAAGATTGAATTGGAACGTATATATAATTGTCGAAATAAGGGAAAACTTTTTTTGATTTTTAAAAAAAGACCAGGTTTGAACCAAATATGAAATTAAGGATAGGATTTAGATTTAGAGCAAGTAATCATAATGAATTGGACCAATCTTTGAAAAGAGCGACTAATAGATATAAATTAAGTAATATTGGATTTGTTACCACTCAAGGTTCGGCTGCAGGTCGGCCTCTCATTTATTACCCCAAGAAAAATGAGAATCAAAAAGAATTGTGTGCGAAAATAGTCGGAATAATTCGGGATATTTCCAATTTAAAAATATCTTTCTTTGAACATTTTAAGGAAATTATTTTAAATGATTTTAAAAGATATCTCTATCTTCAGGAAATAACCCCATCAATATACTTTTATTGCGTAGTTGAAAAAAAATCCCACATTAGAAAAATTAGAAAAAAGATTAAAAAACATAAATATAAAATACAAGAAATTTTGAACAATTAACAGCGTGTTTGATATGAAAAAAATAAAACGATTACGATTTATGGATCCCGTTTCGAAAAAAAATGTGACGATTAAAATAGATAAAAAAATAATTGAAAATGCAGAAGATTACCCAGTTTCAATTACCTATTTTCAAGAAGACCACGCGATTACTTTACATATAGACGCGAATTATGCGGTTCGGAGTGTGGAAAGGTCGATTTTTTTTGATAATGAGAAACAAAAAAGCACACAAGTAGATATCAAAAGTATGAATATTAGTGAAGCAGAAGATATAGAAGAAGAAGAAAAGATCGAAAAGGAAGAAGAACCTCTTGTGAGTGATAGAGACGTAAAATATTCTGATGAAAGATTAATAACATCATTAGAGGAAAAATTAAAGGAAGATGATATTAAAGATAAGCTAAACATCCTAATTCTTGGGCCCCCTCGTGTAGGAAAGACATCATTGATTTATAGATATGTATATGATTTTTTCAAAGAATCATATATCATCTCTGAAGATGTGAAAAAATTTAAGCATAATGTTACAACATTGTTAGGAAATCCCACAGATGTAGTATTATGGGACATACCAGGTCAGATAAACCCAGAAATCTTGCGGGACAGATTCAAAGGAATAATTAACGGAATAATTTGTGTATTTGATGTAACCCGAAAATCAACATTTGAAGAACTTAAAGAAAAATGGATCCCTATATTAAAGGAGGAATTTAAATCAATAGATGTTATTTTCTTGGCAAATAAGATAGATCTTGCAAATCGAAGGGATGTTTATATGGAAACAATAGAATTGGTGAGTAAAGAACATGATATTCTTGTGTTTGAAACATCCGTTCGATCTAATCTGAATGTTGGAGAAGCCTTAGATGAGCTTATAATGAGTACCTATCTTCGGAGTAAATAAATTGATATCCCCCCTATCAACAACCAGGCTTTTTAAAATTTTTCTTCTCTCTTCTTTTCTATTATTTTCTCTTTCTACTCCTAAATATTAACATTAAATCTAGATCAACACTATCGTGGAAATTTTATTCTTTTTATTCCTATAATATCCATATATGAAAATCGAAAAAAGAAGAAGAATACTAAAAATTGTTTTGTCTCGGCCTGACATCGGGAATAGTTTGGATCCTCATACCATTTTAAAATTGAGAAAGGAATTTTTAGACGCTCAGACAAACGATGAAATAAACGTGATTCAATTAATGGGCGAGGGAGAGAAAGATTTCTGCACCGGAATGGATATAAACGCGGCCCGGGATTTAAGCCCTCAAAATAAATCAAATATCGCCAACCTGGCAGGAGATATCGCAACCCTTATTTATCACGGAAAACCAACTATTGTTGCCCTAAATGGAAGAGCTATGGGGATGGGAGTTGTATTTTCGGTGGCAGCAGATTATCGGATTGCCAAGAAAGGAATAAAATTGCGGATGCCGGAGGTGAATTTCAGCATTTTTCCGGGTGCCAGCTGTATTGTCCAGATGAATAGAGTGTGCGGGCAATCTTGGACCAGGAGAATTTTAATGCGGGGCAATTATTTTACACCCGAAACCGCCAAAAAGGCCAACATTATCGATGAAATAGCTGAACCGGACGATTTTGAACGAAAAACCAAGAAGATTGTGAGAGATTTCCGCAAAAAAAATCCTGTTCTTCTTAAAGCAATTAAAAAAGCCATTGTGGGTACGGAAGAACTTTCTTATGGGGAGGGAGTACAATTAGAAGATAAATTCTCCCAATATTATCTGTGGGATAACCCTGAAGAAGTCTTCGAGGAATCTTTTCAGAAATTTTCCTTAAACTTCCCTTTACTAGGAAAGCCGGAACTTTTGGAAAAGGAATTACAGAGTTAAGCTAATGTTATTAAACTCTTATTTGAAACACTTACACAACATATCAACAACCTTGAGAGATAATGAAAAATGTTTGATAAAGAAAAGATGAAAGATTATTTAGAGAATATTGCCATTCCACGAGCAATAGGAACACAAGGAAATCGAATTGCGGTTCAACGTTCCCAACGTATATTTGAAAAAGTTGGCTTAAAAGTAAATCTCCAAGAATTTTTATGTAATCATTTTTATTCAATATGGTTCCTGCGAATATTCTTGGGATCTTTGATTTCATTGATAATTTTAACAAAATACCAGCTAAGTGGGAAAAATTGGTATTTTTTCTTGGCCGCTTACTCTATTCTCTTTGCACTTTTTATTTTTGTCCAAAATAACCATGATAAAGCAATATGGGGGAAGAAAATAAGGGCAAAAAATGTAATTGCCATTCCCAATAGACCAGAGAATTCGAGATCACATGAAATGGTGGCAGATAATAACATTAACATAGTAATTAGTGCCCATATTGATTCCAAGTCCCAAACTTTCACCCAAAAGCAACGCGCAATATGGATAGGAATTGTGATTGTAATTTTCTCAGTGGCAATCCCTCTTTCGCTAGTCTTTATAGTTATAACTATTTTTCGAGAGATTCCTTTGATAAATGATGTGCTTTTCTGGGTTCTTATTGGAGATTTATTTTTGTTTTTCTTATTTTTTCTGCTTAATCAAAGTGGGAACAAATCACCGGGAGCATTAGATAATGGTACGGGAATGGTGGTGATATTTTCAATCGCCGAATATATACAGAGAAAAATTGATAAAGAGCCGGATTTCGGGAAGAATCTAAATTTTTGGTTTTGTTTGTTTAACTGCGAAGAATTTGGTCAAATTGGAACGATAAATTGGATAAAAAGCAACCAAGAGATCCTGGATCCAAGAAATACATGGGTATTTAATTTTGATATGCCCGGATCCCGTAGAGACGAAGGGGTAACGGTCTATAAAACCGAGGGTTTATTGAAAAAAGAGATTTGTCCCCCTTGTCAAGACTTAATTACAAAAACCGCCCAAGAAAAAAACATTCCCTTGCAATATACCCAAATTATCGTAGGGAAAACTGACCGAATCCCCTTCGCAAAAAAAGGATTTCGAGCCGTTGATTTTGGTTCGGACAAAGCAATTCAATGGGGGCATTCAGAGGGTGATAAAATAAAGAATGCCAACTTTGAGATTTTAGAGAAAAATTGTAAACTTCTCTTTCATATCATCGAGAGTTTAAATGAAGGATAAATGAAGGATAATTATTATTTGGACAAACTATTCTTTCAATGTGGGGAGATTATTTTCCCACCCAATTTCCACTTTTGACAGATAATAGGTTTTTCCGTTATCATTATTGCCTTGAAAGAAAAGATAATCCCTAATTCGAATTATGAAAAAATTATGATTAATTGGGCATTTAAACAAGTAAAACATCTCAATCTATCTATGCGGCCACTTTAAAGAAGGGAAATACTGATTTAACCAGGGATTTGGCATCATCAAAGCCAGATACCTCCCCCGAGCCCACTTTCAGTTTTTCCGAGTATTTCTCCTCAAATTCCCTCACAAATCGCCGTAAGGCTTTTCTTAAAACAAGAGAGGGCATTTCTCCCAACACAATTGCAAATACTTGCGAACCCTCTTGAATCTGGATTGTGGCGTCTTCACTCGAGACATCTTTTATGGCCTTCTCCGACTTTAGCACATTATTGAAGATCATAATTAATGAGGATAAAAGGCCCGACACGATGGATTCCTCCACTTTAATTCCTTTCTTATTTTCCAATTTGAGGCTAAAGAGGGGTACTCCAGATTTTTCCGTAATCATTAACACATAATGATCGGAAGGCAATCTGTAAATATAATCAATATCACTCAGATAACTAAGGACAAATATGAAAATCCCCGTCATCGGAAATACCTCCCCCAATAAACGAATCGTGCTCAGCGCTTCTGGCACTTCTCCGGCAAAACCAGTATAATCGACCAGAGAAATGATAATGTACCCCATACCGATAATTGATAAGGAAATTGCAAATGCCAATGATTTCTTTTCCTTAGTATATTGGTACATCCTCCAATAAAGAGGAACTCCGAAAATCAAACAAGTAAATAAAGCCAGATTATTATACCCAATATCCGCTAATAACCAAAGATTTCCCGTCCCATCAACATCTTGGGCACTAAACCATGCGATAGACCATAGACTTACCAATTGAAGTAGTAAAAAGCCAAAAGCCATACAAAGCCTGTAAATGTTTGGCTTTAAATTGACCAAACTCTCCATAAAGAGATAAAAATTGAAATACAGCAACCCATAACAGCTTAATTGCAAGATCAAAGAGATATCATAATCTCCAATCTTTATGGGAATTAGCCCAGAGCTGTCTATAAATGCGAAAAAACCACCCAACATACCAAAGATAACAATTCGAATGAAGATCGGGACAGAATAATTTTTCCTCGTAGCTTGGATAATCACATTAGTTAAGATAACAGCAAATAAAGAAGCATTTATCAGATTCACAATCGATATAAAATCCCAATTCATATGACAAGTTGGAAATTTTTAGTTTAAAAAAATTTGGGAATCGAAATAATAACCCACAAGAGTGGGACATATCCTTTATTTTTGACAAAATGAAAACAATTTTATTTATTAACGAAAAATCCCATATACTATATGATGAGTCCAAAGCCCGAGACATATTTTCTTCCCCCTGAAAGAAAGGAAGGAAAAGAGATAAAAAAAGCCCGAGAAAAATTGATCCAAATAACCCACTTAGAAAAAATTCTAAACTTACTTCCGCATTTACTAATGATCCTTAATGAGGAACGCCAAGTTGTTTTCTGGAATAAGAAACTGTATGATTTTTTGAGCTTAAGAGACTATGAAGAGATCTTAGCAGCAAGACCTGGTGAGGTGCTCAATTGTAAAAATGCCGATAAAATGGAGGGGGGTTGCGGAACGAGTAAAAATTGTAGATATTGTGGAGCTGCCATTGCTCTTTTTGAAGCACAAAAAACGGGAAAACCCGCATCTCATCAATGTCGGATCACTACCAACAATCATGTTGAATTTCAGAGTCTAATGTTAAGAGTGAATGTCCATCCCCACAAACTTAGCGGAGAACAATTTTATTTATTCTTCATCAAAGATATCAGCGATCAAAAAAGGCTTGCACAGATAGAAAGAACTTTCCTCCATGATTTAGGAAATTTAATAAACGTTCTCACAGCAAATTTATTCCTTTTTCCAAAAGAAGGTTTAAACAACTCTCAAAAACAATATTTAGAAGAGATTAATACCCTAACCCATTATATTGTGGATGAAATTCGTTCGCAACAAGATTTTTCTCGGTATGAATCCGGCGACATAGAGGAACACAAGGAAAAAATTGAATCTCACAAAATAATAAAAAACCTTCTTGCCCTAATGCAAAAGAGATTCGGCCGCGATAAAAAAAACCTAAAAATGGATGAAAAATCCATAAATGTTGAATTTATGGGGGATAGAGTGCTCATCCGCCGTATTCTTATTAATTTGATCAAGAATGCCCTCGAGGAAACATCTGAAAATAAAATTGTAAATGTGGGATCGGGGAAACAAAATTCACATATCGTTTTTTGGGTTCATAATCCCACATATATTCCTCCTAAGATCCAAGCACAATTATTTCAATGGGGTTTTTCAACCAAAGGAGAGGGGAGGGGAATGGGACTTTATAGCATCAAAATGATCCTAAAAGAGATCGGTGGAAAAATAGATTATACCACCTCGATAGAAAAAGGAACAGAATTTAGAGTTTATTTGAATACAAAATAGCATTGGCAACAATTAAGCTTTTATAAATATCTTGTTTTAATGAACATGTGTCCCGTAAAGAATATCATAAAATATATTGCTTTTTGACTTTACATGAGAATCCACCTACTCAACTTTCATCGCTTCATTATGCCAAAATAGGAAGCATTACGATAAAAAATCTATTTGCAACCGCAGAAACTTGGCCCGCGAATTTTGTGTCCCTTTTTACCGGCACTTATCCCTCGCATAATGGGATTTGGGAAAATAATGATGACATGGGACCTAATATCGACTCAATCGCAAATTATTATTCCGAGGAGGAACACTCTAGCCATTTTATCGGACCCAATGAGTGTGAACCCCTTGTCAAGCAATTAAATTTTACAACCACCTTCACAAGCGAACAAGATGAAACCATTCATGCACAACTTATGGATTTCCTCGATCAAGAACCCATTAATAATTTCTTCTTAACCTATGTAACCCGTTCTTGGAATACTGAATGCGAGGAACTAATTCACAACGAATTGCTTCGATCCCAATCATCCGGAGAGGAAGTTCTTATCATTACGGGGAGAATTGGGGACATCAATAACAAAAAGAAGCACGTTCAAGAGAAACAGAATCAAGAGAAGAACCAAGAAGGGAGGGATGAAAAGGGAGAGATTGGGAACTTCATGCATCATTCCTCCATGAAATTGCCCTTTTATTTATTCTCCACAAAATTAAACGACCACATTGAGAAAAAGGAATTGTATTCATTAGTGGATATTTTCCCTAATGTTTTAATGCAACAAAAAAAGTCCGTTCCCTATCCTATGGTCGGAAAAAAACTCCCAGGACTCTTAAAAGATGAAAAAGAAGAACCAAAAAAGTCCCGAGATCATATTTTATTCGAATATAAGAACGGAAATAAGAGCCTAATTACAAAAAAACATAAAATGGATGTTTCAATAACAAAGAAAAAGGAAGAGGGAAACATATTCGATCTCATAAAAGATCCTAATGAAACCGACAATCTTTGGAACAATGAATCATATAAAAACTTAAAACAAAA
>CAZEPC010000053.1:0-12000 GCA_964513765.1 uncultured archaeon
ATTCATGGTATGCAAAACCGCATTCCGGACATACCATTGGCATATCTGTTTCTTCATCGCAATAAGTACATAAATCTTGGTCGCAAAGCGAACAATTTACGCCACTTCCCTCTTTTGGAGGCTTAAGGGAGACTGCCAGGTTTTCATAGTATTTCTTTTTATCCGCATCAATTGCTTGTCCACCCTCAGGTCTTAAATCTGGGAGCTTTTTATTTTTGGCCAATCCCTCTAAAATATCCTTGAATTGTTTGTCCTTTTTAATATAAAATAAACCACCTGAGGTAACTCTGGATATAATTTGGAGCTCTACATCGTCTTTGTAGAATTCCTTTTCCCCAATGCGGATAATATCGATGAATGTTGGAAACGTTCGAACCGTTTCTACTAAATCCATAACTGCCTCATTATATTCAGAACCTTTTTTGCTGGCCCCATCAGAGAGAATAATTATTCTAGATATTTCCTTTTTCTTTGAGGCCTCTTGGGCGATTTTGCTTAGACAAAAGAAAAGCCCATTCTCCATTAAATTTTGGGAAGTCTCGCGGTTTTTGTTCCATTTATTCTTTATAATATCGTGTAATGTATCCTCATCGCTAAAATCATCTGAGATATAAGGATCAGAGCCCTCTTGGAAATAAAATACGCGAAATTCTGAAAGGGAATTTTTCTTCTTCTTTTCTTCCACAAATTCTTCCAATGCTTTAGAGAGCCTTCTTCGTTTTACATCATCACCAGTTATATCAATATAAAATGTGATAATTTCGGGATCCATTTCTGTCGTCGACATTGTTAATATCCTTGTTTTGCAATATTTCTATATTAATACTTCGATAAATCCCTTATATAATCTATCTATATTTTTTGGAAAATTGTCAAAACCAATGTATGGGATTTTTGCTTTTTAGAATATTTCCAAGAAGAAATTCATACCCGCTAAACACTTTAGAAGAAAAAAGGAGAGATTTATAACACAAAATAACATTTTTTTTTAAGAGAAAAAATCTAATATAATAATATATAACTAAAGAGTAAGAAAAGTTAGTGATAACCCATGACAGAAGAAGATGAGAAACTTTATGTGCAAAAGCGTGAGAAAGGCGAGATAATATATAAAGTCATAATTGTGGGAGATCCAGCAATCGGAAAGACGAGCCTGATAAGAAAATTCGTAGAAGATCAGTTTGAATTTGATTATATCCCCACAGTAGGAGTATCAATCAGTAAACAACCAGTGAAACTTAATATTGGTGGAAAAGATTTCAATATCAATCTGATGTTATGGGATTTGGCCGGACAACCTCAATTTTTCCTCTTACATAAGGTCTACTTTAAGGGAGCCAACGGAGTATTATTAGGGTTTGATCTCACCCGGACTCATACTTATTCAAATATGAAAAATTGGCACAAAGAATTAGTGAAGAATGGTCTAACTTCCCTTCCAACCGTAATGGTTGGCAACAAGGTTGATCTTAAAGATCAACGAGCAGTTTCAAAAGCACATGTAGAACATATGAAAGAACAATTATCCATTCGCGATTATATCGAAACTTCCGCTTTAACTGGGGAAAATGTTGATAAACTATTTAGAACAATTGCACGGAGAATATTTGAACAAAAACACTCCCCAAAACTTTAGGTTTTCATTAAATTACTGGGGAGATCAATCAGAGATTATTGGAAATACCAGAGATAATTAAGATTACAAGCTATGGTAAATGATTAAATTAGAAGTAAAAACCGTAGCCTTTTATGATTTGGACGGATTCAATTAGTTTTTTCCCACTTACAGGACATGAACATTTATTTATAATCTATAATCAAATAATTAGCAACGAGGCAAATATATTGGCAAAATGGATTTGTGTTTTGGACATCGGACAATTCAGCTCAAAAATAGGCTGGGGAGGAGAAAACGAGCCGAGATACACATTTTACACGGTTACAGGAGTTCCAAAATACACACAGATGGCAGGATCGGTACAATCCAAAGAGATTTATGTGGGTAATGAAATTATGGATTCAATTGGGTTGTATAAAATAACATTTCCAATCCAAGAAAATGAAATTCAAGATTGGGATATGTTTAAAGAGATATTAAATTACGTTTTCTACATGCTTCGTGTGGATCCAACCCAAGTTCATATATTAAACATTGTTAATCCCTTTTATTCAAAACAAACGAAAAAAAAATTATTTTCTCTTTTTTTAGAAGATTATCAGGTGAGAGCATATTATCCTGTAAGAAGTGCACTTTTAACTATGTATTCAGGAGGTTTTGATACTGGATTAGTCGTCGATATGGGAGCACAATCAATCAGGATAACTCCGATTTACGAAAGTTATATTATTGATCATGCGGTTGATATGCTTGAATTAGGGGGGCTAATTCTGGATAAATTTATGGTCAAAAAGGCGAATGAAATGGGATTTGATGCCAAAACATCCGCTAAAAAGCAGCTTTTACGGCTCTTAAAAGAACTGGCTTGTTTTGTATCTATGGATTACTCTAAGGATATCGAAAACCCAGAAAAGTTCAAGCAAGATTATTCCCTCCCAGACGGTACCACATTCAACGTGGGAAGAGAAAGATTTGAGGTGCCTGAACTTTTCTTTAAGCCACAACTTTTTAACAAAGAGGTGCCACCCTTACCGCAAAAGATCATTGATGTAGTCGAGGCATGCGATGTTGATATCCGTCGTGATTTACTTACAAATATATTTCTCACCGGTGGTTCATCACTTTTTCCCAATTTAGCTAAAAGATTAAAAATAGAGATAGAAAGTCAATTGGTGAAAGATGGAAAGACCTATCAAAATGTAAGAGTGATTGCCCCCAATCAGAGACATATGTCTAATTGGATTGGAGGATCAATTCTGTCGCAGATACCTGAATTTCAAGAAAATTGGGTAAATCGAAAACAATATTTTGAGGAAGGAATACCTGAAGATTTGATGTAAAGTTAGGATAGTAAACCACTTGATAATATTCAAATTGTAAATATAACTAAAACCAGATCTAAAAAATAGTAGCAACACCATCCCCAACGTGCCATCAAATTGTGAGGTGATGGATTTGTTGGGGATGGAGTTTTGTTTTGTCTTTTTGGTGTGTTTTTTCGGGGGTTTTGTGTGAAACAATGAAATTTGGAAGGAGATGGTAAAAGCTTGGTACTCACTTTTACTTAATACAGGTATTTCTTTTAAATTAGTGAAGTTTCAAATATATTCATTAATTGAATAGACCACTATATGTTCTTTCTAGATATTTCAGGGTATCGGCAAGATAATCAAAACACATGGAAGTCTTTAAGGTTTTTGAAAAGTATTCTAAGAGGGCCATTGCTTTACACTTATCGTGTTCATTATAATGAACTTTGTGTGAGAACATTTCATCAAATTCGCCTTTTATATATTCAATTTCCTTTTTGACTTGCGATTCAATTTCTTCCGAATAATTAATTCTAAGTTCCATTGAATTTTCACCTCAGTATTTTTTGAGCTTCCTACTATTATAAAGGAACTCCACCCTATTTATATGTTTCTGGCCTAATATATCCAAGAAACGCCGATAAAATCTGAAAAAATTATAATTGAGAAAATTTTAGATGAAAAATTTTGGAAAAATTACCATAGTTTTGAAAAATTTTACAAAATAGAAAATGAGGATTAAAAAAATTTCAAATATTTTTCTCTGCCCTTATGTTAAAGGCGAACGATCAATTTTCTTCAAAAACTCGGAAGAAAATACCAGAAATGATTGAAAAGATCTTTTATCAAGTGCATTCCAATTGTCCTTCTTGGTGTGAAAAATGGTGAATGAATTCGATGAAAAGAGTAAAAATGGATAACCTTTATGATAAATTGGAACATGATCAGTGGCAACTTGCAGTAAAGGTGGGATAGCTTGGTAATCCAATTTTTCGCCCATTTTTTTATTGGTCGATCGCGCAATTACCTCTAAATAAGGTGAAAAGTGTTTAATCGGAATGCCTATTCCATAAGTGATAGTATTAGCAGTTTTCGTACCAATGCTATCAAGAATTACAAATTTTGTAGAGTTCAAGGGTAATTGGGATTGATAATCTTTGATGAATTCATATGCGCCTATATCTCCTAATTCTTCGGCACCTGTTGCCACAAAAATAACCCTTGTGTTTTTTAGCTCGATTCCCCCTCTTTCAATTTTTTTGGCGAGATAATACATAGAGGCCACTCCACTCCCATTATCAATAACCCCTTGGGATTTGTTGGTCTTTTGATTAAATAATTCCATAAAAGTGAATATGCCTACAATAAGCCCCCAGATAATTTCCTTAAGGGGAGGCGCACTACATGCACCATTTAGGCAAGGAAGTAATACAAAAAATAGATGAATAGAGTAAGCAATACCACCGATAAAGCCCAAAAAGTAGCCAACTGATTCCAGGATTGGAGGTATTCGATGATGGATTGAATCACGATGTGCCATAAATACTATAGTTTTTTCGTAATTTTTTCCATTGCTGTTGTTGGTTTTATCTTTAGAGGGTGAATTTTGATTACCTTCTGAAGATTTTTGGGGTTTTATATCCAAGATAATATTGGATGAAGGAAATTGTTTCCCATATTTAATCACCCTAAATTGAAGAAAATAAATAATTTGACGATTAAACAAGGCAAAAAAGAACAAGATGATATTAACCCCAAAGGCTGCCGAATAATTGCCGCTAAGTGCGAGGGAGAATATTATAATCATCAAAATACCCACAAGAGGATGAATAATATTGAGTAGCCAACTCATAAAAGCCGTACTAGCCTTAAACTCTTGTGTTGAAGCGCGACTCTTATATTTCTCGGAATCGATCCCGGTTGCTATCTCGTGAAATTTGGATTCAATTTTTTGTTCCACAATTTTTGAATTTTTACTTTTTGTGTATCGGGGAATTGAAATATTTTTCAAAAAATCGAGAGTTTGAGTAAAATTCTGCTTATCAGCGGGATTTTTTTGATTTGTGGTCATCTGGTAGAAATTAAGAAATCTTGGAAAATAACATTTTGCCGATTGTAAAAATTTCAAAAAGAAGAAAAGCAAAAAAATGTTTTTATTTCATACCAATCATCAATCTAAATCCGTTTAGCCAAATTATTCAAAAATAGGAATAAAAGGAAAAGGCAAAGAATATTGATTACTATGAAAGAATCAGACCAGATTACTCCAAACGCAATGGATTTTAATGATTTTGAAGAACATTACGCCGAGATCAATGGAATAAACATATATTACGAATATAAAAATATAGAGGATGAAGAAAATGGAAAAAAGAAAAATTGGGACAAGGATACGGCGGTTCTTCTTGTACATGGATGGACCGCCAATCGATTTCGCATTCATCCTCTTTACCTGAACTTTTGGAAAAACCACATTCCAGTATTTAGATTAGATCTTCGGGGTCACGGATGGTCCCAAAAAGATGAAGATTTGGATTATTCACTTCCCGCCTTTATTGATGATATTCATGTGTTTATTCAGAAAGTTATTCTGAAAAAATTTGGATTTAAGAAAATTATGTTAATTGGACACTCAATGGGAGGTTTAATTGTTCAAGGAGTCATTACCGAATATGACCCGGATTATATTGAAAAGGTCATACTCATATCCACCTCCCCATATTTCTTCGATAATTTAATAAGGAAAATTGGGGCATATCTGGAAATTCGATCCTACAAGAAAGATTTTTGGAAAAAATACAATAAAAAAAAGGAAGGGGAGAAATCTATTGGTTTGGAACATTTCCCTCAATGGTTTGAAAAATATAATACTGAGGGACGAACACTATATCCAAGTCAAAATGCAACTATTAAGAGTATCGAGGAAATGAAAATGTTCGACCTCCGGGATAAGATACAAAAGATGGATTTTAAAAAACCAACTCTCATTATGACGGGTAAAAAAGATATCCTCGCCCACCCCAGATTTTCCAAATGGATGGGGGAGCAGTTTGAAAATTCTGAGGTCCATATTATCCCTAAGGGAGAGCATAACATTGATCTTCATAAGCCCCTTACGGTCCGGAAAATTGTGAATGATTTTTTAAATATATAAACCCTCGGTATAATTATGGACAAATGTGGAAAGCCATGCCAAGAACCTCGGCAGTCTTTGAGATCGAAACCATCATAATGAGAAAAGCGACGCAAGACCAAAAGGGATCAATGATGTGTAGATATTTGTCCAGGTTTTGTGCAACAATCAACAACCCTTATTATTAACTTATGACCCATCAAAAACCTCTCAACAACCTCAACAAATGAAAATTCATGCCAAAAAGCTTTAGAATTTTCACAAAATCACCAGAAAAAATGATTTTTTTAGAAGGAAATGTTTTTCTTTCTTAAGAAGATGAAATTAGATTACGGATGGAAAAACCCCGAACATTTTCGTAGATGGGGGCCTTATACATCTTTTGGCAATCATGCATCCACGGAAATGATTATTTCTTGGCAATCCAAGTTTTATTCAATGAAACGCTGGATCTACTATGGAGAAACTAAAGAATGCGAGAAAAAAATACAAGAGAAATGCGATCCTTCCTTTCACCACACATTTTGGCTAAAAGATCTAAAACCGAATACAAAATATTATTATAAGATATCTCGCCCAGAAGATTTAAAGATAGAAGAACAACCAGTCTATTCCTTCAAAACTGGACCAAAAGAAGGAGAGAAGGTAGATTTCGAGTTTTGTATCTCTGGTGATATGCACGCCGATGATGGGAATGCCAAAAAAACATTCGATAGTATGGAAGAAAATAGCCCAGAAGCAGATTTTTTGGTTACTGTCGGGGATTGCGTCACTCACGGAGGGATCGAGGAGAAATGGAACGATTATTTCTTTCAAGCTGATTCACTTAAAAAAAAAATACCGTTTATGAACACCACAGGAAATCATGATAGTGATCATCCCGAAAGCTATGCACATTTTATTCAAACATTTCAACATCCTTATCACAATACAGAAAAAGGAGCATTCTATTATTTTGTATATGGAAATGCAGTATTTATTATGCTGGATTCCGATAATGCGGGACAAAAACATGCGATTCAAGGAGTAGTATCCGATGAACAGATGGAGTGGCTCGAAGAGATACTAGATAAATATGGACTCCGAGATTATTGGGTCTTTATTTTTATGCATCATCAAGTCTATTCCACCGGCGATTCTGGAATGATGCATATGTATGACCTCGCATACCGGTATCTTTTTGAAAAGTATCATGTAGATGGGGTTTTCTTTGGACATGATCATCATTTTGAGGTATTTTGGACTGCCCGGGAATCAGATTGGGGTGGGACTCACTATTGTTTAGTAGGGAATGGTGGAGGCGGCATAGATACTTTTAATATCAATCCCAAAGGGAAAGGGCACCAACCAAATTATTTGTGGAAGGGAAGAACATACATCTACGAAAGAGATGGTATTCTCGATGGAAATGTTGATGGAGGAGTCAGAAATGATAAGCTAATTGAAAAAGCTCATGTATATGGAATTATGGAGCATGGCTATACTAACATGAAAATTAAGGGAAACTCTTGTAAAATGCGAATGATCGGATGGCAAAATCAGGAGTTTTTCGTAGATACCATCAAACGGACAGATACGGGAAAAAAATACCATACCCCCAAACATATGCAAGAATTTTAACTTAAATGCGAAAGAAGTCCCCCTCCTTTAGGAAAAACGGACAATAAGAAATATTTAGGAAAAAAAGTTTTTCATTGGGGAAGTTCTTAAAATTGTACTGTTTTATTCTTTCTTATCTTCTTTATTTATTTCCAGCAAGACTTTAATTACATCTTTGTGGTTTCTAGCATATTCAAAAGCCTTATCCGCTTCATTAATGGGGAAGACCTTTCCAATAATCTCATCACAAGGAACACTGTCTTCTGCCAATAGTTCAATTGCCTCCTTAATATCTCTCATGGTGTACATAAGCGTCCCTACCAATTCCATTTCTTGGTCTTGAAGATTCGCGGCATTTATTTTTGCTTGATCTCCATATACACCCATGACAACAACTCGTCCGCCTTTTCGGATACAAGCCATTGATGTTCTGAGAGCGGCACCAACGCCGACACATTCGAATGTAACATCAATGCCCTCGAATCCAGATTCTTTTTTAACAATTGAAGGTACGTCCTTACTTGCGTTTATGACGCGGTCAGCACCCATCTTCTTAGCTATTTCCAAGCGATCCTCGGCAAAATCGGAAACCCAGATCTTCTTGGCACCGGCTTTTACAACATTCGCGAGTACTGCCAATCCGATCATACCGGCACCAATAATAACCACGTTCTTTCCCAAGAGATCACCTGCACGGTGTGCCGCATGGACCCCTACAGCAATGGGCTCAACTAACGCCGCATCCCTTAGTGAAAGTTCATCGGGGATTCCAACAGTCTTATTTGCGGGAAGTAAGAAATAATCAGCCATAGCACCGTCACCTTGGCAACCCATTACCCGGAGATTTTCACAGATGTTGTATCTGCCGATTTTACAATTATAGCATTCACCACACACAAGATTGGGTTCAGAAGTAACTCTCTGTCCTTTTTTAAAATCCTGGACATTTTCCCCTACTTTCTCAACCCATCCAGAGAATTCATGCCCGGGAGTAGCGGGTAAAGGTACAAAAGGGTGTTTTCCGATGGAAGCATGAAGATCGCTTCCACAAATTCCACAATATGAGATTTTCATTAGAACTTCTTCGGGACCAGGTTCGGGAATATCAACTTCCTCAACGATAGCCTTCTTAGGTTCTGTTAATTTCACTCTTCGCATTTTAGAACTCATAAGAAGTATAAAAAAAACTGGAAAAAAAATCTATGTTTTTCATTGAAAAATATTGTTTTCGGAACATAGGACCAAGGTTTTTAAACTCCTTTTCTTGTATTTTATCTAAAGATGTCAAAATTGATATCGGGATATGATTTTGGGAAGATAATAATAGACGGGAAGCACTATTCCAATGATGTTATTTTACTCGAAAGGAAAGTGATTCCAAATTGGTGGCGAAATTCAGGACACAAGGTTGTTATGGATGACTTAGAGGAGGTTTTGGATTTTGAACCCGATTTTTTTATTATAGGGACGGGCTATAATGGGAGAGTAAAGGTAAGTTCAGATTTTATTTCAAAATTACCATTCAAAACAAAAGTTATGGCTACCAAAGAAGCCGTAAAAGAATACAATAAAAAAATAGAAAAAGATACAGAAAAAGTTGCGGCGGGCTTTCATTTAACTTGTTGATCAATCTTCGTTGTTCTCTTCGTTGTGGTTTTTTAAGTATGAATTTATGAAACTTTAACGCAAACTTTATTTTTCAGCCCTTATTTTATAGTTGTATTGTTGTAAATCATTTCTTCTGAGCGGTTGACCGCTTTCAAGCACTAATTTTTAAAATTTTTAGGAAAACGATCACATTCAATATTTATGTTATCGGGATATCTAGATAACTTTATATCCAAGATTTTCCTATAGATAGTAGAGGGATAAATAAATTTGGATCAAATAGAAGAATTATCAAATTTTCTAAGTATTTTAGGGGATGAAACGAGGCTTGGAATTATCTATCATTTGAAGGAGGGAAATCTGGTTTCCAAAGATATTCAAGAGGCACTTAATAAAGCCCAGTCAACCATTTCACAACATCTAAAAATACTTTATAAGGCAGATATAATTGACTATGATCAAGATGGGTCAAAAAAGATCTATAAGATCAAGAACAAAAAAATTTTCAAAATTTTGCGAACCGTTGAATTTTATTTAATGGACAAAAAGAAAAAAGACATAGAAGTAATGGAAGAACATGATATCATGGATACACTCGGTTAAGATAAGATCTTCCTGTTATCGTGAATTTTATTATGAATATTATCATGGGTCTGATAAATGACAAAAAGAACCTAACAACCAATACAGTGAACGTTGATTTTAAATGAACCAAAAGAAAAAAATCTTAATTATGGGACTTAGCAACGCCGGAAAAAGCTCGATTTTATTGTCCCTAAATGGAAAAAAGAATCTTATGGAATTCTTTCGGCTTAAACCCACCAAAAGGATTGATAGAGACCAGATTATTAAGGGAAAAAAGAAATACTTAATTTGGGACTTTGGCGGACAAAAAAGGTATCGAAATGAATATATTAGAAATCTGAAAAATAACGATTTCACATACTTATATTCCGTGGACAAGGTCATCTTTGTGATCGATGTGCAAGATGAAGGTAATTACGATGAGGCTTTGGATTACCTTAAGATTATTGTTCAGGCAATCGATAAGTTCAATCCAGATATAAAACTTTCAATTTTCCTCCATAAATTTGACCCGGGTCTGAAAGAAAAGGAAGAATTTGAAGAAGAAGTAATCAAAGATCGTCTTATTGAAAAATTTGAACAAATCATTCCAGAGAATATAGATTTTGAGGTTTTTCGGACGAGTATCTTCACAATTTTTCAAAAAAGTCTCTATTATTAATTCTTAATTCTTAATGTTTTCTTCTCTTTTCTTTTATTCCTTATCCTATTTTTAATTTTAATCGCTGTTTTTTATCTAATTCCTAATTTAAATCACTTTTTTTTACATTATTTCCAAAATTAATCACTCTTCTTTATCTTATATATAATATCCGTCACAACCATTACTTTATCTTATTCTTTATCTTATTCTTCACCTTAATCATATTCATTTCTTTTTTTGTTTTCCCTACTTTTCGATTATAGCTCTATGGTTTAAAAATAACGATTCTTACATCCCAAGTAGTGTTATTATTATGAAAAAAGTTGGAATAAATGGATTTGGAAGAATTGGTCGGATTTTTTTCCGAGCAGTTTTTGATAACCCAGAAATTGAAGTAACGGCTATAAACGATTTAATTCCCATTGAAAAGTTAGCATATTTATTGAAATATGATACAGTACATGGGACTTGGAAAGCAGATTCCATTGTGGCGAAAGAAAACGCATTGGAAGTAGATGGAGAAGAAATCCCCGTATATAATAAAAAGAACCCAGAAGAGATACCATGGTCTCAGCACTATACAGATATTGTATTCGAATGTACGGGAGTTTTTAGAGAATATGATGGATATATGAAACATTTCAAGCAGGGAGGAGTAAAAGAGGTTCTTGTTAGTGCACCTGCCGATAAGAAGATTGACACTACCGTAGTTTATGGTGTGAATCATGAAACATATGATAAAGGGAATATGAAGACTATGAGTGCTGCATCTTGTACAACTAACTGCCTGGCACCATTAGTTAAAGTTCTTCATGACAATTGGGAAATTGAAAAGGGCACTATGACCACAATTCATGGTTATACAATGTCCCAAAAGATTTTGGATACGGCCCATCGAAAAACCACACGGGGAAGAGCAGCAGCAGCAAATATTGTACCAACGACCACCGGTGCAGCCAAGGCAATAGGGCTGGTCCTCCCTGAGTTAGATGGGAAGTTAGACGGAATGGCGGTTAGGGCACCAATCCCAGATGGAAGTTTGGTTGATTTAAGTGTGAAGTTAAAGGAAAAGACTTCTGTTGAAGAAGTAAATGCCGCATTCAAAAAGGCAGCCGAAGGAGAAATGAAGGATGCTCTAGGATATAATGAAGAACCAATAGTATCTTCGGATATAATTGATTCACCTTATGGATCCCTCTTTGATGCAAATTATACGAAAGTTATTGATGGGGATTGGGTAAAAGTTTTAGCTTGGTATGATAATGAAGGTTCTTTTGTTATGCAGTGTGTAAGACTCATAGAGCGAGTTTTGTAAAAGAACATAATAACAATAACCTTTCAACTGTTTTTTTTTTTCATATCTTTCCCAATTTTAGCTTTCCTTAATTTTCGATTTAAAAATGAAATATGTTTTTTGTTAGGTTTAAAGTTCAAGAAAAGGGAGAAATACCATAAAGAGGAGGGTAAAGCCTCTTTATGGCGGCGCTTAACGCGCTCTTTTTTG
>CAZEPC010000053.1:12100-16648 GCA_964513765.1 uncultured archaeon
ATATTTGATCATGAAATCCATAAAGAGGAGGGTAAAGCCTCTTTATGGCGGCGCTTAACGCGCTCTTTTTTGGGGTTTTGGGGTAATATATCTTTTTTTGGGTTTTAGTTCAGCATAAATAAATACATTATATATTTGATCATGAAATCCATAAAGAGGAGGGTAAAGCCTCTTTATGGCGGCGCTCAACGCGCTCTTTTTTGGGGTTCATGTTTTCTGGGGTTATTAATTCTTATGTACAACTTCTCCTTCTTTTAATTCCCGGATTTTTGTTTTTTTTAAAAAATTAAAAAATTTGTTTTAAGTAAATCATTATTCTACTATACAGAGTGCTGATTATCGCTAACCCGATAATCACCTTTACCTGTAATTGTATAAGTGATTTCTACTTCTTCATCAGGTTCAATTTTATCGATTGTCCAGATTAAGAGATCTTTCTCGCCAAGCTCTCCTGTTTCAGATGGATCCATACTGTATTCACCATAATCGAAATTTTCATCATCAACCACATCTCTCATGTTAACATCCTCAATGACTTTATCACCAAGATTTTTGGCAGTTAAAGAAATTTGGTATTGGTTTGCTACCCCAAGCGCATTGATGGTTTTACCACGAAGAATTCTTCTTCTGACATGGATAACAGGAATAGCAATTTCTTCTGATTCTGGTATATATTCAATCGGCTTACCCGCCGGAAGAGTATTTAATGTATATTTAACATTAGGGGAATATTCCGAGTCTTGAGAGGGTTTATATGCTTCAATGGGATATTTCACCCGAATTTTCATATCAGGATCCAATTGTCCAATAGAAGATTCTTTTAAGTCCTTTAAATTGACTTTAATAGTGTGTTCAGAATCTGGATCTTGGTCTTCTGGAGTTAAGGAAATAAGTGAGGGATCTATATCGATTTTTTCTCCAAGATTATCCCAATCAATTACATTTGCCTCATCTACTTCTACCTGCCCTTCTTCAATAGCACTTTCCCCAAATTCTTGTGGCACTTCGGCACCTTCGGGAACTTCTTCCTCTTCGGGAACTTCTTCCTCTTCGGGAATTTCTTCCTCTTCGGGAATTTCTTCCTCTTCGGGAACTTCTTCCTCTTCGGGAACTTCTTCCTCTTCGGGAACTTCTTCCTCTGCGGCTTCCTCACCTGCCCTCACCACATATATCTCTACTTGCTCTGGGGTAGGAGGAATATATCCTGGCTGAATGGTATCTTCCAGAACAAATTCGTTGAATTCAGCATTTCCTGTATTTTCAACCTCCATTAACGCGTTAAACACAGTTTCCCGATAAGATTCCAATTCTCCAACAGAATAATATACTCTCCCTTCGATCATAGCCGTTGCTAATTGAAGATCATGGATTTTAATGGTATTCAAAGCAGAAATTTCTTGAGCCGCAAGTACAAAGAAATCTACTTTCTTATGGAAGAGGGGCTCCATCCCAGTATCCGTGGTTGAAGTCCACTCTCTCGATCTCCAAGACCTACCCGCAGAGATTTTAGGATAGTCTTCGATCTCCCCTAGTAAATTTTCCTCAAGAGCATCATCTTCATAAATCTCGACATTTGAAAGTTCCATCTGGAAATCCGATTCATTTTGAAATATCATAGAGCAAGTATAAGCATCGGGGTCTTCTTCGTTTTGTTTGGCTTCTATTCCCACAAAGTTGCTTGAATATCCTTTAAAGTCATTAAGAGCAAGACCAGTGTAGGCTTTTGTGGATTTATATTCGGCAGAGATTACACCTGTCTGAGCTTTTGCATTTTCAGAGGCATCAATAAGCACATTGAATTTGAGCTGTTTTTCTTCCTCAGGTTTTAAGGAATCAATATTCCAAACAATCTCACTTCCCTCAATAGTAGCGTTTTCAATATCAGAAACCTCTGTTCCTCCATAAACCTCTTCATCTTCAATAAGATTGACATCAGAAAAGAGTTCATTTATTTCTTTTTTGATACTAATATCTTTCAAATCTGCATCCGAAGTATTTTCAGCGGTAATTTTAAACAGCACCGTATTTTGCTCATTGGCACGGAGTGAATATGATTCCGTTTCTTCATCATTAATTGTACTGATGAATTCATGGATTTTAAGAGAAGGTTCATCATAACCCTCCACTTCGTATTCATATACCTTTTCTTCATCAAGCTCCAATTGTTTAAGTGTGAGTTCTTGAAAAATTGGTTCTAAAGATTCATCTTCTTCCGATTCATCTTCACCAAGCTCATTTTCTTCCCCATATTCTTCATCCCCTTCAAATTCCTCATCTTCTTCAGCCTCACTAGTATCCTCCGAGACATCTTCACCCTCAGATTCGGTTGCGTGTTCTTCTTCATCAATATCTTTCTCAATTAATTTAATTTCCTCGGTATTCCAGTTAATGGGTCGGAGATGTTTCATCTCCACATTTATGTCCCATAATTCGTGGTCATTAGAGGGGTTCTTTACCCGAAATTCACCAGTAGCGCTTTTAGCATCCTCATTAGGCTCTTCGGCATTATGTTCAAATTCGGCAGTTGTCTTTTCAATTATTTCTATAGAAACGCGATTCCCCTCAGTATCTCCGGCCAGTTCCTCTTCATCATAAGCTGCTGATTCCGATTCTTCAGAGTAATAAGTTTCTGATTCTTCCTCATATTCTTCTTCAACAGGTTCGTCTGTTTCGGAGGAATATTCGGTACTTGAGACTAATGATTCTTCCGCCTCTTTAATACTATTTAAGAAGTCTTCTACATCAGATCGAGATGTCCAGCCAATTTTAACCTTTTTACCGTTTTTATTAATGGCTTCACGAACATCATCTAATACTGATGAGGAAGTATTTCCCACAACATCAGGAAATTTTTCAAAGAACTCATCTGCGCCTATATCAAATTCGCATCGGAGATTTTTCCCATCATATTCGTACGTTCCAATATTTTCTAATTCCATATAATTCCTTCCATTTTATTATAATTTACATAAATTAGATATGTTAAGATACCCATCTACAATTTTGAAAATTGTTCGGGATATCCACCTATCTAGATATGTAGATAATATATTATAAAAAATTCAGATATTTAAATCTTGATATTTCAGATCAAAACAGAGGAAAGATTTTTCAAGTAAATGGGATATTCGTGGGATTTTTAATATTAGAAACATATTTTGTGGTTTTGTAAAGTATAAATTATAAAATAGTCGAAATTGATTTCAGATCTGAAAATTGCTCAATTTTTATATGGACTTAAATAGCCTCCTTTACAGATACCTAAAAAGAAAACAAAAAACATGATAAAAAATGCTTTGGATCACAATAACTTTCATTACTTTAGGAACAATTGTTTGGTATATCCTTTGGAAAAGAAAAATCTATCCATTTTTAATACAAAGAAAGTCAAACCAATCGCAAATTAAAGAACCGAATAAATTCCTTAGATTAAGCAAAGCATTGGTAATTTTAGGAATTTCAATATCTGCGGGATTTATTTCCACAACCAATTTAGCCAAATTGTTTTATATCAGAAAGGTTGAAGGAAGTGCGGAGTGGAAAGAATCAAACGGTCAGGATTATCTTTATGTTGAGGCAAATGATTATTATTCCTTGGGGTATCTCGAGGGAAAAAAGCTCTCAAGGCAGATCAGAAATATGGAAATTGTCCTTCAAGATTTTTTTGGATTCTTACCTGAAAAATACAGGGATCTTGCATTGAAATATGAAAAATTTATTCCAAAAGAATATAAGGATGAAATGAAGGGAATGGCTGAGGGGGCATCGAGGGGTTCTGGTTTCATCTTTACATATAAAGACATTCTAATCCAGAATTTATTTACCGAATTGATTTATGGGCAGTATTACCCAAATGAATACCCACTAGGGTGCAGTTCTGTAGCCCATCAAAATGAGAAAAATGTGACATACGGCCAGAACTTTGATTTTCCACGGATTATAGGCAAAGATCAACTATTTGAAACTGTTTCCTGGGTTCATCATAAGTTAAAAATGAAAGAAAAAACAACAGAAATCTTTTGTTTAAGATTGGGTGGTACTATTTGTACTCCTATCGGGAAGAGCAAATCGGGCATATATTCATTGATGAACGTGATTGATTGTAATGTTGTTGGAACATTTGAAAAACCCTTAGTATTCCGTTTCAGAGAGATCTTTGAAGAAGCACAAACTCCTAAGAAAGCAATTACAATTTTGAATAATTCCCCCCAAACCATATCTTATAATTTAATTTTAGGGAATAGGACAAAAGCATATCCTTTACAATTTACCCCAAAAAAGACCAAGATTTATCCAAATACCACTATATCCCAGACTAACCGATTTTGGAATGAGAATTGGAATAAAAATTATCTAAACGAAATCAACTTTTCTAAAAACCGACAAAACAATTTGGAATCCCTCATGAAAGGAGCAATAGAAGCGAGTAAAACATTAACCGAAGAGGAAGCCATTGAAATATTGAGTGACGGGAAAGACAGAGAGGGAATTGAATCCGCCATATTACAATCCAATAAAAAATCTGCCACTTTAGCATTTATTACCAAT
>CAZEPC010000054.1:0-16482 GCA_964513765.1 uncultured archaeon
ACCAGCGGGATCACTCCTTTCATTGGCTCCGAGGATATTGGACCAACCGAGAAATACACATTTAATTATGGGACGCGGGTTCATCATATTGCCTATCAAACCAAAAATATCGAAAATACCTATAAGAAGATTCTTAATAGGGGACAAGATTTTTTGGTTGAATTGGTCGGCGGTCCCGATGACGGACTTCATCAGTGCTTTACGGTCCAGTCTCCTCATACTATGTTAGTGAATGAATATATTCACAGATACGGTGATTTTGATGGGTTTTTTACCAAATCGAATGTAAGGGATCTCACAAAGGGAACAGAAAAACAATAAACGGGTTATTCTTATAGACGGAAGCAATTGCTTTTTTATACTACAATTTCCTAATAATTAAATATGTCAATTGAACGCGAAAAACTTCCCAAATCTGCAATTCCTATTTTTATGGTTTGGGTTGCGGCATGTAATGTTGCAGCAATAATCATGGCCGTGGTGTTTAAACAAGGATCCAGTGAGAACTTGGGTTATAACCCAACGGTGAGTTTTTGGCTTATCTTAGTCATAAACGTTCTCAGTATTATTTTGCTTTATCCCTTATTTGGAATGGATCCGGTGAAGAAATTCATGAAATCAGCAATCATTTGGTTTGTATTGATCTCCGTCGTGTATCTAGTAATTGGGGCCTTTCTGTTTCTTATTCCGGGGGTTGTCCAATTATTGGCTGATGTGTGGTTTAATGCCAAAATAGAGTAAGCAAAAATAGAGTAAGCAAAAAAAGAGTAAGTAAAAAAAAAGTACTGCTGAATAAAGACCATGCAATCTTTTTCTTAATTTTTTTGATTTAACGTTTTTGTTACGAATCCGTTTGGTTATTTTGCTCCAATTTAGGCCCTTTTTCCTTTTCATTGTCTTTGATGGTGGAGTTCTTACTTCCAAATATCTCATATAATGAATACCCGACTACGGCACCCAAACCTCCTAATAGGCCTCCAACAAGAAGAGAAAGGATGATAGCCAGGAATCCAAATCCCTCGGAGCCAATTATGAACGCAAAAATCATATCCATTAATTCATAGGCACCCTCATTTGAAATATAATACAAGATAAATATCCCCCATGCGAATAGAACGCATACAAAGCCCATGAAAAAACTGTCGCGTGCTCTTTTATGATGGAAGTATCCTGCAAAAATTCCAGGTATAAAGGCGAGTTGCCATATCCCACTGGCTGTAAAGAGCAAAGATAACAGGAGGGTGGCAAAGAATACCGAAAAGACTTGGTGATCTAAGACCCATTTCCCTACCACAGATTTTTCTAAATCCTCTCTTGCATCGTAATTTTCGCGTGTATATTCCTCTTGAAGTCCATTTTTGATATCTTTTACAGATTTTTTAATATTCATCGTTTTTATCCTCCTTTAGAGTCCTCCAAAAGTCCATGTTGCCTCTATCTCATCATTTCCAAATAATTCTGGGGTTGGGTAATACCATAAATCGTGATATTCTCCTTTTACAAAAAGTTCTAGCTGATCATCGAAATGGGAAGTGGTAGGATCAGCCGAAGATCCGCCTGGAATCACCATTTGGGAAGTATCAAAATAATTGTCTGCCCCCCCAAAATCAATTATCATCCGCTCCGAAGCACCGAATTGGGATGGATTATCCCGATCCCAATAACTTGAGGGATTTAAGGTGATTGTTGACCCCGAAAATTCAATCGGATCCCATCCGAATGCCTCAATTCCTGTTAGGTGCGGGAATACCACCTTATGAATTTCTCCCCAGCACCATTCCTCCGGCTCTTTGCCGTACAGCTCTTCCATATTATTCAAAACGGAAATGGCTTGAGAGATTGTTTGAATCAATATCGTTGTAAGGTTTTCCTCGATTGAGTCGGTTGTGATATCATCAAACCACTTATTTTGGGGGTCGTTTTTGGTGAAGTTCTCTAAAATGGGTGCAAAGAACCTTGGTGCTTCCTTTTCCCACTTTTTGGGTAAAACTTTTCCTAGCTCATCACAGAGGGTAAGATTTGCAAATTGAATGAGTAATTCATTGAATATTGTTGGTCCCGCGAGATCTTTATTCATTTTATATGCCTTAGCCGAATTATTCCAGTTTTTTAAAATTTCCATGGCTTGCTCTATTAATGGGGTTTTCTGTGAAGTTGGAAATTGATGTTGATAATTATCCAAGACCACAGGCACAAACCATTCTGCAATTACCGAATGGGTGTCTAATTGATAGGTCTTCATATCTTCCACACTCACCGAATCATCACTAGCCAATAATTGATTGATTCTTCTTGCCCGGTGGTTGGAAAGGAAGTTATACTGGAGATAATACGGATAATCGGGTCCGGTGCTTAACTGATTTGCACTCGCCAGATATCCTTGATCCGGGTTCTCGCTATAGGGTAATTCCTCAAATGGGATATAATCTCCCGTCCAAGAGTATTGATCGGCACTCCCATTTAATAGATATAGTGGGTCCGTGGAGTCTTTAGGGACATTATTTCTGATCGGTACCGCCCCTGAACATCGCATTGAAATGTTTCCGTATCTGTCTGCATAGACAATGTTTTGGGAGGGCATCTGAAATTGGGATAATGCTTGATTAAATTGGGTAATATTTTTAGCTTTCCCCATCTCATATACTCCTTTAAAAGTGGTAGAGTTAATTTTTAAGGGAACCCATTGGAATCCGACGGTTAAGTTGGGGGAGCTTTGGTCGTTTTGAACGACATTCATAATGGGTCCATGGATAGTTTCCTTGATTTCAAACTCGGTGGCTTCTTTGTCTTTAATTGTAATTGTTTCCTTGTATGTGTTATAGGGTAAATATTTACCTTCTGGTTCGTACCAATAATGAGTTTCATTTCCCTCATAAAAGTACCAATCAATATGATCGAAATTGGCGTTAGTCATGCCCCAAGAGACATATTCATTGTGGCCGACAATTACGAATGGTTCTCCTGGAATAGTAAATCCTTGGATATTTAATCCCGAATCTTTAGCTACTATATGTGCTTCGTACCATATATTAGGCAATGACCATGCCAAATGCATATCATTACAGAGAATTGGCTTTCCGGTCTCGGATTTAGAGGAATTAACCACCCAATTATTGGAGCCCACCCAAGAATTCTTCATTTTTTGGGCATAAGGATCCTTCACATTATCATAGGATTGCAGAATTTTCCCAACTGTGTCTAATTTATTCTTCTTAAAGTCTGTATATCCATTATCGCCCTCATTTTCGCATTCATCTTGAACATTCGGTTCATCGGGATAACTTCCATATTCTGGGACGATCGGGATTTGAAAAGGTGTACGTACCGGGAAGATCTCGTTCATAATGCCTGGATAATCCTCGGCTAAACTGTCATTAATATATGTATTTACTAAGTCTTGCTCGGAATATGTGAGCATATAACTCATGTATTTTTGAATCAAGACTACATCAACAGGCTCCCAAAGACTGGGCTGTGCCCCTAAGAGGATAAATTCGAATGGAAATTGTTTGGCATTTTTAATATAATAATTAACTCCCCCGATGTAATCCATTAAGATTTGATAGGCCTCTGGAGTCTCTTTCTTGATATATTCGGTCAACTCAACAGCGCTTTTCCGTAATTGAATGTTTCTGAAAAATTTATCAGTTTCTAACGCAGATTCGCCCACAAATTCTGATAAGGTTCCCGATGCTTGCCTCTTAGTCAATTCCAATTGGATCAATCTTTCTTTTGCATGAAGATATCCTAATGTTCGGAAGGCATCGCTTTCATTGTCCGCATATATGTGAGGAATACCATACTTGTCTTTAATGACCTCTACATTCCCTTGAATCCCTTCTATCCTAAATTCTTTTTCACTGGAGGTTGTGTGCTTCAAGCCCCACACTCCCCCGTTCGGATTGATTAAATTTCCCAATGTTGGAAGAGATCCCAATGGGATTGAAAAGGACACAAGGATGGCGGTGATGATTAAACCACTCGCTGATAATCGCACTAGATCACTTTTCTTGTTAGTATCCATATGTTGAATTTCGCCTAAAATATTTAAAGTCTTGCGCTTTTGAAGATTTTCTTCTTTTATGGAGCACAATTTTTTAAAGTTTAGGGATTTTTATTTTCACAAAAGAACGTCACGGAGATATAAGAAAAAATGAGTGAAAAAGTCATAGATAAGGGTAATTTAAGTGAATTTGAAAAGAAATTATGTGAAAAAGTAGAAGAAAGGCGTGATGAAATAGTTGAACTTCTTAAGGACCTTATTTCCATAGATTCCCGATCTTACGATTGGCGAGAATTTTCCGATATGCATAAAGTTTTTGAATTTGCCCAAAATTACATGGAAAAAATTGGGTTTGAAACCGAACTTTACAAGGCCCCACATCGATTAGAGGAAGAAAATAAAGGAAAAAAAGAATGGCCCAATCTTCTGGCTTATATTAAAAGCAAAGATTACGAGGGTAGCACAGAATCTGAAGGGAAAAAAGGGGGAAAATTTTTACAATTCAATGGGCATTTAGATATCGTTCCCTATCGAGAAGAACATTGGGATGAGGATCTTTCTCCCTTAAAAGCGGTTGTGAAGGACGGGAAAATTTATGGGAGGGGAACTTGCGACATGAAAGGAGGTCTTGCGGCCCAAATGATTGCATGTAAATTGTTCAAGGAAATGGATCTACCCTTTCAAGGTAAATTACAAATGTGGTTTATTCCCGATGAGGAGCTTGACGGATTATATGGTGCCCAGTATATGGCCAAAAATCATTTTGATAAGGTAAATGCGGATGGAACGATTATCGCCGAACCATCGGGCCAACCTCCGATTAAGAGCCCTGCAATTGTAGTGGGGGAAAAAGGCCATAAATGGTTGGAATATGTCTTTCACGGTTCATCTGGCCATGGAAGTTTGCCGAAACCAAAATCAAACTCGATAAATAAAGCCGCTAAGTTTATCAATAAATCTAATAAATGGAAACTTCCGAAAGTGAAATCTCCGATTGGGCTCTGGGACTTGGTAAAGGCTCTTTTCAGCCGATTTTCTTTAGGTGAGCTCATAAAGGCCCTTAAATCTGTGGGGGACGAAGAACCCGATCCATACATGGAGGACGGATTACCAATTAAACACTTCTTCAATACTTCGGTGAGCTTCACGATGATCGAAGGTGGGTCAAAGACAAATGTAATACCAGATACTTGCAGCTTCCGAACTGATATAAGAGTATTACCCGGGATAAGCGATCAAGATATTTACTCGAGCATAGCAGAATACGGAACGTATTTGGGTTATCGTGTCAAATTGCCAGAAGGTTTTAAGAATCCCCAGGAAAGCAATAGAAAAATGATGAAAAGACCCGTAGATATCGAGATAAATCCGATTAGTACCACAGACGGAACGTTCGTGGATCCCAATAAAGATTTCGCCCAGCTTTTAAAGGGAACATTTGAGGATGTGTATAAACGGAACGCGGTATTTTTCTTTGCTCCCGGTGGGACCGATGCTGTTCATATGCGGATGGAAAACATGGAAAATGTACTCATATTTGGCCCCTCCGGCTTTAATGCACATGATGCCAATGAATCGGTTGTTATCGATGAGCTCGTGAACACATGTAAGGTATTTTTGGTAACCGCCTACAGAATGTTAGGAAAAAAATGAGATAATCAATATTCTATGTGCTTTGCTATTTTGTTGTTGGTTTTTTCTTAATTTTTTTATTTCTTTTCTTTTATCCATATAGGGCTGCTCCAAGCCATTGCAGGTCGCTCTAAAGGATATTGTACGACTCTCACATAATAGATTGAGTCCGCTATAAATATCTCATCTCTTTCAACTTCGTAATCCATAACGTGTGCTTTTGGGTACGTAGAGAAAATTGGGATAAAATCCAGTTCCTCATCTTCCTCATTTTCATAGTGAAGTAGTTCAACCCTAATTAGTGTATCGGTCCCAAATACCTTAATTTTTATGTGGATCTTTTCATAAGGTTTTTTGTAAATTTTCTCCCCCATCTCATGGCCATCAATGGAGAATTCGATGAGAATCTTTTCCCCCGTGGTTCCATAGCACGCCCGATTTTGGATAGCCCTAAATATGGAATCGCGGTCTAATTCTTCTAAGAAAAGTCCAGTAATCCCTCTGCGAAATCTCCCCCCTCTTCCCGAATGATCATCGGATGAGGCAATCACCCCAAGACGTTCTCCTTGCTTCCAATAGGCTTGGGCATAATAGGGGCCGGGAACAGATGCATTTCCTCTATTCTCGAAATTTCGTAAGCGATTAAATTCATAAGCCAATACATGTTCGGGACAATATAATTCACTCTGCCCGTGTTGGGAATAGATTTCCATTACGGGTCGGAATTCATTCTTTATTCGGTCATAACAGTCGGTGTTTTGGGCTGCATTAATATCAATTGCACCGCCCATCTCCCCTATAGAGTAATTTGAAAACTTAATTCCTGTGTGGTGCGGAATGATGAGGATCTCCCCGGATTTAATTTCCTTTAAATCATGTAAAAACTTTTGGGGATTTTTGCCGTATCCGGTCTTGGATGTTGCTGCGTACTTTTTAAATAAAGATTTCTGTTTAAAATAGACATTATGATGGCCCATTAAGGGTTTTGGGTTGCGTTCGTCCGCGTATAACGTAATGAACTTTCCGGGCTGGTTGTATTTATCCGCCCATTTCATGGTCAATTCATATCCTTTGGGTCCTAAACTTTGCCAGTGATCTGCCACCGCACCAAAATCTAAGGACATCACATCCCGGGCATATTTATAGGGTTTGAATCCTTGGGCATCGTGGGAAAGCTGGGTATGGATATGGATATCTCCCCAATATGGTCCTTTTGCTTCCCTTGATATCTTAATAACGTTGGAGGATGTTCCGTTTGCAGTAAATCGATAATATCCTTCTTGTTCTATCGAAACGGGGATCTTTTTCATCCCTCTAAAAGAGATGTCTTTTTCGATACAAACACCATCATCCCTCCTCAAATCTATCGAGGTGAATTTGCTGGAGGAGGGATTTTCAAATTTATCAAGGGAAAGAAGATTGACGAAGAATTGTTCAGATGGCTTTGCACAAGAGGGGATGATGATTTTAAAATATGTATGCTCCAAGGGTGTAGTCTTGAGAACGGGATAATCATTAGTTTTTTTGGAATATAACGGTGTATCGTTCATTTTTACCCATATCTTTTCTTCACAAGCCACATATGGTGCGGTGGTATTTTTATAAGAGAGAATAATCACCGAGGGAGGTTCAATTTGTCCCGATTTAAGTCGGAAAGATATTAATTTTCCATGACGGACGGTTCCTTGAGGGTTTGTATAATGGGATCTCTCAATTTCTATATTGAAGTCCTCTCTATCGTGTAATATTTTTCCATCTTTTTGATTCACCGCCTCGATATGTATGTAATTCTCTTTCTCGGGATCCTCGGATTGTAAGACTCGAGGATTGCTTGGTCCGTAGGTTAAAAGCCAAGAGTTAGGGAATTGTACGTAAAATTTATCTTCTTCTGTTAAGGTGCGAGATAATCTAAAATTCAACTGTACTTCTACATTGGAATTTACTAAAAAGATATTTTCTTTGAGTTTTACAGTTGTTTGCCGGTTACTATTTGATTGCATCATGTTTTTCCTCCCATATTTCTAAATTGTTATAGGGCTGTTGATTGATTGTTGATAGATGAGAATGACTCTTTTTTTTCTTAAGTCCAAAAAAGATTAGTTTCATTAAAAGGATTACTTTTTCTGTGATATTAGGTATTTAAAAAAAATATATATTCAACCATAGCTAGTTTTTTTATATAATTTTTACAATTGAATAAGAAAAAAGGGAAAATACCAATGGAATCAAATATAACAATTCAATTCAACAAGATAAAATATGTAGTAATAATCCTTTTTCTCCTTTCTGTAACATTATTTCCTGTTTTTACAGATACTATACATATGTCCGATGCAGATTTCTTTGAATTAATTGATTTCAGCAATTCAGACCTTGAAGAAGTAAAATCTGCATTAGACCAAAACAATATGGAATTAGCAAAGCAGAAATATGTAAAATATAAATCAAGTACCCTATTTACCAATCCTAACCCGATCACCGGTACAATCAACAAAGATAAGGCAGATTTGTTAATCGATCATTATATCGAGGTTCAATCAAATGGGTATTATAGAAACGATGATATAAATTGGCATGGAAGACCAAGTACGGATAAAGAATATACGTGGTTAACAAACAGATTCTTTTTCTTATCCACATTAGCAAGAGTGTATGTAGGAACGGGTGAGGAAAAATATGCCGAAGAGTTCGCTAAGATGTTTATGGATTGGTATGAAGAAGAACCCCAAGGTCATAAAGAATTTACTTGGAGGACAATTGATACAGCTCAGAGATTACGAGTGTTTATTCAAGTTTACGAAGCATTCGAGAATAGTACCCATTTCACAGCGGATATTAAATTCAAATATTATAAATCAATTTGGGAACAAGCAGATTATTTAAAAACGTTCATAAAAACTTCAGGAAATTGGGGATTAATTGAAACTAATGGATTAATGTGGGCAAGATGTTTTTTCCCAGAGTTAAAGGATGCGGATAACTGGGAAAAGAGGGCTTGGGAGGTTTCAACGATCATTACGGAAAATGATCTTTTGGAAGATGGAGTGCACAGCGAGTTGAGTACAATGTATCATAATGTTGTGGTTGGATCTCACCTCTCCTATTTTGAAGTTTTAACTGCAAATGATTATGAATTAGATCCTTATGTTTATAGGCGGGTTGAGGGGGCATGTAATTTCACAATGGATATGCACGGTACAACGGGGAGAATAACAACTTTCGGCGATAGTGATGCAAATAACTACAAGAATTATCTGGTTAAAGCCGCAGAATTTTATGATCGAGAAGATTTTAAGTATATCGGAACACAAGGTTTAGAAGGAACTTTCCCAGACCATCAAAGCATTGCATACCCGGAAGCGGGTTATTATATTATGAGATCGGGTTGGGATAAAGATTCAACTTGTTTAATGTTCGATGCAGGACAGCGGGGAACGGGACATACACATTGGGATTGTTTATCCTATTCATTAGACGCTTTTGGTCAAGAATTGTTGTTAGATCCTGGACGTGGAACTTATGACGGTTCCCATCCCGAACGCGGGTACCTAAAATCAAATCTCGCCCATAATTTATTCATATTAGATGATACATCAATTGAATTAAAAGAACCAGATTCCCGCCTCTGGTATGAAGCTTCAACAATCATTTATGCAGGAGGAAAGCATTCTGGATTTGGGGATCAAGTGGGAAGACAAATCCTATTTCCTAAATCCGAAAAAGATTATTATATTATTTTAGATAATGTTGCCGGGGGGTCGCATAAAATCACGAATTACATGCAATTTTATGATCCAAACATGGAAATTACAGATAATGGTTTGAATTCAACGTCAAGTTATTCCGGAAAGATTGAAACTTACTCATTACAAGATTGGACATCCACCGAACTTTTGGTTAATAGTACCGATCCGTTGGCAGGAATTTATTCTCCGGATTATAATGTATATCAAGAATGTACTACCGCGAAGCAAACAACACATGTAGAAGGAAAAGCTTCATGGATGACACTTTTATTATGTAAAAACTCTAGCAAAGGTGAAGAAGTGTTTAATGTTGAGAAACTAACCTGGAAACCTGAACAAGAAGGCCCCCTAAAAACTACAGATTCGTTTGAGGACAATATTAATGCGATATCTGTCGAACATTCTAAAGGAAAAGAAAAGATCATTTGGAATTATAATGCAAACCCGATTTTTTGGGAAAATTATGAGGTTTATCCTGGAATCACAATATTTTCCTATAATGCCACAGATTATCTCGAGAGTATAACATTGATTAATTCAAAACAGCTCGGGTATAATGGGGATAAGATCATCGAGATCACGGATAATGGGAACTTTTTCAACATTCAAGACAGTTTAGCCGAAAAGTATGTGGTATGTTCTTCGGATATAACAGAAAATACGTATATAAACAATCTTTTGGATTCGGAAATTACTCATAAGGGAGGAGTTATTGAAATTGAATAAAAATGAAGAAATAAAGGCGAAGATAAAGGAGAATAATAATTTTCTAAAAAATCTCGATGAGTTAATATTTTCCCCGGCAAAGCTGGCAAAAAAAATAGAAGAAAAAGAGCATAATGTAAAAAATAGATTAACCATAAAGAGTTTCATCATTGAAATACTTCTATTGTTTTTACCGGGAACATTTCTATTTCTAACGATTCTACAAAGGATGATCGCAGAAGGTAAATTCTTTAATGAGATTATGGGAGCAGAATTTTTAATATATTTTGTAGGTTTTTCTGGAGTTTTATGGATGGTAAAAATCATATTTGGTACTTTAGATTGGGCAGTTAATTGTATATACCAAAAAATCGAAAAGAAAGCAGATGTTAAAAAGGAAAATATAGATGAGTCTGGAAAATTAAAGGAAAAGAATAATTTATTTGAAAAACTAAGAATTTCCAACTATATTTTTACACCAATAACGATATTTTTCCTTTTTCAGCTAATAGCTTTCTCAATAGCTGATTCACAATACAGTTTGTATAGAATGAGCTTGTGGTTTTCAATTGAATTTATCTTGGGATGGATATGGCAATCAGTATATATTTTCTGGTTTTATTTTAATAAATCTCAATCAAAAGAACCGATCGCCTTCATAAATACGCTATTATGGTTAGGATTATTAATGGGATTATTAATTTTATTAGAAATATTCTCAAGCGCCGGGCCATGGCACTATAATTTTATGTTGAATCTCCTCAACCCTTGATTTTTTTCTATTTCATTAAAGGGATTACTTTTTCTGTGATATACACGCATTTGAAGAAAATATATATTCAATCATAGCTAGTTTTTGAGTATATGAGTAATAAAAAGACAAATGACGATATGAACGAGAATAATCAAGGGGAAAAAGAAATTCTTGGAAAGGATTCTTTACCTCAAGAAGAGCAAGATGAGCAAGTGCAAAACCTCAGAGTTTTGGAGGGCACGAAGGCCATTGCCTATAGTGCTGGTATCTTGGGACAATTTCTTCCATCCACACTGATTAACGCGTTTCTCTCAATCTTTTGGATTTATGTGGTTGGGCTTGATGCGTTTTTGGTCGGTATCGCTACGGCATTGAGTGCGGTTGCAAACGCTTTGTTCTCTCCTATTTTTGGATATCTTTCTGATAAAAAGGAACCGGGGAAGTTCGGAAAACGAAAACCGTTCATCCTTGGTGGATTGCCCTTATTGGTTTTAAGTTTAATTTTTCTATGGATCACCCCTTATCTCTGTGAAGAGTTTGGGCAGCGTGATTTCGGATTATTTGCATATTTGGCAATACTCAATGTGACCTTCTATATTAATTTTGCATGTATTAGATCCCCGTATTTGGCCATGTTGACCGAACAATCAGAGGATGAAAAGAATAGAATTAAGATTGCAGGCCAACAAGGTTTATTTTCCATCTTGGCGAGTGTATTAGGAATATTGCTTCCGATGATCTTAATGAGTAGACTGGCTGAGCCCGAAGAGATATTCAATACACCACAAGATAAACAGTTTCTCTTGGAAATCCTCCCGATTTTAGGCATTATCTTTGGAGTTATTTCTGCTTTATTCACTTTGGGAATTGTCTTTGCAATTAATGAGGACTTCTTAAGGTCTAAAAAATCGGATAAACCCAAAATTGAGGAAAAGGTTGGAGTTAAAGAGGTATTAAAGAAACTCTTTGTTCCTTTCAAGGATCCGGAATACCGGAAATGGTTATTTAGTTCCTATTCCATGAACACCGCGATGAGAATGATGGTGAAGTCCCTCACTCCGTATTTTACATTCGTATTACTGCTTAAGGGAGATCCTTATATATATTACCTACTCGCTGCGGTCCCATTCGCGGTGGCAGGCTTTATGTATTGGCAAAAAAGTGCAAAAAAGAAGGGTTTGAAGGAAACCTTTTTAAAATCAACCACATTGATAGCCGCATCTTTAGCCGGGACATTGATAATCCTAATACCGATGGCGACACTTATTAAACAAATCGTGGCCTTTGTCTTTATAGCGGGTGCAATTTCCAACTTAGTCGGTGGGTTTATTTTACCTAATCCAATAATAAGCGAATTATCAGATCAAATGCCTGAGGAACTACGGGAAGAAGACGGCAAAAAATCAGCGGGAGCGTATTTCGGCTCATACCTTTTTATGCTGAATATTGCAAATGCTACAGGTGATATTGTCTTGGGTGCTATTATGACCGGGGATAATGCCAGAAATCCTTTAATTATTGGATTACTCCTTCCGGTCTGCGCGATTTTCTACGTGATCGCGGTTTTGATCTTTAGGAAATCCAATTTGAATAAATAATATAAAATGACTTTTTTTCATTTCCCATTCTTTTATTTCCAAATAATTATCCTACAAAGATACTTATCCTCGTGTTTCATGTAATAATTCATGGCTAAGGAAGCGGAAACCGAAGATCAATTGAAAGTTTTTGGTGTGATGTGGACGGGCCTTCTAATTACCTCGACAGGCCTCATGATTATTATCCTAGTTTTCGGTGATCGTTGGCTAAATATTACCTTGGTTCTTATGCTCTCTGCCTTGAAATTTATTTCTGGGTTCGGCCTTATTCTTTCGGTATTAAGCCTGGGAATGAGGTGGTTGGAAGAGAATGCATATCGATTCAAGGGAAAAGATAAAATCGGTGACTTAAAAAAGTATCAAATGCTTCTTTTGGTGATACCTGGATTATTGCTTATATACAAGGGCCCCGTGAAATTAATCCAAAATATCGCCAATCCGGGTGATATGGAAAATATATTCGACAAGATTTTATTTTTGTATGGGGCCCTCTCTCTTATTTCTAGTCTATATTTGGTTCCCTTATTCAAGCACGAGTTCCTCCCAGAATCTGAAGAAATTACATTCAAAGATAAAATTATCCGCAAGAAAGAGGACATAAAGCAGAAACTTAAGATAAAGTGGTATCAATTCCGGAAAAATTTAGGCAAAATCCAAATCCATGAGCAAAAGAATATCCACGATTATCTCCAAGAGTGGAAAATTAATTTTGCTCATTATGGACTGATAGCTCTGGGTTTAGGGATGATAATTTTTACCCCTATTGCAGTGATATTTTTAGCGTTTTGGGTTCGCGTCTTTATGATGGATGAAAAAGAGTTGTTTAACTTTGAGCGTTATTTTTTAATTACGGCGCATATTGTCACATTGCTTATTGTAATCCTTATTCCTTTTAGCTTTCAGAGAACTGGATATTATGAAGATATCCAAAATTATTACTATCTCATTGACTTGGGAACATTTTTGGGCTTGGTTTTGGGTGTATGGTTATATTGGAAAGAAATGCGTGATTCTGACTTTAATACGTGGTTAAGTGAGAAAGAGGAGAAATATGAGGAAAAAGAGGCAAAACGGATCCGGAAAGAGCAGCGAAAAATTGCGAGGGAACAAGGGAAATACCAGCGGATATTACAAAAGAAACGTATTAGATTAAGAAAAATGGATAAAATTGGTGCAACAGAAAGCAAGGGGGGATCCTTGGGAACTAAAAAGGGCAAAAACCCATTATCCGGGATTAAAGCCATGTTTGTCAAAATGAATAAACCCGAAAGTAAAAATCCATCAAAAATGGAGACGGAAACCAAACACAAATCCAAATTAAGGCGATGGACCCTAAAAAGAAAGAAAAAGGGGAATTAAAAGAGTTATGGGTTCGGAAATTGTTATAAAATCCAAAAAAGTTATGGGATTCTAAAAAGGAATAGGATTATCGAGTTGGAGATGGAGTGGGCTGCTGTCTTTTTCATTTTTCTGTGAGCACATGGATTATTTTCTCATATCTGAGATATCTTTTTTTTGCTTTTCTAAAATTTTCAATCATTTTCGAGTTATAATCACCGAATACTGATTTTTTTTTCTTCATCAGATCTTCCATTTCATCCAATCGTTTTTCCATGGGTAGAAGTTCATCATCCTCTCTTACAATGATGTCTGCATAGGTTAATATTATTCCTTCCAGGCCAATGGGATAGTAATCTTCTTTTTTCTCTTCATAATCTTCTACTAATTGTCCATGCCGGGTTCGTACTGCCACCTTCTCGGGTATGTTTTCTTTATTTGTGAGAAGATAGATGGTATGGAGCTCATGGCGGTTTCTGCGAATAAAGGTCCCAATATTGTGCACATAGCCCAAAAATCCCAATATTTCAGGTTCTAACACATTCTCGAATTCCGGATTTTTTATGATTATTTCTTGTGCTAACTTTTTACACAATTTAGCTACTTTAATTGAGTGTTCCATCAATTTAGGTCTTTCAGAGAGATATTTCTTGCAAATTTTCCTTCCTTTTTCCATCCCTATCTTTTTTGAATTATTTTGCTGATTATCCATTTTAATCATTCTTTGTTTTTTTTAATTTCTTGGATTGCCTATTTTCTTGTCCTTCGCCTTTTACGGACTTGCTTTGGCACGACTTTTTCTCCGATTCGTCCTTCTTTTTTTAATTTTGCTAAGCTCTTTCGGAGGAGGTACTTTTGAACTTTTCCTCTGCCATTTAGAGGAATGGCAATATCGAAAAATACATATCTGGGGACGCTAAAATCATTCAGATTTCCGTAGCATCGATCAACCACCTCTTGTTTGGTGAGCTTCGCATCAGCATTTAATACTCCTCCCACAACCTCGCCGTATTCCTCATCCGGGATACCAATTACTGCCGCTTCATAGATGTCATCAAATCCGAGGAGAAAATCCTCAACTATCTTAGGATATACATTAGCACCCCCATAGATTATGAGATCCTTAATTCTTCCGGTAATCCTATAGTAGCCCTCCGGGTCTTTGGTGGCTAAATCTCCTGTATGCATCCAATTTTCTTCATCGATTGCGTTTTCGGTGGCTTCGTTGTTTTTATAATAGCCCTTCATAACGTTCCATCCCCTGCATACTAACTCCCCTTCCTTTCCAGCGGGTAATACTTTATTATTTTCATCCACGATTCTTACTTCTATATCGGATATTGGCTTTCCCACGGTCGTCATTCGTTTTTCGAGGGGATCATTCGGGGTTGTGATGGTAATTATTGGGCTGGTTTCCGTCATCCCGTAGCCGTTGGTGATGTCCTTAAGGTTAAGGGTGTTCATAGTCTTTTTCATCACAGGTATTGGGCATGGTGCGCCAGCTACAATTCCGGAACGGAGGCAATCCAAATCTAATTTGGGATGCTTCTTATAATAGTCCAAGTATCTGATGAAATGAGTGGGAGTACCATGAACAATGGAACACCGTTCCTTTTGGATTGTTTCCAGTGCCACCTTCGGTGTCTGATCAAAAAGGGGGACCATCTTGGAGCCCGTTAATGTGGCGGTGGTCATGCCCAGCTCGCATCCAAAACAATGAGAAAATGGAACAGGTATGAGGAACGCGTCTTTTTGATTGGTTTGAAGGGCTTTTGCCACCTCGATATTATTTCTCACGATGTTTGCATGGGTGAGCATTGCCCCTTTAGGTTTCCCCGTGGTCCCTGATGTATAGAGGATAAATGCCACATCATCCATTTTTATTTGCTCTTGACGGGTTTTGATATCTTGAATTTGTTCATTTGAACAATTAAGATCAATTAATTTGTGAAATAGGTGAGTTCTCCATTCTAATTTCTCAGTCTCCCCCTCTTTGTTAGACTCGTCCATAAGAATTATGTGCTGAAGATACGGCAGGGCTTCCATTTCTTTCAAAATCGGAATATAATTGCTTGTGCAGATAATGGCTGATGTTTCCGAATGATGTAATATATAGTGGGCTTCATTTCCCCTATACCAGTAGTCCAATGGTACCAATATGGCACCAATCTTTGCGATGGCATACCACGAGACCATCCATTCATATCGATTTTTCGCCCAAATTGAGACAATCTGCCCCTTGCCGATTCCAATTTTAATAAGCCCGTATGCCAGCGCGTTTACCTCTTGGTTGAATTCTTTCCATGTTTTTCTGATACCATCTACTGCTAATGCTTCCTTTTCGCCGTATTCTCTTGCTGTAATATCAACCACTTCTCCGAGAGTAATATTCACTGGACCATGAGATGATATACCCTTCGGGAATCTTGCGGTTCGGGCTGATTTTTCTGAATTTACTGGGTTTTTCATATACATAAATTAAAAGAAATGCTGGCAGATAATAATTGTTGATTTGACGAAACTACCCAACTATCAAACTATATGTTGCGGAGAACGCTGATTTTGGGGGATTTATATGGAAATTCACAAATTATTTAATTTTTCCAATAAAAAATGAGTGAATTGATATCAAAAGGATCATGAAGTGAGAAAAAATTATGCAAACCCAAAATAATTTACACAAGGAATGCCGGCAGCCGAAAGTAT
>CAZEPC010000055.1:0-16438 GCA_964513765.1 uncultured archaeon
CAGCAATCTTCCCCGAGAGCATTGCATAAGGAATTCCTTTCCCACTTATCGGGTCCACGAAACCTGCAGCATCACCCACAGCAAACACATTATCACGGTAAAGGCATGATCGCTCCCCAACAGGAATAAGATGAGGTTTATAAGCGAAAATAGTTCCCCCTTCTACCGCATTTTGAACTATGGGTAATTGATAATATTGT
Source organism: uncultured archaeon (assembly GCA_964513765.1). GTDB lineage: Archaea > Asgardarchaeota > Lokiarchaeia > Sigyniarchaeales > Promethearchaeaceae > CAZEPC01. The sequence continues at coordinate 201 of CAZEPC010000055.1, forward strand.
TGGAATTCCTTTTTCGTATTTTTGATTAAGGAAAGTTTATTCCCCCAACCCACAGTTATCATGGATTTTTTGGGAAAGAGCCATGCATACCCCATAGGAATGAGGTTTTTACTGAAAAAAAGGTGGACTTTATGTTTTTCTAAAACCTTTTTTATATGTTTAGAACTGCTTTCGACTTCCTGTGTGATAGTGAGGACTAAATCGTCCTTCAAAAACGGAGGCCAACGCAATGATTTAAGAGTTGTTGAATTCACCCCATCTGCAGCGATTAAAAATTTGGTATGATATGTATTTTTATTGGTGATTATCTTTATGGACAAATTTTTTACCCGCTTTTCAGATTTTCCATCTTTTCCCATTTTCTCGGATGCAGATTGGAACGCAGATTTTAATTTCTCCGATTCATGGATTTCTGCCCCTTCTTTCTGTGCGATCTTACATAAATATCGGTCGAACTTGCTCCTCCACACCACGGCACCTTTTCCTTTTTTATGATATGTATCCCCGTCAACATAATGGAGTTCGAGAAATTCTATTATACGATCAATTTGATTTTGAGGAAATTTGGTCTTTTTAATAAGATCCCACGCCATGGCACCCCCACATGCCTTATAACGACCGTTTTTCATAATTTCTTCTTTTTCAAGGAGTAGAGTCTTATATCCCAGACTTGCCGCTTTTGCTGCCGCGGAAGCACCACCCGGACCTCCCCCAACTACAATAATATCATAGTTTTCATTCATTTTAATAGGCTCTCTCCAAACAAAATTCAGTGATTTTTTCAAGATTCGCAAGATATATATTTGAAATCTCTTCATCTCCCTCAAAATCATCTTTAATAGTTGTTCCAATTGATTTAAGGGCTTTTTGAGATTTTTTAATATGGTCAGAAGCAATGCGTCTGGCTTTTTCGAGCGCCCCGGAATTCAAAATCAGATTGGTTGCTTTTTTCACATCATCATCATTTAATAATTCTTTTTTCATGATCTTCATAAGAACCCATTTGTCTTTTTTCGGAAGATTTTCCAGAGCATAAAGAAGCAGGAAAGTTTTTTTCTTCTCACGAACATCTAAACCGATACTTTTTCCCAACTTATCTTCATTGGCCGTTATCCCGAGAATATCATCTACGATCTGAAATGCGATCCCCAGATGTTCCCCGAATATTCTTAGATGTTCCATAATTTCATTCGATTGGTTTGTGAGAATGCCTGCAAGGTTGCATGCTGCCTTAAACAAAGCTCCTGTTTTTAAAAAGATCATTTCAAAATAATCAGATAAGTAGACCGATTGAGTTTCCTCAAAATCCAAATCCAAAGACTGGCCCTCGCATAAATCAACATTCACTGAACAAAGTTCTCCGATTACTTTATCTTTCATCTCATAAGAAAGAATTGATTGATTGATACTTTGAAAGGATTTTACGAGAAGTAAATCGCCCGCGAGGATTCCATAGGGAATACCCCATTTAGAATGCACCGTGGAGGCCCCCCTCCGAATACTATCCTCATCCATTATGTCATCATGAACTAAGGAAAATGTATGAATTAACTCAACCGCACCGGCCACCATACAATAATCCATAAATCGCATCTTTGGATTAAATAACTTGACAAATTGGGAAATAATAAAGGGACGCAATCTTTTCCCCCCAGCCTCAATTAAATGACGGGATGCAGTCCATATTTCCTTATGTTCCCCCTTAAGCTGTTTTAAAAGATATTCGTCCATTTTCCCGGCAAATAATTTGATTTTTTTCTTTAACTCTCTAAATTCGGACATATAATCACAATATCACAATACTAACATAGAGTTATAAAGTTCCCCATTTGAAGTTTTTGCTTTCAAAGGCCACCCTCTTTAATTACATTTAAAGGACCACCAACTCTAACGAATATTGCTTAACACGGATTTCAATAGAGAAATTCATGAAAAGTAAAGTTATTTTAATCGCTGATACCTAAAAGCTATTATATGAAATTAACAGCACCAAAATTTAGAAAAGGTCTGAATTACATTACGAAAATGGACGATTGGGATTGGGATGACCCAAAAAATATGAAAATGAATTTTAGCATCCTTATCTTAGAAAAAGATGAATCTTTTACCATGGATAACGAACTTGAAAAAGCGGTTCTGCTTATGAGGGGGGATGTAACTCTGAAATGGGAAAATGAACAGGAAAAAATTCAAAGAAATTCAATTTTCGATGATGATCCCACGGCTTTATTGGTCCCCCGAGGTACTAAGGTAGAAATTAAGGAAAATGGAAAGGGTATGGCAGAATTATGTCTCTTAGAAACAAAAGGAGATAATGACTTTAAATCTCGATTTTTCCCGGCCGATGAATGCACAACCGAACAATTTGGAAAAGGTACTCTGAGAGAGACTTCAACCAGGGATGTAAGAACTATTTTTGATAAAAATATTATGCCCGAAAGTAATTTAGTCTTAGGAGAGGTAATAAATTATCCAGGGAAATGGTCTTCATACCCGCCCCATGGGCATGCTCAACCCGAGATATACCATTACAGATTCTTACCTGCCCAAGGATTTGGATTTGGTATGGATGGCTACGACGAAGTAAAAATCCTTAGACATGGCGATAGTCTTGGAATTATTGATGGTGCCCCACATTCCCAGACTGCCGCCCCAGGTTATGCCATGTATTATATTTGGGCGATTCGACATCTTAAGGATAATCCCTATGGACCCGAGGATCCTAGAAAGTTTGTTCCCGCGCATACTTGGGTGATGGATCCAGAGAACAACGCAAAAATTTGGCCACCAGAGAAAATAGAATAATTTTTTCTCTAACTTGAGTTAGTTTTCCACCAACAAATACGATTTTTTAACATTTTTATCCTTTTTTAATCCTCTTCTTTCTATAATCACCCTTATTTCCTAAAATGGAAAGAAACACTCAATTCTTTCGCAAAATTTCAATAATCAAAATAACCTTAGTGGCTCTAATACAGCTCAATTCACTTAAATTTGAGATCTTTTCCCATATGGATCATATGTATCCATATTCTAACCCCATTAGCTTTTTAAAATGTCTTAAATTTAAATCCTATATAGAAAAAATTTTATCTGTTAAGATAAAACTATTTTGTGAGAACAATGGGAACAACAATTAGATTAACGATGGCACAAGCCCTCATTAGATTCCTATCTCAACAATATATCGAAATAGACGGCAAGAAACAAAAGTTCATGCGGGGAATATTCGGTATATTTGGACATGGAGAGGTTACTGGTGTTGGACAAGCCTTGGAACAAAATCCCGAATATTTAAAATACTATCGAATCCAAAATGAACAAGCTGGGGTACATACCGCAATCGGCGCTGCAAAACATCTGAACAGACTCGGATGCTTTGCGGTAACTTCATCAATTGGGCCGGGAGCGACTAACATGATCACCGGAGCCGCAACAGCTGCAACCAATAGAATCCCTGTTTTACTCTTACCAGGAGATATTTTTGCAGATAGGCAACCAGATCCCGTCCTCCAGCAAGTAGAAACCCCCCAAAATCCCACCCAAGTTGCAAATGATGCATTCAAACCAATTTGTAGATTTTGGGACCGAATCACAAGACCTGAACAGCTTATGAGCTCGGCGATAAATGCAATGCGCGTTTTAACCGACCCGGTGGAGACTGGTCCTGTTTGTATTTGTCTTCCCCAAGATGTACAGACAGAGGCATATGATTACCCGGAGGAATTTTTTAGAGAACGGGTTCATCGAATTGACCGGAGACCAATTTCAAAGAAATCCTTGGAAATTGTCCTGAATAAAATTAAGGAAAAGAAAAGGCCACTGGTAATTGCAGGTGGTGGTGTACATTATTCTTTAGCCACAAAAGAATTAGAAGAGTTCGCCGAGCACACAAAGATTCCGATTGCTTTTACGAATGCAGGAAAAAGCGCGTTACGATGGGATCATCCCCAAAATGTGGGAGGAATGGGAGTAATGGGGTCAAAAGTAGCAAATGTATTGGCCAAAAAAGCAGATTTAGTCATTGCTTTGGGAACCAGATTAATGGATTTCACCACAATTTCTAAAGGTGCCTTTCAAAATCCAGAAGTTGAAATTCTGGGAGTAAATGTAGCAAATTTTGATGCATATAAAATGGATGCAATCCCAATCTTGGCAGACGCAAAACGGGCATTGGAAAGCCTGAATGCAATATTTTCCGAAAGTCCCTATGAGGTGAATGATTCTTACCAAAAAGAAATTTCAAATCTTGTGAAAGAATGGAATAAAGAAGTTGATAGGGTAAGAACCATCCAACCGGAGAAAGGATCTAAATTCCTCCCCCAACCCGCCGTAATAGGAGTATTAAATGATTTTATGGACAGAAATGATGTGATGGTTAATGCAGCTGGAAGTACGCCAGGAGATCTCCAAAGAACATGGCGATCAAAATCCCCAAAAACATACCACGTTGAATATGGAAATAGCTGTATGGGTTATGAAATTGCCGCGGGTCTTGGAATAAAATACGTTGACCCAGAGGCCGAGGTATATGTGATCCAAGGAGATGGTGGATATTTAATGATGCACACCGAGATAGTAACCAGTCTTATGGAACAGACAAAAATTATCATTTTACTCTTTGATTCCGAAGGGTTTAATTCCATTTCCAATTTACAAGAGGGAATGGGCAGTGATGGGTTTGGATGTGATCTCAGAGACAGAAACCCTGAAACAGGATTAACCGATCGGCAAGGACCTATCCGAAAGATCGATTATGCAGCAAATGCCAGAAGTTATGGGGCGGCAGCATATAGCGTGAGTTCGACAGATGAATTGAAATCTGCCTTACAAAAGGCAAAAGAGGAGGATAAAACTACCCTAATCCATATCAAAATAAAAAGATGGTCTCAGACCGGAGGCTATGAATCTTGGTGGAGAGTGGGAGTTTCTGAAACTTCTGAAATGTCAAAAGTCCAAGAAGCCCGTAAAGAAATGGAAAAAAATGTAGGAACGGCCAAAAAATATTAAAAATAAAATAGATAAACAAAAGAGGTAAAATAAGCGAAATAGACAAAACTTCAAGTGAATAACATGCTCAATAATGAAAAAATTAAAATTGGGATAGCCCCAATTGGATGGACCAACGATGATATGCCAGAACTTGGCAGAGATATAAGCTTCGAGCAATGCATAAAAGAGATGGAAATGGCGGGATATGAGGGATGTGAAGTAGGATCTAAATTCCCCAAAAATCCGAAAGAATTGAAAGAAAAATTAGCAACCAACAATTTACAAGTGGCAGCACAGTGGTTTAGTTCGTTTTTCACAACACAGAAGAAACAGAAAACCATTGAGAGGTTTAAAAAACATCTTGATTTTCTGAAAAAAGCAGGTGCAAAAATTGCAGTTATTTCCGAACAAGGGAACAGTATTCAAGGGCAAATGAAAACTCCCATTTTTGAGGAAAAACCAACCTTAGATGAAAATGGATGGGAAAAACTTGCAGATGGACTTAACACTTTGGGAGAAATCGCCATTAAAAAGGGGATGAGAATTGCTTACCACCACCATATGGGTACAGTCGTGCAAACGAGAGAGGAAGTTGATACATTAATGGAAAGAACCAATCCGGACAAGGTATTTTTATTGGCAGATACTGGACATATGGCATATCATGGTGGAGATCCACTCAAGCTTTTGGAAGATTATTTGCCGGAAGGGAGAATTGCCCACATCCATTTGAAGGATATCAGAAAGGATGTCATTCAAGAAGTCAAGGAAGAGGGCTTATCTTTCCTAAAAGGAGTTTTAAAGGGTACTTTCACTGTACCTGGCGATGGAGATATTAATTTTAAACCCATTTTGGATATAATTGGAAGCAGTGAGTATGAAGGATGGTTGCTGGTTGAAGCCGAACAAGATCCTCAGAAAGCGAATCCTTTAAAATATGCAAAAAAGGGAAGAAAAACCATTAAAGAACTAGGTGGAATTTGAAGAAAAAATATTCATTTTTTTTAAACAATAAACAAATACCAATAAAGTTAAAACAGACAATAATATAAGCTAATAGAGAGGATATTATGACAAAATTAGAGAAAACAGCAGAGATTTCAGATTACAAGACCGAGATTTGGAACGATTCATGCTCCGTTGAGGAATTAAATTATTCACTAGAAAATTCCTATTGTACTGGAGGGACCAATAACCCGGTCATTGTCGGGAATGTCTTGAAAAAAGAGATGCACTTATGGGAAGACCGAATTTTTGAAATAATTGAAGAAAATCCAACCTACGGAGAAGTGGAAGTAACGTGGCAATTAATTGAAGAGATGACTCAAAAGGGAGCAGAATTGCTCGAACCAGTCTTCAAGAGAGAAAACGGACGAAAGGGAAGAATGAGTGTCCAAGTCGATCCGAAGAATTGGAGAGATTCGGAAAAAATGTGGAAACAAGCCAAACATTTCGATTCGCTAGCCCCCAACATTATTGTTAAAATTCCCGTCACAACAGCGGGAGTGAAGGCTATTGAGGAAGCTACATATCATGGAGTGAACATCAATGCAACAGTTTGTTTTTCTGTTGTCCAATGTCTCGCGGTAGGTGAAGCGGTGGAAAACGGAATTAAAAGACGGAAAAAAGAGGGAAAAGAGGTCGATGATATGACACCCGTCTGTACCTTGATGGTCGGCAGACAAGATGATTGGCTGAAAGTTGTTGCGGAAAAAAAGGGAATAATCACGGACCCATGCAACTTAGAATGGGCTGGTGTTGCGGCAATTAAAAAAGCCTACAGACTATTTAATGAACGTGGATACCGAACCAAATTACTGGCGGCAGCATACAGAAATCATCTCCATTGGTCAGAATTAATCGGAGGGAATGTAATTCTCACCTTGCCCTATAAGTGGCAAGTTAGATTCAACAATAGTGATATTGAAGTAAATAAAAGAATGCATGATCCTGTGGATCAAGAAATACTCGATGAATTGGCCAAAAAATTTCCCGAAGAATGGAAGAAGGGTTATGATGAAAATGGGATGACAATAGAGGAATTTGATGATTATGGTGCAGCCCAGAGAACATTACTAGGTTTTATCGCTGGATATGATAACTTGGTTGCCAAGATCCGCGACATGATGATCCCAAACCCTGATGTTTAAATTCAGCCCATTACAGATAAGATAAGTTAAAAGAGAATAATCAATTTTTTTCAAATAAATAATTTCCAAATAACCTATCAACAACCAAAATAATAAGTGAATTTCATGAAAATACTACAAAACTATATAAACGGTAAGTTTGTTGATTCGGAGGCCACAGAGTTTTTTGAGGTAAAGAATCCAGCCACTACAGAGGTTTTAGCAAAGGTACCCAAATCAACTGAAGACGAAGTCAATGAAGCAGTAAAAGCGGCAAAGGAAGCATTTCCCGAATGGAGAGATACACCTGGCATCAAGCGTATTCAGCCCATATTAAAGCTTCAAGCATTATTAAAAGAATATGTCGAGGAATTAAGTGATATTTGTACTAAAGATCACGGGAAAGAATGGAAAGCATCATACGGTGAGGTCATTCGCGCCTATCAAATGTGTGAAGCAGCAGTTTCTGTCCCCGAAATGCAAAAAGGCGAATTTATGAGAGAGATTGCAACTGGAATAGATGAATACACCATTAGAGAACCTATGGGTGTTTTTATAATGATTCCTCCTTTTAATTTCCCAGTTATGATTCCTTTCTGGTTCTTTCCTTTTGCAGTCGCTGCGGGTAATACATACATCATAAAATCTAATGAACAAACCCCATTATCATTTCAAAAAGTATTTGAATTGATTGATCAATGCGACTTTCCCCCTGGTGTGGTGAATTTTATTCATGGAGGAGTTGACGTCGCCAATAAATTAATTGATCACGAGGATGTGGAGGGTGTTTCCTCTGTGGGATCAACCCCTGTAGCAGAAATTATATACAAAAGGGCCAGCAATTTACTCAAAAGAGCCCAATGTCATGGTGGAGCAAATAACTTTTTAGTGATTGATCAAAGTGCTAATCTCGATAAGATAATGTCCAATGTAATGAATTCTTGTTTCGGAAATTCCGGCCAAAGATGTCTTGCAGGGAGTGTTATAATGGCAGTGGGATCCGATGAATTTTATGAGAAAGTAAAAGAAAAAGTTACCGAGGCAACTAAAGCATTAAAAGTCGGTTATGGTATGGATAAAGAAACCTTTATGGGTCCTGTGGTTTCGAAGAAAGCCCTCAATACCTTGGAAGACGCAATTCAAAAGGGTGTTGATGAGGGAGGAAATTTGATCTTAGATGGAAGAGGAATTGAGGTCAAAGATTATCCAGATGGATATTTCTTGGGACCAACCCTCTTGGAGGGACTTAAACCTGGCGATTGGCTTTATGACGAAGAAGCATTTGGACCAATTGTATGCCTTGACAAGACAGATACTCTTGATGAAGCAATCGAAATTATAAATGAAAATCCAAAGGGAAATGCAGTAACTATTTACACAGAAAAGGGCGAAAACGCCAGACATTTCAGGGAAAAGATAAATTGCGGTCAAATTGGGATTAATATTGGGGTGGTAGCACCAATCGCTTGGATTCCTTTCTTAGGGAACAAAAAGAGTTTCTTCGGACAGAATCATGCCCAAGGGAAAGAAGCCTTAGAATTCTTTACCCAACAAAGGGTTGTTATTGAGAGATTCCACGGATCTACAAAAATTGAATGGGATTAAAAACCCTTCTTTATCCTTTTTTTAATACTAATATTTTTTTATAGTCCTTTAGTTTTAGGAACAAAAAACCAATAAATTCTATTATAAAAATATAAAAGTTCGATTAAAATGACAGAAGAAGAGATATGTGTGGGCGTTATAGGGGGAGGCAGAATAGGAAAACTTCACGTAGAGAACATTGTGAAAAATTTTTCCAATGTTAAGATCAAATACCTCGCAGACATTAAAACAGACCATTTAGAAGAGTGGGCAAAGGAAATGGGAATCATAAAGCTTACAACCGATACATCTGAGATATTTGAGGATGCAGAAGTAAATGCAGTACTCATATTTTCCTCAACAGACACCCATATAAAGTTTATCAAGCAAGCCGCGAAAGCAGGAAAAGACATCTTTTGTGAGAAGCCAATAGGCTCTGATATAGAGAATATTAAAGAAGGTTTGGAAATAGTAGAGCAGAATGGAGTAAAACTCATGATTGGGTTTAATCGTCGATTTGATCATAATTTTCGACGGGTCCGTAAAGCGGTTGATGATGGAATCGTTGGCGACCCCCACATTATAAAAATAACATCCCGAGATCCGGCACCTCCGCCATTAGACTATGTAAAAGTATCTGGGGGATTATTTTTCGATATGACTATTCATGATTGGGACATGGCCCGTTATTTGGCCAATAGCGAAGTTAAAGAAGTATATGCCACCGGGCAAGTATTAATCAGTGATGAGATTAAGGGGATAGATATTGATACTGCAGTAGCGATCCTAAAATACAAGGATGGATCCATGTGCACCATAGATAATTCCCGAAAAGCAGTCTACGGATATGATCAAAGGATTGAAGTTTTTGGATCCAAAGGGGCTACCATGGCCGAAAACGATACACCAAATAATGTGGTCATCTATACCGATGAGGCCACCAAAAGGGATAAGATGCATCATTTCTTCTTGGAGCGCTATACCCAATCCTATATAGATGAAATGAAGGAATTTTTAAAGTGTATTGAGGAAGATATTGAACCACCAGTCACAGGCAAAGATGGATTAAAAGCGGTTCAAATTGCTATGGCTGCACAAAAATCGCTGGAAGAAAATGAACCCGTTGAGCTCTCAGAATTTGAGTGATATGATGCTTTGAGGAATATAATGGCTATGTGATAAGATGCATTTATGGGAAGAATAATTTCATTTAGAAGAAATCCTCATCTTCATATTCGATTTCTTCTTCATGAGCAATATCCAAGATTTCCTCCATGGAATCTCGTATTTGCCCAATAACTTTTTTCAGCTTTTTTCCGTATTTTGGTTTTCCTTTCGTGATGGTAGTGAGTAAAGTATCGTTAGAAATGATATAATGAATACTCACAAACCCATTCTCATATACAGCCATACATTTATTGATTTTAAAGCCGTGGGTAATTTTCTTGGTAATCATCTGGCAGGTGGTAAAGAATGAAACACTATAATGAGATAAATCATCGAGAAATTCCTCAATTTCTTCTTCCTTTTCTTTCCATTCTTTTTTCTTTAGTTTATATTCGTTCTTTTTTATCTTAAGAAGCTTTTTCATCCGGGCCTTTGAAACCTTATTATCCAATTCCTTGAGTTTATCTTTTCTCTGATCTTGCTTTTTCTTATGTCTTTTTTCATAATAGTCATGAAGGACCTCTTGGAAAGTTTCACTCCGATTGAGAAGTTTCCCAAACCTCTTAATTGAACTGCGATATATTTCTGGCATGTTCTTAAGTCCGATGATATTAGTATTGATGGAGATATTGCTTTTTTCTATGGGTATGGCAAAATAAAACACCATCTCCAGATCCCGCGAGGAGATTACCATATTTTCCTCATCATTTATCGGAAAAAGGATAAGTTGAAGCTCGCCCAGATCTCTTACAGCTGAGAATTGGGAAGCGAAAATCCTCGGACCTTCAATCGCCACACTTAAAAAAGCATCTGTTTTTGAAGCATAGCTAAGAGTGTTAGACATTTCAAACCCAAATAAAGATGTGGGTACCTTCAGAAGTTTAAAATATTCCTTTAACCACAAACTTTCATCCCTTTGGATATCATAAATATAATCCTCCAAAATTTCATAGATATGAAAGAGCTTGGAAAAATCAACCTTTAGATTACGACCACGTTTTTGGAATATGCCACTCTCCAAACTAACCAAATGTTTAATAAGCGGGGATGGCCTATTCATACCCACTTCTTGCAAAAGCTTACGAATAAGGGTGAGATTTAGAGAGAAGAGCCTATCTGACTTAGTGAGGGTTTTTTGAATGCGTTTAGACTTTCTTCTTTCGCTAAAGGACCGTTTATCTTTTAAATATTCCATTAATGTTTCTTGACCGGATTCTGAAGATAAGTCAATTTCATCCTTATCCTCATCAAAATAATCTCCCCATTCATCCTCCCATTCCTTTTCTTGCGAATTTTTAAAAATTGGGAGTTTCATAGAAAGGAAATAATCATTAAAGTTAAACTTTTTAGCCAAAAAGCTAATAAGTTCAATAATACATCGACGACCGATAACTGAACGATAATCAAAAAGGCCATCTGACTGAGGGGTATGGAGTTCCTCCTCCTTAATGAATTTCTTAATTATTTTCTTATAGTTCTTTCCCTTTTTGGTGAGATTTATATCATCCCAATCCGAATCCTTAGTAATAATACCACTATGAATAAGTTCATTCATAGCACTCACTAAATCACCATTCTTGGTTTTGGGTTTTAAATCAGAAAATACTAAACGAAAATACCTCGGACTGGAATAGAGGATGAATTCCTCTTTTGAGAGTTTTTCTGGATTGTAGGTATCTTCGCTCATTGCCTATTTCATCTATAATGGACAATTTTTAATAAAATTTTTAGATTAAAAAATAATTACTTTAAGCTTGCTAAGAAACGCAGAAAAAAGAAGATTTATTTTACTCACTAAATGAATCCTAAATATTCTAAGATTTCATTCAATTCCCTTTTTCTTTCTTCATCGTCAGGATTTGATTTTAATTTCTTTCTGAGGAAGATGATTGTATTTGCTTTTTGTTCTATTGCAATCATGGTTTCTTTCCAGTTTTCAAAATTCTCAATCATGGCCGACATTACATCATCATGATCTACATCCATAGGAACTTCTTTCTCTTCTCCATTCTCTTTCACAGTATAAGTGGGAGGAGATTCCATCTTTCTGATATTGGAATTTATAATATTTCTTAATCTTTGAATGACAGGTTTTGTATTGAAGACAAGTTCCATAGTTTCCTCCATAATTCTCTCATAATCATTAATATCGGAAGGAGTTAAATCAGGATTCATGAGGATTGTTTGAAGAAAATTATAATTGAATTCCAATTGGTTTAAATAAGGCTGAATTTCTTCAACAAACCGCTCTCTTTCCTTATCTAAGGTCACCTCTCCAGCCATTTCATTACTGGTAAAAGTCTTTGTTTCAGAATCATAAATACCTTGAAGCTGATTCCTCTCCATAAGACCATTTAAGATATCTTCAACAAATTCAACCTCTTTAGGTGTCAGGGTTCTTTCCTTCACCAACGAATGTAAATCGATATAAGTGCTGGAATCTAATATTTTATTCTCAATCCCGCTTCTTGTGAGAAAAATATTTTCATCCAACCATATCCCTTCGATTTTTCCTGCATCTAAGAGTTCTTGAACAAAATTTGCAATTAAATCGGAGGAACATCGATCACGTTTCGCGAGATTAGAGATATTTACTTCATTGGTCCGATATATTTCATTTTTAACCTTTTCTTTAATGTTTTTCTTTTCTTTTTCAATCTTGTGAGGGTTGAAAATAATTTTGTCTCTCACAATTAAATAAGGTTTACCAAATGAATTGACAAAATCCATAAACTCATCATATTCCATTTGAAGATTAGATAATTGTTTCTTTATATTGATTTCATCCTTATTCTTCAAAATCTTACCAATTTTATGGAGCTTTTCATCTACTTTTTTGGAAATCTCATCTCTGTCAAGATTAAGCTCCTCTGCCAAATGATCAATTTTCTCATTTCTTTTTTCCATATCTTTTAAATTTTGGATTTCTCTAATTTGACTTTTAATATATTTGGAATAGTAGAAAGCACTATGATTTTTGTTCCAAAATCCGTTTTTCTTGGAAAATACTCCCTTTATTGCATCCCGGATTATTTTCTCTGGAATTTCTAAATCTTCTGAAGCTTGTGGTATGGAAAACATCCCAATTTTTGAGGCTTTTCGCATGTACATTTCCAACCTTGTTTTCCCCAAGTTAGTCAACCATTCATGTTCCTTATGAAACTTGGTAAAGAATTGTTTTGAATATTGTTCTATTTTGAGAAAATCCTCATACCCAAATTTTTGCTTATATTTTGACATCTCAATGGTATTTTTACTGGTGGAGTTCTTATCTATTTCGTTGGTTATACCACGTAAGGAGTAATATTTATTCTTTGGTTTATCATACACACCTGCATAATTATCTAAACTGGCAATATAATCCATTATTTCATTGAGGAATCGATCATTCAGTAAATTTCGATATTTTGATAATTTAAAATAGTTTTTGTGGGTAAGTTCCTTTTTGATTTGAGAAATGAGATATTCATAGGGATACCAATAATTCTTCGAAAGGAAGCCCTTTATGAGTAAGTTTTTTACCATTCCTTTAATCAAAATTGCTAATACTCCCGTATCATCAATCCCTAATGGTTTAAAATCCTTCAAAATCTTTTCAACAGATATTTTATGACTGGGATCCGAAAAATATTCTATTAACGGCTTTTTCTCAAATTCTATGAAGTAATCATGATGTTTTTGTGAATAATAAAAAGAATAAATATCTTGATCATCCGAACCTGCAATGAGATTCTCTTTAACCAATTCTTTTTTCATTTCCTCTTGACCGGCAATTTGATCAACATCATACTTTCTTGTTAAGGGTTTACGGTTCTCAATTACATCTAATATTTTTCTCTTAGAAGTTTCGGAGGAAGAATTTTTTAATTCTGGTATTTCTTTCTCCATTAATCTCCGAATTTGCTCATTTTTTTCGGGCCAATTGGAATCAGAATAAAGAAATGACAGCTCTTTCATATAATCTATGAGACCGGATAATGACATATCATCTTGGACCATTTCTAAAACACGAATTATGCTTTTCATTATTTCTGGATTTTCCTCAGCTCTTAAAAGTTCAAGAAAGAAATCTAACTTCGCCATATAATAGTTCCTCATGGCCTCTTCTTCAGGAAACTGATCTAAAAATACACAGATATTATGTCGTATTTCTGTTTCTTCGTTTTCCAAGAGCTTTAAGAATTGATCAATAATTTTGAAATCAATTTCTTCTAAATCTTTTTCTTCAAAAATATCCAGAATATAGAAGCCAATGATACTAATCGCGTTAAGCTGTTCTTTGATTTGACTTCCTGAATCAAAATAAGTAAATATAATGTTAATATCCTCTTCTTCAACAAATTCAGGATATGATTCTGTAATAAGACTTAAAAGATACAGATAAATATTAGCACCTTCGGGTTTATCTTCAAGAGTTTTTATACAAGCGGAACAAACATCCTCTAAAACCCCGATGGATTTATTTTCTTTTCCTTTATTTATTAGTTTATTATTCTTCTCTACTAACTTTCTTACTTTTTTACTAGGAATTTCTACGGGTATATCAACAATCATGTCAATTTCTCCTTTCTTTATCGTTAAAACGTTTTATGTTCTAAAAAAGTGCGCAAAATATATTAATTTTTATTAGAATCCTACCCTATCTATCAACAACCTTAAGTTATGTGGCAAATTCTGGAAATAATTGCGGGAGAATTTGGGGGAGCTCTGTAACATCATTAATGATAAAATCCGGATTTTCTTGAACAAGCTCATGTTTATAGGCATGACCACTCAAAACCCCAACTGAAGGCATACCAGCTTTTTTCGCGGCGATTATATCTGTTATATTATCCCCTATGAAAACCGTTCTTTTTCTTTCTATTTTATCAAGCCCATATTTCCTTTTAATCAAAGCTAATACCCCCAATAAAGGGCCAGGGCTTGGTTTCAAACCATATAAATGTTTATGTGTTCTCGATGTGAAACATTGTATAATATCCCGAATTTTCTTTTTTTTTAACCATTTTACAATCCTATGTTTCTCCGAATTGCTGCAAATACCTTGAATGTATCCTTTATCATCTAAATTTTTTATTATGTCAACAGCCCCATGAATAAAATCGCCATAAAGATATTCATATTTCCTAAATTTCAAACCATATCGAATAAAAAAGGCCCACCGTTTTCTGCGTTTTGGGAGGAGTTTTTTGAACTTTTTATGAACTTCTTTTATATAGGTTAGATTATTTTCAGTTTCACATGATTCGAACATTCTGATGATTTCCAAACTATTTATTTTACTTTTAGCTTCCTCGTTCCATTGAAACCATGGGTTCTTAAAATATTTTATAGCCAATAACCGAGGCCCAGTTGAAGGAATTAAAGGGCCATCTACATCATAAATAATAATAGGATTGTGTGAATGTGACATCAGAATTGTTGCTCCAGCCTTGATAAAAAGTGAAGATTATTCATTAAAAGAATGAAAAAATAAAAAATATAATGATTTCTATCATTTGGAACTTCCAAGAATTATTTGGGATCCCAAACTTTTCATTTTTTGTATATAATTTTAAATTTCCCAAAGATCAATTTTAATTTAGAAGAAAGAAAACAAAGTGATAAAAGAAAAACCAAGTGATATCCAATGATTAGAGATATTTTTATTATTGATAAGTTAAAACAAGAATGTACCTATCACAATAGTTATTCGAGAACTCCGATTAATGAATCTCTTGTATTGGGATTTGTGGGAGGTATGGCATCATTAATTACTACTATGCAAGAAAAGGCAACTAAATCGGTGCCTGCAGGAAATCATAAATTCACTTATGCTCATTCAATGGGATATATCTTCGTGATTGTCAGTGACGTTGATGATGAGGACGAGAAGCTTCAGGAGAAGCTGGTGGATGCCATTGAAATGGTAGAAGAAAAATACTCCAATTTGCTTAAGCAAGCACCCTTAGACAAAAAGAAGAAGAAAGTCCTCGATGATGCAATGGAGAAAATATTACTAAGTGAAATCAAGGTTGCGTTAGTGGGATTCGGTGGTGTGGGAAAGACTACGATTTATCAGCTTGTACAGGGATATGATATTCCTTTGGATTATTTACCAACTATGTTTGTCTCATACAAGAAGTTAAATGGTAAGATTGCGGAAACTGATGTATTACTCTGGGACTTTGCTGGGCAAGAAAGGTTTACGCCATTATGGCCAATGCTTTTACGGGGAACTAATGTAATTTTACTTGTTGTTGATTCAACCGTAGAAAACTGCCTTCAAACAAAACGGGTGTTCATGAAAATGATTAAAAAGAACAGACCTAACGCAGTAGTTTTCGGAATTGCCAATAAACAAGATTTACCCAAGGCAATGTCTGC
>CAZEPC010000056.1:0-12618 GCA_964513765.1 uncultured archaeon
TGGAAGGGCGGCTTATCTTGATAAGATTTCATAATACAGCTTACCTCTGTCGCACGGAAATGAAAAAGAATCACCAATGCTTAGGCCAGTTTTTAAAAAATGTGTACAAAACAATTTATGGGCCAAATCTAATCAATTGCCAAATGTTTGGCCATATTCATAAATATCTTTTATAATTTTAACCGCCTTGAGTCCTTCCTTCCCATCTATTTTTGTTGGTCGATTTTGCCTAATGGATCCGATAAATTCCTCAAATAAACGAACCCGGGCAATATTCTTAAACTCATCAACGGACATATCGGGATAGGGATCTGGAAAAGTTAGTACCTTTCCATCTTTATCCATGAAGGTAAGTTTAAATCCCTTAATATTTATACTTCCCTCTGTTCCGTATATCCTGATAATTCCCGGAAAATTAGGCGCCACACTGGTTGAAACTTGGATTGAGGTAAATATCGAATCTTGAAATTTGAGTAATACGGCAGCGTTATCTTCCACTTCAATATCATGGATTAAAGTTCCATAGAGTGCCGATATCAATTCAGGATCTCCCAAAAACCAGATGAGCAAATCGATAAAATGAATACTTTGGGTCATAAGAGCCCCGCCACCTGCTGTTTTCCACTTATTTCTCCATTTAGATTCTTCAAAATACGGTGGATCTCGTTTCCAAAACACATTTATTTGGGTCTGTATGATCTTTCCCAGCTTTCCCTTATCAATTAACTCCTTTGCCTTGAGCATAGCATCATGGAAACGTTTTTGGAATATAATTCCGATTTTTAATCCTTTTTTTTCTGCCAAAGAAATTAATTCCCTTCCATTTTCTATGTCAATTGTGAAGGGCTTTTCACACATCACGTGTTTTCCAGCGTTGAGCGCATCCTTTACCATTTGATAATGTAAAAAGTGGGGAACTGAAACGATAATCGCCTTGATTTCTTGAATTTGAATAAGTTCTTTGTAATCTTTACACACATTCCCAATAGCATGATTATCCGCAAATTTTGTGGCCTCATATTCCGTTTCAGCTGAAATATGGGAAATTTGGGCTCCTTCAATAGAATCAATACATCTCACCAATCGTATGGCCGACCTTCCCGCTCCAATTAAACCAAATTTGAACATTTTATAATAGATAAAAGCGTATTGAATAAAAATCTATTTTCCTAATGTTTTTATGCAAATTGAACTTTCAATCCCCATGACTGAGCAAATACTCATTTCGACCATTGGAGATTCACTTACAGAAGGCAACGCCAAAGAGGCAGTGATTTCGGACCAACCATTTTTCCCCAATCTTTACCAATCATATACCTATAATTTACTCAATGAATATGGAATTAACTGTAGCATCAAGAATTTTGGGATTGGGGGAGAGATTATCAACCAAATATGCGCAAGGTTCAAGAAAACTGTACCAGCACATATAATTGTGGCCATGGGGGGAACAAATGATGTTTGGAGATATGCTGATTTGGCCCCAGGCATTGAGGAGGAAATTGGCGAAAGTCTGTTGGATTTGTATCAAAAATCCGTTGAGGGAGCCTTCAATTTGCAAAAAGAGTATAAAGATATGGATCCTCCGTATGTTTTTATCTGTTCAATCCCGCCCTTTGGAAATGTCTCAACCTTACCCAAAAATGCCCAAAATAGCATTTTACACATCAATGCTCAAATTAAGAGTTGGATTGAAGAACAAAATAACGACCATATTCTTTTCTGTGATGTACATAAAGCAATGAGTAATCAAGAAAGATATATGAGAAAAGGATTGTGTATTCCAGATGGGGTACATTTTACAAAGGAGGGAAACAAAGTGTGTGGAGTAGCTATCGGAAGATGCATTTTAAATTTAATAAGATAAAAAGGAATCAAAAACCAGAATATTGAAAAAAATAAACAGAGATAAGAGGAAAGTAAAAAAAATAGGCATTTAATTGAAAAAAGTGGAAACCAAATAAGCAATTAATAATAAAAAAGAAGGATTTTTTTAGGCTTCATTTCCCTGGGCATAAACGGTAGTATATACATCCTTCACGAATTGATCATAAAAATGGATGATATCATAGGGGTCTGGCGTAATTATGGTGAATTGGTAATTGATTCTCCCCCCAATACCGGTGACACACCACGAAGGAGTCACTTCAAATTCATCCTTCCAACGTTGGCACACTTCATCTAAGCATTTAGAATTCCATGTATGATGCTTTTCTAAGGAAAGAACAAAGGTATAGCGAATGATTTTATCCTCATCAACATACGCTGAATGTTTTTGTAACTTTTTTGAAACCTCTTTGGGGTTTTTTTGGATAATATTGGATTTTTGATTCCCACTTTCAGACATTGGGTTTTTCTCATCTTCATAATCCCTTTGAATTTGCTGTTCCTCCTTGATAAGCGAATCTTGGAGTTCTGTAAATTGCTTTTTGATTTCCTCTTGAGTCTTTCGGGTTTGATTCCCGGAAGCCTCTTTGGAAACCCTGTCTTGAGCATCCTTCATCTTTTGTAAATTATCCTTTACTTCAGTAGAAGTGATTTTCTTTCTTCTTAATTTTGATGTTTTTTTCGAAATCTTTTTTGCAGGAATTTCATCCTTTATTTGCTTTACTTCTTTTTGGTAAGCTTGTTCCTTCTCCTTTTCAATCTCAAACCAGCTTCTCATCATCTTAAACGCTTTTTTCGCCTTTTTTTCATACTTTTCAAGTTCCTTCCTCTTCCTTTTTAGATCTTTTTCTTCCTCTTTTTGGCGTCTTTTCTTATAATCTTTCCGAAACTGTTTGATTTCTTCTAGGGTTTTCCGCATATCCTCTAGTTCTTCATCCATTTTTTGGATTGTAAGGCGTAATTTTGGGTTATTATCCTCTACCAAACGGATATTTTTAATCATAATGTTATGTTCAAGCTTTCTGATTCTATCTTGAAACGCTTCTATGGAAAGCGTGTAGTTAATTATCCGACTATTCAAACAAACTAAATTGGGGATATGAGTTATACTGGCATCTTTATGAAGAATTTTCGTATAATTAAGGGTAATCTCGGTGACCAACCCTTCAACTCCTCCTACATCAATGTAATCTCCAACCCCAAACGGCCTTGTAATTGTGATATATATACCGGCCACAAAATTGTTTAGTGCCTTTACAGATGCAAACATGACGGCGGTGATCACAATTCCAGAGAGAATAGTAACATAATCGGAACTGATATTGAGGAGATTTACGGCCAATATGATGATAATAATGGCCACCACTAATCTCTGGAAGAAATAAATGCTATTATATATATTTTCAATCTCCCTGGAACCCACCCGTTTATTTTTTATAAAATTTCTCAAAAAATAGTTCGCAATAATTAATACAGCCGAGGCCACCAGAAAAATAATCCCTCCTAACACGGGTATTTCCCAAGATCCCAGTGAAAAAGACCCCATCCTATATAAAAATTCATTAAATGACTCCTGCATCATTTTAATTCTCATCTCCGTGTAAAGTAGTGGTTATTTCATCTAAGAAATTGTCCATATTGTTGATGATCAATCTGGGATTGGGACAATAAATCCGGAATCGAAAGATAGCCCGGTAATAGAGATCTTCCACCACACATTTTGGTTTATAGGTAAAAATCTTGGTAAAGTTTTGACATACTGCCTCTATTTTTTTAAGGGCTTCCTCAGGTGGAATACTCACATCAACTTCGATATCAAATACATATCTGGTAATTTCTTCCTCCAGCATAAATCTGCTCATTCCACCCATTATTTCTTTAACCTTCATTATTGATTCAAAATTAGATTTCCCTTCCTTAATCTCATCCAAATCAACTTTTTCCGATGAAGATAAATGAACTTGCCTCTTTTTTAATTCTTCCGTCATTCTAATGGTATAATTTTTGATTTTAGAATCCAAGATCTTCTTATTGGGGATTTTAACATGGGTATCATCGAATTTCTTTACGATTGTATAGCTCATCCCAATTTCGATAATCAAACCTTCAACATCATCAATCTTAACCAAATCACCAACATCAAATGGGCCAGATAGTATTAAATAAACACCAGAAACTATCTGGCTCATTACCTCAGTAGTGGCAAACCCTATAATTATACCACCGACCGTAGATGCAGAGATTAATGATTCTAATGATACCCCAAATACGCTAAAGGCCACGAAAAATACCACTATCGCTAAAAGCACCTGAAGCATAAATTTGATTCCCGCCATGTTTGCACGGGAGATGTTCTTCTCACGCATGCCTTTTCGTAAACTGTAAAAAATCAAATGATAAATCAAAATAACAATTACGATGGTTGTGGCTACTTTTATTACATCCATTACTATTTCGTTGTTTATTTGCATATGAAACGCCTTTATATTATCTTTGAATTAGAATGCATTGGATTTAATTCTAAAGAAAATTTAATACTCAAAAGCTCTCTCTTTAACTTGAATAAAAGTATTTGCATATAGATAGGTTTGATTTCTTAATTTCCCAATTAAAAAATATTTATAGGCCAAAATACCCTATAAAATTAGAGAAACTATCAACAGGACTAAAAGGAAATAAAAATGGTGGAACTTATATTAAAATTTATCTGTAAATCAGATAAAGTTGAGAAACTTTTTCATCGTTACATTAACCTATTCAATAATTTATACGAGAATAGGGAAAATACAGCCTATTTTGAAACCTTTTCTCGAGGATTTCTTTATATTCTTCCGAGCTTTGCAACATATAAAAAAATCAGTGAGACTATTCCCACCAGGGAATCAATTCAAACTATATTGAAAAGCAAAGAAAAGAAAAAAGAGGAATTTAAACAAGAATTAATGGAAGATTTTCATTTTGAACCACACTATCAAGTAAAATTCAAAATTGAGGTCATAAATTACTCTATAGAAAAAGTTTTGCCCGTTATGGAAAATATTTTCCACAGAATCGAACCAGCTATACAATTTATTCCCAAAGGAGAAAAACATTTTACCATTATCTTTCCCGATTTGGATAGCTTTACAAATTACGTAGTAATTTTCCTTAATCAAATTAGACGTTGAAAATTTCACATGTTTTCGATCAATTAAAATAAAAAGGAGTTTCTTTCTTCCATATCTGGATAATTATTTTTAATTAGGCTTTCATTTTCTCCAAAATTTCCTCATAAAGATCTCTAATTGCCTCTACATCCATTTCTTCCTCATAAATAGTGAATTTCATGAATATTTTCTTATCGGGACCGAAATTATCCAAATAATCCTTTATAAATTTGCGTTCTTTTCCGACTTCTTTGAGATAATTGATCTTTTTCTCTACCTTATCATAAAGTCGGTTGATGCCTTCTTCATCCTTTTTCTCTTTATATTGGAATAGTTCATTTTGAATGGCTTCATCTTCTTTCCAAAACTTACTTACATAGTCTTCCACGTATTTCAGTTTCTGTTCATAAGTTTCGGTAAATTCTTTTCCGCGTTTTGCAATCAGGATTTTTCGATAAATATTATTTTCCTTCAGAAAATCGCGTTTTTCTTCCACATAAACATTTAAGAAATTTTTAATGACATCAGCTTTATTTCGGGAACTGCCATGTAACTCTTCTGCAATTATTTCAATTGCATTTATGTAGGTTTCCGGTAAAGTCACCCAGATTTTTTTGGTATCAGTTCCCATTTTTTTCGACCTGTAAATTTTTTTCCTTAAATTTTTTGAAACTAGCTATATAGCTAAAAATTAGCTAATTAGCTAATCTCACTTTTGTAATAATTTTTGCCGTTAGTTCCGACTTTAATCGTTTTTTTCGGTATTAATCGGATAATAACCGACATATTTATATAGGTAACTTACATATATAAATATAACTAAAATCAACTTTTAGCAACAATTAGCAATAATTAGCTAAAAGAGTCGTTTTAGTTAAAAAGTTTCAAAAAAAAGGTGTGTTAACATGGTAGATTTATCACAATTTGAAGATGGAATGATTTTTAGTCCGCTACAAAAAGAATTAATCGATGTATTAGAAGAAAATGGTCCAATGACCCGAAGTCAATTAGTCAACCGAACAGGGGAACCAAGAACCACAATTTACGATAATCTTATGAGATTATCTAAATATAACTTGGTGAAAAAATTTCCCAGGCCAAGAAATACACGCGGAAGACCTCCAGTTTTCTTTAAGCTCATTGATGAAGAGTAAGGAAGAAAACATAAGGTCAAATTTCAAGAAATAAAAATCCAATCCATTTAATAAAATATACAAAGAAGGTGTGTGTTGTCCTCATCAAAAACCCGGAAATTGAGAATTGAATCATTCAAAAGATTCAACAAACTCAAAAGGGTTATCTAACGGGCTATTTATCTATATCCCTAAGTATTAAAATGAGGGCTAATTTTTTGAAATCAATACCTGAAACAAAAAATTTCAGGATAATAAAAGGATGAGAAGGACTTTTTTCAAATCTTTGCCCTTCCTTCCTTATTTAAACTATCATCACGATCATATAAAGAGCAGATCAAAATGTCATCATCACAAACAACCATTACTGAAGCAAATGAAAAAGAATCTAATTGGTTAGACGCCCAAGAGGGGATCCAGCAAATGCTGAGAAGTCTAAGAGAGAAATTCGGATATAAAACTAACTTTAAGAATTATCCCCACAAAAACCCCTTAAAAGCCATCCATGAATCTCTTATTCATTTTAAAGATATAAAACGATCGAGTAAAACCCCTGAACACAGTTTAAAGCCAAATAAAGATATAACAGCCCATAACTACAATTTTTTATTAAATGCGTGCAAGAGAAAGCGCATCACATCTCTCATCAGAGATAAAAGATAACTTTTTCCCTATTTTATTTTCCAATGGAATCCCAGTTTAACATCATATTCTCAATTTTTTTATGCTATTCTAATACCTAGTTTGGGTAGTTAAGATTTCGGGTTAAAATCAAAGATTAAGAGCCCTATTTTCAAGCCTATCTCGATTTTATGCAGGTTTAGTATTCATATTTTTTATTTTCACTTGGATATATTACCTCATAAATATCATACAATTAATTAGCCAATACACAAAGAAAGAGGGGTCTACTTCCACTGGAAAAAATAAAAAAATAAAAATCAAAGTAAAAATAAATTAAAAAAAATGAAAAATACCCCAGTAAATAATGATATAATTATATATAAATAATAGTAACAATCAGCTCTTAATCTCGTATTAATTTAAGATGTTATACATATTAAAGAACCAACATATTGATATTTCGAACAGTTTATTAACCTATTAATTACAATAATAAAAAAAATTGCACTTTAGATTCTCCAGTGGAAGTAAACCTTATCCCCTCTAAAAAATAATATTTTCAAGTATATATGATATATAGCATCATATCAGGTGTTATTCAAAAACAATAAAAGCCCTTATTCTAAAATATATAATAAGAAACAATCAAATCAAATCTATAAACCTCATATCGCATTGAAACAACATTAGAGAATATCTAAGATGTGAGAGCGACACTTCAGAAACATAAAAACTTTAAATTTTTATAAATGTTCCCACAAAATAATATATAATACAAACATTGCCTACAAGGAGAGGAAGGCTGAGATACATTGGACAATAAATTGACGGAAGAAGAATTAAGACAAAGGATGGAAAAAAGATTAAGGTCCATACCAAGCCCTAATTTGAGGGAAATTAAAAAAGATAAAGTCAAAACAAAAAATAGAGAACAAGATTATCAAAATTACCAAAATACGATGAAAATTCTCGAAGAAAGGCATAAGGAAGCCGAGATAGAGGGAAATCACAAAAAGAAATTTGCTGCAAATGCCTATTCTCATGATCAGCGGGATAAATTTAATGTAAGAAACCAATTAAGTAAATTGCAAGATAAATTTGGGTTTGTGAAAAACACGATACCGGAAGAAGAGTGGCTCATCTTGGAACCTCTCATTGAATTTAACGATGAGGTATGTATAGATGGGGACTTTTCAGAAAAGGATCTTCATCAATATTTCAGAGATGAGTTTGATATCAAACCAAAATATATTGTAAAATTAATAGAATTGATTAAAATTAAAAATAAAATCGACCAGACCAAAATTGATTATGGTTTTCGAAACTAAATTCTGGAGTATATTTGAAAAATTGATTCAAATTCCAGACAATAATTGGAAAATCAATGGAATAATCTAATCTCTTATTTTTGATGCTAATCCACTAATATGACAGAAAAAATCAATATGATGAGTATGTTTCAAAATGTTAAATATCATATATTCGGAAAAATTTGGTTCTGAATGTCCTTCTCCAGTTTTAAATCCCAGATTTGAATCATTTGAAAGCCCAAAAAGGGTTTTAGCTGCCTATTTATATTTTCATAAAAGGAATTTCTTTAAAAGAAAGGATGTTACAATAATTCCCCCCCATCCCTTGGAGGAAGAAGACCTCCTGCGTGTTCATACTAATCATCTCATTCAGAAGGTAAAAAATCTCTCTAATCATGGGACCGGAAAAATAGGAAGGCTTGTGAAAGCCACTCCCGGTATATATGAATTAGCGAAACTTTCCGCGGGTGCGGTTACACAATTATTAGTAAAATTAGTAGAGGTGGGAAAAGAAGCAGATGGAAGAGATGAAGACAATGGACCAAAAAGAGCCGATGGAGCCGATAATGATGGGAGAATACATGGCTCTTCAAATGAACCAAGAATAGGACTTTCAATTAATAGGCCTCCAGGTCATCATGCCTTTGCAGGAAAATCTGATGGGTTATGTGTTTTCAATAATATCGCCATCGCAATTCGATATATTCAACAAGTAAAGGGATTTAGGGGTAAAATCGCCATCATTGATATTGACGCTCATTTTGGAAACGGTACTTCCTCTATTTTTTATGAGGATCCCGATGTACTCTATATTTCCCTCCATGAAGGAAATTTGACAGGGTCAATGGGCCTCAATCAAGAGATCGGGGAAAATGAAGGTGGGGGGAAAAATGTTAATATTAGAATTCCGTTCCAAGCAAATGGGGAAATTTGGTTTAAGGCCCTCAACATTCCTCGAGAAATACTTTTACAATTCCAGCCTGATCTTATCATAGTGGCTTCGGGCTTAGATGGCCACTACAGCGATCCAATCGGAAATCTTCAACTTACTTGTGATGATTACAGAAGTTTTGGGACATGGCTTTCCTCATTGCAGCGTAAGTTAGGTGGTCCCCCAGTGGGGTTTGTTCTAGAAGGTGGATATTCGACTTTAATCTTAGGCCAAGCCATAGAACATTTAATTTCTGCCTTTTTACCGAAGTATAGCCCCTCAGATCCTATTGATAAAATAATTCCTGTACAAATCTCCCCAAATCGATATGAGCGAATGAAAAAACGGATGAAAGGTCAAGAAGACCGTTTAAAGAGGCTCTTGGATAAGTATTGGGATTTGAATGGAATCTAAGGATCATTTTTATTTATTTGATGATAGCGGAGCAACGCGAATAAGCTCAAATCTTTCATCTCCATTCGAAATCTCCCCTTTAACTGCTTTTTCAATTGTTTTCTCGAAATCATTAAAATTCTAAAAAATAAGATTATAATAATGAGAATAATGCGGTTCTTAGTAAAATCTTCAGACAATCGTTTGAGTTTGAATCCTATCATTAAACTATCTATTTTCTGCATATTCATCATAATAGGGTCTTCTGCTAATCCTAGCTTTTCAAATGCCCAAGATGAATATGATTTAACCCTCAGCGATATTCAAATTCGTGATCCTAATATTACATATTATAATGGCTATTATTATATGACAGGAACCACAGCCGAAGATGGATTTTTGGGGTATAAATCCGAGGATTTATGTAACTGGAAATCCATAGGATATATTTATCGGCGAAATTCCTCAAATTATTGGGCCCAGTACCATTTTTGGGCACCTGAGATCACTTCTTATAACAGCCATTTCTATTTATTTTATACTGGAAAGGCAGAAGGACATAATCGTGGTACGGGGGTTGCCGTGGCCGAAACTCCCGAAGGTCCTTTTATCGATCTCAAAAAGGATCCGCTCACTCCTTCCGAATATCAATGCTTGGACGGACACCTTTTTCAACATCCCAATGGAACCTTGTACTTCATATATGTGTATGAGTGGCTAAACGAAGGGAATGGTGCCATGTGGATCCAAGAAGTTAGCTCGAATTTGACCCATTTGATGGGAGATCCTATGCAGCTTTTTGAGGGCCCTGATCCTCAATGGGGGAATACAGTTGTCGATGGCCCATCCATGCTTTATTTTGAAGATACTTATTATCTATTTTGGTCTACATTCGATCAAACCAATGACGGAAAATATTGTGTGGGTTATTCATATTCCGATGATATTTATGGCCCCTATACCCATGCAAAGAAGCCAATTGTGAGGGATGATGGTGGACATTCCACTTACTTTTATGAGAAAAATAATATAAGTAAAACACGCTACATAACGTATCACCAACCGAATGCTGGTCCAGAAAGGGCTCAGATTAGAGAGCTTGTATTCGATTCTGAGGATTCACGATGGTATGTAATACCTCCAGAGGAAGGCCCCATCCCCGCCTATATTTTCTATATCTTGGCTGGAATAGCTCTCTTAGGAATTTCTGCCATATTATTAATTATTAAGAGGCAGAAAATAAAAAAGAACCCTAAAGCAAAGATGTGAGAGAGAATTATATTTTTTTTTTCTGAATTTCCGTTTGTGTTTCCGTATTTTTTTCTGTATATTTTTCCGTGTATCTTTCCTCTATTATCATATTGACCCGGGATACATCTTGCTTAATATGTGGTAGTGCATAAGCCCAAAATACCCCACCTGGCAAGGCAATGAGGATGCAAATAAGCGCCACCTCTACGTAATTTCCGTTGGTCGTGGTAAGAAGATACCCACCCAAAATTGGCCCTATCCCATTACCAACGGTTTCCAAGAATTGATTCCAAGCCAAAACCTTTCCTTGAGCCTCCGGGAGGTTAATTGCTTGCAAAATCGGGGGTTGATTAATATCATAAATTCCTCTCACGAACCTTTGGCAAAATAATAACACGCCGATTATCCAAATTGCGGGATATTGCCCTAAAAGAGTGATATCATTCCAGCCCAGATTCCCAGAGGTAGTGCTGGCCCCGAAAACTGGCATAGGAACATAAAAGATGAGAGCAAAGAACGTTACCACAAAGAAAATGGAGAAAATAATCAGCTTCACCCGGTTTTTTATATCTTTTTCACCCCAGCGGTCCGAGACTTTTCCGAATAAGATATTTCCGGTGATCGCACCTGGCAATCCAAAAATGATCATCATCAACCCCGTGAAGAAGGCTGATAGCATATGTTCCTCTTGGAAATAGGGTACAATCAAGAAAACCGTCATTGCGGTGGCGGTACGTGTAAAAAGGCCCTCAAAAAAGGCCACAATATTGGTGGGAGATATGATTGTATCTTTAAAGGTTTTTTTATTAATTTTATAATCGTAGGTCAGCGTTTCGTCTTCAAAGCCGTGGAGCCCCGCACGATCTGGTTCTTTGATGAAGAATATAAGTAAAATACCCCCTATAAATACACAAGTCCCAATGCCCCAAAACCAGAATCTCCAATAGGAAGAGCTGATCACAATGCTACTAATTACCAGTCCAATGATCATCGCAACTTGTCCAACGGCGGCAATTTTTCCGAAAAAGCGGGATCGTTGTTCTTTTTCAATGGAATCGTTGCTGTAAGAATGTAAAAGTGGGAAAAAGCCTCCCAAGGAGAAGCCAGCCCCAATCTGACAAAAGAGAAAATAATAGTAGCTGGGTCTTCCAACTTGATAGGGTAAAAACCCAATCATGATGTACGTGATCCCCATCAAGATGGAAACAGCGACCAAGAACTTCTTTCGGGAAAATTTATCTGCCAAGGATCCAAACAAGATACCCGAAATTGCGGCGGTCCAAGTTCGAGAGGCCATAACTGCCCCCATTTCGACAGAATATTCTATAAAATCACCTGGCCCCCAGATAATATCAGCCAAATGCGGGAGATTCACCATCATGCTGGAGATAGTCATGGCCAGAAATGCTCTAATTAAAAAGAGAGGCCAGAGGGATACCGATGGGGAGGAATTATTTTCTTTTAATTTCCCTTGATCTTGGTTATTAATGGTCATTTGGTTTAACTCCGAAAAATTGGGGGTAATGAGGGCTAATTTTCACGGTTCTTTGGAAAAATACAAAATAAAAAAGAGATTGCTGGTATTAAGTTTTTTTGACAATGGTGCTGGTGTTTTTTGTTGCTTATCCATATGCATCTATGATTGAAGGTTTCCTGGGGTATCCTCCTTTTTTTTTCGCATCAAAGATGTTTTAATAGCGATCGTAAGCACATAAATAATACAGAGCACATAGATTCCTCCCATTAGATAAATTCCTTCATCATTGGCAAAAAATTGAAAAGTTTGTTCAAAATTACTCTGAGAATAAATGAAAGATCTATCAATATCAAGCCCTGGGGCCGTTCCCCGCTCATAATCTTGGGCAATGGCCACAAAATCCCGGATTGCTTTTTGAAATTGGGGGTTTCCATGTTTATAAACCCAATGCGTACAATTCCCATCC
>CAZEPC010000056.1:12628-16360 GCA_964513765.1 uncultured archaeon
CGGTCAATGCAACACGATTCTGTTTCGTTTGCGGATCCCCCACAACCACACTCATCACTTCCGTAGGTCACCCCATCCTCGGTGTATTGTTCTTCTTTTTCACATTCCTCTCCCGGAATCCATAGTCCTTCATTGCGGGAACAATTTATCCATTCGTTGGGGCAAATTACATGACCTCCGTACTTATAAATTTGCTTAAGGCTTTCCTCATACAGCTTATAGCGGTGATCGTGCCAAATATTCCACTCGAAAATTCCCCAGGAGGGTTTGTCATCATTTGTCTTTTCCAACCCAAGTTCTCCGAGAGAATGCCATACATCGGCGCTAATCCATCCGTATCTGGTGACACCCACTTTGCAATAGGGATTGATGGCGGTTTCGATCGGATCGCATCGCACATATCTGGCACTCTCCGAGCCCGGCTCGCTTAAAATTTGGTGATTCCATATCATATCCCGAGGAAATCCCATCTGGTTAATCCAATTACACTGCCGCTTTCCTGCTGCCCACACATGCCAGATTCTAAAATCAGTCCACATTTCCCACCATGGGTTTCCCTCCTTCCCAACCACAGATGGATCCCTTGGGACATCCAAATCGGTCCAAGACCCAAAATTGGTGCCGCATAAATTATTAAATTCAGTCAAGGTCCAATTAGATTGGGCCCATTGCTTGTATTGCTCGATGGTTTTAGGATTATAATCGAAGTAGGACCGATATCCTCCCTCATTTTGATCCTCAAAACCATGGTAATTAAGGTGTATTTCCGAATCGGTGGAGAAGCCCACCAGTAGATTTGGGTTGGTTTGCCACCACTCATAAATAATTTCAAGGGCGATTTTAATATTATACTCCCGAAATTGTTCCCATTCAGTCCCTGGGGCCAGGCTCCAAAACCTATCATTCGGTCCAGGGTTAAAATTAATGGGGTGGCAGACGTTGCGTTGGTCCCATTGGCAGTTATTGATATTTGCCCGCATACTGGTTATATTTTCATTTTCATTATTGCAGCATTGCCCCCAGTTTCCTCCGTTCATATGAAACAAATTATGAGTATTCATTTGTTTTGCTAAATCGAGCTTTTCTTCAAGGGATGCTAGATTAAATGAACCGTTTGCATGGAGGCTATTGGTATACCAACAAGATACTGACCTCCCAATCCTTACAAAGCCATCTCCCGTATAGGAATTCCCGCCTAATACCCGTTTCATATAAGCTAAGGTTTCTTCCCCATTTGCAGATCCCTCCCAAATCGGCATGATGTAGAAGGTATTTGTATGATTCGGTTCTGTTCCTTGTGGAATTGCGGAAGCCTCCGAAAAAAATGAGTTAGGAATATTCGAAATACCCATTCCATAAGGAATACTGGCGGAAAGTACGACCGTCACGATTAAGCTTATTGAGACGATCATTCCGCCTCGCTTAGTTTTTTTTCTTTCAGAATTTGAGATAATTTCCGAAATTTTCTCATATCGGGATGGCTGATTTTTGATTTGTTTTCTTTTTTCTTTTTGGATCCCCAAGATGGTAAAAAGCAATAAGGAAATCCCCAGATCGCCCATGATTAAACCGATAAACCATCCACCTCCGAACAGAAAACTGGCGTTAATCGCCAGGGTTGCGAAAAGATACATCCAATATGCCAATTTTCTTCCCGTTTTGGATGCTTTATGGACAGCCAGATTAACACCTCTTAGGAAAATAAAAATGGACACAAGCCCAATTCCCAAGATGAGAGAGAAATACACTATCTTCCACAAATCCCAAGGGAAATCTGAGGGATAAGAATCATTCACACTACTCTCAACTGCAGAATCTAAGTTAGAGAACATCTGAATAATGATGGCTAAGAAACCAATTGAAAGCATCATCTTTCCGAATGTAAGAATTTTATCAATTTTAAACGAATTCATCCGATTATTTTTTACCATTCTTTCTCAATCATATGTTAGCGAACGTAAAAGAAAAAAATTATTATATTCCGAACTCGATATACAATTATGGATACAAATACAGAAGAAAAATATAAGATGTTCGTGTTTGGATTGGAGGAAGCGGGAAAAACGGCCTTAATTTCCACATTTCAAGAAAATAAAACCGTGAAAGATACCGAACCCACGCTTAATCTATTAGTGTCGAAATATTTTACGGATAATGTAAAATTTATGGTATGGGATGCCCCAGGACAAGTTAATTGCCGTAACACGTGGGAAAAAGGTTTTAGCTATGCCGATCTTTTAGTTTTTGTGCTGGATGTGTCTGAAAAACAAAAATTTGAGGAGGCAAAGGAGGAATTTAAACGGGTATTGGAAGAAACCAAAAAAGGAGTTTATGACACCCCAAAAATTGTGTTTTGTTTCCATAAAATGGATTTGGATGAGGCTAAGGAAAATTTAGAAGAAGCTAAAGAATTCTTTAACCTTAAACAATATAAATCCAGGAAAATAGTATGGTTTGAGACTTCAATTTATCATCTCGACAAGCTCAAAGAACTGAAAAAAATCTTGGAAGAAATTGCTATGGGTATTTATTTTTAACGCAAATTCAATCATATTATCTGAAAAGATCCAAAAACATTCCTTATCAAATTATATCGGAATTAGAAGGATTTTACCTGAGTTTAAAATTATTCAATCCGATTGATTCATACAATTTTTTTAACTCATTTTTTGCCTCAATAATCACTTTTTCATAGCTTTCGGGTTTCTTTTTAGATCCATGATTGTCGCCAAAAATCATCAAGACCAAGTAGAATTTTCCCGTCCCCTTAATGACAAATCTGGAACTCATAAATTGAATTTTTTCGACCCTTTTCTCAAAATAGGGCTGTTCGTAAATTAATTTTTTATGAACTTTTTCAAATTCGAGAATTCTTTTTTCTATCGGTTTGTGCTCGAGATTCGGATGGATATAGCGCCCCAGCTCAAAAAAATGCTTAGTGTTTATAAATCCAAATTTAAAATCGTGTCGCTTACAGAAATCCTCCAAAAGAGTGGAAGTTCGTTGGTGAAGATTATCTTTCTGGAACATTGGACGGGATATGGCCTTAACTATACTCAATGGCCTGAATATGGAAGTTTCAGATATTTTTGCGGGTGTTTCTGGTGAGACATGCATTAAAGCTTTATCCAAAAATTGCATTTTATGCTTTTCGTACTCTTCCATTTCATTTTCCTCTCCATTTAAAGGAGGATCCCATTTATGGAATAAAATATTCGTAATCACTTTGGGATTGTATTGCTTTATTTTATCGATAACTTCAATAAAATAATCTATTGAATCTTCCAAAACCGCCCTATCTTGAACATCAACCACATAATAAAGGATATGAATATTTTGAAAGTATTTTTGCTCGTATTTAAGATATTTCTCACGATACACTTTTTGACCACCAAAATCCCAAAAGAAGAGATTTTGCCCGAAAATTTCAAATTGAGTTCTGTTCACCCCTTTGGTTGGCTCAAGGTTTGAAAATTCCTCGAATTCATGCTTTAAACTCTTAATAATAGAGGTTTTTCCAGCATTTTGCAAGCCCAGGAGGGAAATTTTCACGACATCATCGGTTTTTTCCATTTTTTGTCCCTACATAGAGTTGCATTTTTCAATCCTAAAAGTTGTCTCCCCCTATTCCTACGTTTTTGTAATTGTTAATAGGCACCGCTTTTCTAGTCGATCTTATTGCTGAAAAAGTCGTCTTTGGGGTTTGAGGGACTTGACTTTGATTTTTTCATT
>CAZEPC010000057.1:0-16348 GCA_964513765.1 uncultured archaeon
TATGATTGGGATTTTGAACTTAAGGGAAATCCACCTCAAAATTATGAAATCCCGTTCACAGTTTTGATTGGTGATCAGGCAAATGGGATTGTACATAAAATAGATTTCACCATCCAAATTAAAAAGCCAGGATATATCAGCCAGATCGATTGGCACCCCGCAATGATCGCCTTTGTTGCATTGATTGCAATTTATTTCATTTGGAATCGTAGATTTATTCGGAAGAAAATGAACTTCAGAAAATGGAAGCTGATCAAGAAATTTATTGCCTTAGGATTGGTCACATCCCTTGTTATTTATCTAGCTCAAACATATAGTGCTTTTATATACATTTCGTTTGTATTTATAATGGTTAGTTTTTCTGTTTGTTGTGCCCTTGGACAATCAAGACAGTTTAGAAGACAAACCGGGAAATACAGGGATTGGAAAGAAGATATATATCAGAAAAGACACCAAAAATGGGTTGATTTTAAGAATAAAGTAAAAAGTATATTTGGATACTCAAAGCAGAAAAAAAGAAAGAAAAATGCCAAAAAAAGAGCAAAAGAAGAAAATTTCATCACTTGTATCTCTAAAGGCCATGATATTGCGGAAGATGCCAAAAAATATGAAAAAAAGCAAAAGTTTTCTAAGGCAATTAGATCTTGGAATAGAGCACTTGAGCAATACAAACAGGCAAAAAAGTTTGTGAAAACAACCGAAGAAAGAGCTAAAATCGAGGATATCATCAGTTCTCTTTACCAAAATTTGCTTGTATGTTATTATAATAACGGTCTTAATCTAAAAAAACAAGCAGTGAGGCATTATAAAAAGAAAGAATTGGATGAAGCAAAAAAAGACTATCGAAATGCCATAGAAAACCTACAAACTATGCTTAAACTGAAAAAAAACTTCCAAGTTTCCAACATTGAGGGTCTTACAGAAACAAATGTCCAAAACAAAATCGAGAAATACAGAAATCGCATCCGTTTGTTTGATTACACCCAGGAGTTATACGATTACCAAACTCTGCTTGAAATTTTAAAGAAAGAGAGCGAGGATCCGGCCAATTTAGTGGATATTGATCCAAAGATTTACGATTTACTGGCAAAATTCTCAAAGTTCGACCAAAAAGTGAATAAAGAGAAATCAGAATTATTTGATATCTTGAAAAAGGCATCAAAAACACTCTTAGAGAATACCCGAATATTTCGGGAAGAAATTGATGAGAAATTCGACAAGTATTTGGGAAAGGTTGAATCCTCAAAACTCAGCGTGGAAAGTGATGAAGAGGAAGAGATTGATGACGCGGATTTACTGGGATTGAATAATATCAAACCTGAGAAAAGAAAGATTAAACAAAGAATTAGTACACAAGAAGAAAAATCAATGCTGGAAAAGTTTAAAAGGATAATTAAGATCTCTCAAGAGGTTGAAATGGAGGATGTTGCAGAAAGTCTCAAGATTACGGAAGAACAGCTTTTTGAAAAGCTTATTGAATGGGGAGAAGATTTACCCTTTAAGATTAAAGGAGATCTGATTGTGGTCGAAAACCTTTCGGCATTCATAGGTGCCTTGGATAAACAGTTCGAAGTATGGGAGGAAAGGGATAAGACAAAAGAGGGAAAAATATGAAATTAATTAACCTGGAGTTCTAAATTTGTTAATTTGGAGTTCGCAAAATCCATTTATTTCTATTTTTCATTTAAAATTTTTTATCTAAATTTTATGTTTTTTACTAAATAAATACTTGCCCATAAATTTAAACATACCATAATCCCAATCCTCGAATCTTTCCCCTTTTGTATAAGTATCTAACACTTTTAAATCCAGAATGTCGGTTTTTGAAATTTTGAATGGATCTTTATCCAGAATAATGAAATCGGCAATTTTCCCCGGCTCTAATGTCCCCCTTAGTTTCTCTTCGAACACCGAATATGCACCGTTGTAGGTATAAGAACGCAATGCTTGAAACATTGATAATTGTTCATTCTCCAGCGGAAAGTTAACCAAACCCTCTAATTGAACAAATGGGTTTAGATGTTGTACGGGACTATCGGAGGATCCACATAGGATACCTCCCTTTTCGTATATATTTTTTAGAGGGATTTGAGATTGGTATTGATGGGGAGTTAAATACCTACGATATGCTTTTTGAAAGGCCTCATCCATCCAAGAATAGCCAGGTTGAGCAGTTATCACCAGATTAAGTTCATCTATGGCTAAATCGACTTGTTCTTTGGTAGGAAATTCAAAGTGATCGATTCTATGGCGAAATCTATTTGTTTTTCCCATTATTTTTTTATCCTCTTGGATCACCCCTTGGAAGGCATGTAGAATAACATCAATTGCCCGAGGACCAATTGCGTGGCTGGTAATTTGATACCCCGCCGAATGAGCATTCTTTACAAACTTGTCCATTTGATCATAAGTATAATAGACTTTCCCATTATCATTTTCCTTATTGGCGTAAGATTCTTGAAAAGCAGCCGTTTGAGAGCCAACAGAACCATCTTGTTCCCACGCCCCGCATCCGCCCAATCTTTTATATGCCATATATTTCACGTAAGGTTCTACTTTCTTTGGCGAGAGAAATTGGGGGAATACCCGTAATTCTATTGGTAGGAATCTCCCAAATTTGGTTAAGAACCATAGACTTTTATCATTCTCAAGATCATCAAAGCCATCAAGGCAATGGATCATGGTTATCCCATGATGGGCGGCATCGTTGATTAGATTTTGAATACTGTTGAAAATAATGGAAGGGGTTAATGATTCAAGTACTAAGTTGTTTATTTTTCCCAAATTAAATTCGTGATCTTCACCTGTGAGAATCCCATTATGGGAATGGGGATCAAAACCCATATATTTTAGAGATTTTGAAGAATGTGCAGAAGAATGTCCGTCCATGCTTGTCACGATTACGTATCGATTGGGCACCCATTTATCGAGCTCTTTTGCAAAAGGCAGACGGTCTTCGTCCATGGCGGCAATAATATAATTAAAACACAAGATCGGAAGTTTCGGATCTTGAGTTTTCGCGAATTCTTGCAATTTTAGGCGAAAGCCATCCAATGTATGAGGTTCCACCCGATTTTTTGTAGTATTAATTTCCGATACATTAAGAGCAACTTCATTTAATGCGGCGGATGCCATAAAATGAAAATGACTGTCGATTAAACCAGGTATGATTGTCTTTCCCTTTACATCAATCACTTCATCTGCAATCTGATTTGCATTTCCCGGTTCTTTTTCGAATAATTTCGCAATCCGCCCATCTTTTAAAGCCATAGCCTCAAACCATTCTCCCTCATTCACCAATGGGTAAATTCGGGAATTAAGTATTAATTTATCAAAATCCATCTTAAGAACATTTCTCCTTTTTCTTTTATGTGCTCATAGAGAGCAAAATCTCCATGTAAGTACGATATTGCAATAAAATTATTAAATATCACAAAATAGAAAAAATATCGGGTTATCCAAATTTTAGAAATCCCCTTAAGTTAATCTATTGATACGCTTGTTCAATCATTTTTGCCGCATCTTCGCAAATGGCTGCCGGAAATGTAGAGTTAAACATTTTATGAAACATATTCCTTGTTTCGGGATCAAAATATTGATAACCCATTTTTTTCCATTGCACATCTTTGGGTAAAGTGCCCAGTAAACCGATATCATCACCTTGAATTTTATTAAATAATAAAGGAATGATTAAATCTCGATTGGAACCAATTTTTGAAGAAGTTAATAAGCAGAATTCTTCATCCCAATTTTTCCATTTTTCTTGAAATTGAGGGAGAAATGAATGAATTTCCAATTTATTTTCCTCAATAAGAACCGCAAGAGTATCATACATTAATTCTGTAGAAGATTTAGGGACAGAAGGTTTTTTAGCAAATCCAGCAGGGAGGGTTTCAGTATTTTGAAGGAAAGTTGAAACTGTTTTTTGATGTTGAAATGTAAGTTTCTTTGCCTTGCTATACTCTGGAAACAATTGAATCTGGTTCAATCCAAGAATATTAGCCGAATCCTCCAAATTTCCCCCGTTTTTGAAGAATGATTCATTAAATAAATACTCAATTAATTCCTTAGCGTGCTGATCTCCGAAATAGGGATAATCGGTGGCAAATAAACAGAATTCAGACCATTTTCTCCCTGTTCTATTTTCAACTCCATTAGAATTACACCATCGTTGAAATGTGGACAAGAATCTTTCTGCACCCACACCATGAAGCATTGACAAGTCCATCCACGTGTTTGGCTGTGTTAAAGTACGATAAACCTCATGATCACCTACATTTCCTTGACCCGCATGAGCAATGATGACTTTAAAATTTTGTAAAAGATCGGGATTCTTATTTTTTATGGTGCTCCTCGTGGCTCGGATAAGGTCTCCAATGTCTAAAATGGATTGCTTACCCCTAGTATCAAAGATGATAGGAAAATTGTATTCTGCTGCTTTTAGAAGCACATTAATTACTTTGGATGATGTAACATTATCAACCCAGCCTTCGCTTCTGGGATGTAATTTCAATCCCCTTATGTTACTTTTTGGATTGGAGGCCCAATATTCTACCTCATTTACCGCCTTTTGACCTTCCATAGGATCACACCGCATATAACCAACCATACGAAGAGAAACCGGAAACTTGGAGGTTTGGCGGTGCACATTGGTGTTGCTTGCCCGATAAAGTGCCTCGGGTTTTCTATCCCTGAATTGATCTTGAAAGGGGAAGCATACTGCCATATCTACCAATCTCTGATGTTGGATCCTTTGATGAAAATCCGAATATTTTCCGCTGATATTTCTATTTTCCAGTGCCTTATATATCCCCTGAACTACGGGATTCTGCACAAAGTCTAAAGTTAAGGTGGAGGGTTTCCCATCAATGGTTGCCCGGAATTTTTTTTTCGATTTTCCTTCTTTCCATTCATTTTCAAATCTACTTTCAATTTTAGTCCAAAAATCGAAAGTTCCCGTTCCAGGTGCCATTGGATTCATCATCTCGGCACCATCAACATCTTTGCCCATATGGCTATGAGAATCAATGACAAAGAATTTTCTAATTTCTTTCTTTCCATTCTGATCTATTGTTATTTGTAACATTTCATCATCTTCTTGGGTTATTGATAGGTCTTTAAGTTAATTTTAGATCCATATTTTAACTATTGCATGTAATCTGGCAAAGTTAAGTTCCCTGTTAGAGGATTTTGGATAGGATCTTTACTATATTCCAGGGTGAAATATTTTAAGTCTTCAAAAATATTCGGATGCTGCCCTTGTTTTATTTTCCAATCATATAAGGACAATTGATATTCTGCCTCTGTAATTGGGGGTGCGGCATAAGTCACATCTCCGAAAACTGATTGTAATAAAGGTTTCATAAAGGGACTATAGAGATATTGTAATTCTTGAAGTTCTTCTTTCAAAAACCTAAACATACCCTGTACAGCTTGAAACATGAAACGGTAGGGTCGCTTTTCTGGACCCAAATAACATTTAGAGAAATATCCACTGGAGTCATATTGATTAAGTTCTTCACGAGATATGTTTTTTGGCTTAAAAAGACCGATTAAACCGCGCTCAATGCTATTTCGTCTGCAGAAACAAAGAGTTTTCGAATTCACAGCGGGTATTTTTTTCCCTTCATTATACATCTTTCTGGCCTTGTAATAAATCGCCTCTAATAACAAAGCAATCCCAATTCTTCTACAGATTGAAAGCTGGGCATCGGTTATTCTCATTTCAATTGTACCGTATTTAGTGAAAGGAAAGACATCTTGAAAGCGTGCATCATATAAACTAGCATATTGAGTAACCGCGAGAAAATGCTTTTTGTCTTGTTCTACATCATCTGCTTGGAGATATGGGATATATTTATTGGGTTCATTGGAATTAGAAAGCATTGTGGTATTATTTTTCAATCGAATTGATCTCACACAATTTGGCGCTACATATCTGGGTTTTCCCTTCACTTCCTTGGTTTTTATCTCATCCGTTGGTTTCATATCGATGAATGGTGAATTCACGGTAAGAGCAACAATATGAGGTAAAAAGTTCCGAATTAAATTATAACAGTATACTTTTTCTTTTTCATCGGCAAAGGAACCCACATGGTGATGATCACCATGAGACAACCCGTTGACATATTCTTTCATAGTAGGATTAATAGCCACGGACATAATATTATGGCCTCTTGGAAGGCAGACTTTCGCCAATTGAAACAATGTTCCTGCCCAATATGCCAGTTCTTGAGCGTATTGACAAGGAGGAGTGACAAGTTCCAATATGATGGTCGCCATGGTAACATTTCCGTCTCTCCCAAAGGCATCCACTCGAATCTCATCCTGTAAATATTGATTGTCTATCTTATAATCAAAGCCGAGATTCTTTCCTTTTTCTTTATCATCCCGGATATATGGCATACTGGCAATTTTACTCCGAATATACTCGGGCATTGGTGGAAAATCACTTCTCTCCCCATTTATCAATTGAGACAGAACTCTTTTTCCATCTAAAACTAATTCCTTCAGTATATAAACAACATCATCACCCTCAACATATTCCCCATTATCATCGCATATTACGAGCTCCATTTCCATTCCATGTGAGAAAGGTAAATAATTCCAATGTTCCAAATCTGCTAATATTTCCTGCCAAGTTCGTTCATCTTCATAAGCTGTTTGGCTATCTTCACATGAAAAAACATCCTTACGTTCTGTTGTAGAAATTGATGGCTTAGATACTGATGCATTCCCACTTGTACTGGAAGTAGCTGCATTTTCTTTCTTTGGTAATGCCGATAAACCTCCCGATCGGGAGGATCCGGATTCTGATGCAGAGTTTGTATCAGAACATCCGCTGAGTGCCCCTAAAAGACTATTCTTTTTTGCTTCTTTATCCTCAGCTTTGTTCTTTTTTTGTTTTTTGTCCAAAAATGTACCAAATGTATCTGGTAATGATTTATTCTTTTTTCTTCGTGCCATTTTGAAAACCTTTTATTTTTTATATCTTTTCATTTGTTTTTAAAAAAATAATGAATAAAAATTTGTTCTCTATCCCAATAATCCATTGAAGAATGCTTTCAATAGAGGAAATTGGTTAAGAAAATTATAAGTGAGTATAATATTTTGAATTTGAAATTTCTTATTTGATAGTTTGCTTTTTATCTCATTTAATAATTGCCCTCGAATAAATGAAGTGTTGTTAATTTTTATATTTGCATGATCTTGTAGTACCCCATCCAATGATCTTTCCAATTGTTGAATTCCTTCGGTGTTATCTTCTTTTCCGTTCCCCAATAATACGGTTGGTTTACTTAGATAGGGGATTAAATCAAATAAAATAACTTTGGTGGGTATTCTCAGTACATTTGAGTTTTTCCGTATTAAATCAGTAATTATCCGGAATAGATGGTCCTTTTCGACCTGATTTGTGAGATCCTCTGAGGGATATACAATATAAGAAAATATTTTCTGCCTTTCTTGAAGAATTTGAAGGTAGGATTGGAAAAAGCTCATACCAACGGGAAAATTATATTTAAAAGGTGCCACAATCAATATATCTGTTTGATGGGAGTTTGCTAAGAGATTGGGACTAATCATTCCACCTTTTTCGATTAGATCCTCGATAGATTTAGTTATATCATTCACAATAGTCGGGATTTGAAAGAAAGTGTTTGTCACTACTTCGGGTACAATTTTTGTCCTCGTTTCTTCCACTTGGACTTTAAGATGTTCTTTCAATTGATCTTGAATTATTTTTTTTTGACTATCATCAAATTTTTCGATTAAATCATATACCGATTGGGGACTTGTGAGGTGAGCCAGAAAAATCATACAATTTTTAATAAATTCTTGATTTGCTCCAGAAAGGATATTATCAATTAAGCTTTTGAGAGAATTGATTGCTTTTTCTTTATCAATTGCAGAAGTACGCTTGATAAGCTCGAAAAGCACCTTTCTTTGAAATTTTTCATTATTGATTTGGTATATGGCATTAAATGCAATATCTGGGTTAGTATCTAAAGCCTTAAATAAAATATCTTTTATGATTTGATCTCGCTTTTCCACATCTTCGAGATTCAAAGCTATCATTATAGCATCATTTGGATTAACCGGACCGGTCGCGTAGGCAAGCATCTCAAAATATTTATTTTTTTTTTCATCATCCATGTCCATGACTACAGAGAGAGTGGATTGATAATCTAACAAAATACCGGTAGGAATCATATGCTCCAGCCAAGTATTGCGGGTCTCCTCATTTTTTATTTGCGAGAGTACTTTAAAACCATATTCCGAATCTTCCATGAATACCCCGCGTGCAATCTCTAAAAGTTTTCCATCTTTCTGTGCGTCTGTAAGGGCGGGTTTTTGGACATTTTTGACATTAGCACTTCCTTCACTAGGACCTACTTCATTAGCACTTCTTTCATTGGCACTTCTTTCATTAGGGCCTACTTCATTAGCAGTCCCTTCATTAAGGCTGCCACCATCATCGCCCAGACTATCCTCTTGCCCTGGCCGTTTTTCCCCAAATCCTTGTTCTTGGATTTCGCTTGGAGATGATATATTTTGACCGTTTCCACTTTGAGCTTTTTGGGATAAAGTATTTAGTTCTTCAACCTTTTTTTTTGCTTCCTCTTTGGATATCTGTGGGACATCACCTGTATCAATCTTTTGTGGTAATTGAGAACGGTAATTGTCCAAATCTGAGGGAATTACATTGCTCTGGGATAAAATATTATCAATCAAATCTTTTTCTACTTGATTTCGGACTTTCCAAACCATCTCGGTATATTGCACTTTTTTTTGCCATAACGATTTTACATTAAGGCGTGAGAGCCCATCTTTCTTAGGTTGAGCATTTAAAGTAATTTGCTTGGTTTCAGCATTCCCGAGTTCTATCCCAGCTTTAAATGATTCATGATTGGACAGCTTAAAATCATCGCTGGAAAAATCGATCTCATAAGTTTCAGGGCTGGTTCGGTGATTCGTGATATTAAATTGAAAGGTATAAGAATTAGAACCTTTAAGTAGGGTCTGTGGATAATTAATGAATTGAATGGAAAATGGAGTATTGCTGTTTTGATTCCCGTTTTGATTATTTTTCTCTTGAACTGACAATTTCCTATATAACCCTTCAACATTTGAAAATTTATATTTTTCTTTTTCTTGTAGGAAAAACGGGAAAAAGCAACCAAAAATATGGGGTTCGATTCCCAAAAACGATGCAAAAATCATTTAGGAAAGAAAAATCATTATGAATATATATGCAATTTACAGATCCCACAAAAATTACAAACAAGATATTCGGAAAAAGGGCTAAAAAACTGATCAAGATGGGCGAGATGATTTTCACCCGTGATCCGACCAAATATCATTTATTAGGGCTAGGTCCTTGTTTGGGAATCTATATTTATAATGAAAAACGGAAAAATTATTTTATGGCCCACACCACTGCGCCTTATCAGGGAGAAAAAACGGTTGAGCACCCAGAGAAAGGTTTGTTTAGAAAAAATGCCAAATTTACGGACATGGCAATCAAAGTGATGGTGGGAAGATTGAAGAGAAGGGGAAATAGAAGAGTGGATTTGAAATGTAAAATTGTGGGGGGCGGCAAAATGTTCAATGATGATTCAGATTTAGGTTGGAGAAATGTATTATCGGCCCGAAAGACATTAAAGAGGGAAAGAATAGAATTAATTGGAGAAGATGTGGGAAATAGAACATCATTGGCGATTTTAAATTTTTTTCCCGATGGAAAAATGCGTATTCGAAAAAAGCATCAAAAGTATATTATTTAAGATTATGTCATTTCTTTCTTTTCATTTCATTGCTTGAACCGCCAAACGATCTGCGATTTCATTGTACTTATGACCTGCGTGTGCCTCAACTTTTTTGATATTCACATTGAAATAAGGGCGCTCCATCCAATTGAGCAGAGCAACCCAATATTTTTTATTTTTCACAGGTTTTCCCGAGCTCGTTCTCCAGCCATTCCTCTGCCATTTATCAATCCATTTCTTCTTAAAACAATTCACAATATAGGCCGAATCGGAGTAGAGATTGATCTCTAAGGATGTTTGTTGTTCTTTATCATAAATAGATTCCTTAATATATTGAAGAGCCTTGATTACCGCTGTGAGTTCCATCTTATTATTAGAGGTGTTTTTTGCCTTCCCCGAAATCTTTTTCAATACTTTTTGGGAATCATCCAAAATTATTGCCCCCCAACCACCCACATTTTTTTTATATTGATTTCCAGAACAAGCACCATCCGTATAGACAACTATTTTTTTCATAATTTGCACCAATCAACAACCAAATCTTTAAAATTCATGTTTTGAGTTTTTTACTCCACAAAGGAAATAGATTGTATAATATATAGAAAAGAAACATAAAAAAAGAAATCTTTGGTTTAGATGAAATGGGTTTTTGGTATATATTTATATTCCATTCGCATCTTTATTCGATTTAGTAGAATCTAGATGGATTATCCTCATACCAAGGAATATCTTTCCAATATTTCGGAACCCACACTGCCTTTCCTGTCCTTGAACTTTCTTTAGCCGCCATAGCAACTGCAAAAGACTTAAAAGCCTCCTTAAAATTCAAGCCGCATTCAGTTTCGCCATCTTCAATACCCTGGCTAAAATACTCTAAAATTATGCCGTGCTTTTCGTAATTAGTCCCCAAGTTCTCGATATCGTGTTTGGGCAAATAGCCATTCTTTTCGAATTTACGCGAATCGTTCGGATCGGTATAGAGCTTACATTCGATGCCCCATCCCGAGAGTTCTGCTTGACCATCTGCACCAAAGAACTTCACAGTTTTGCCTGTTGGACCTCTTCTCTGCCAACCCCCGTATAACTGGCACCAGACCCATTCATGCCTATGATTATAATTTTCAGGTGCTGCCATGGCAAATTGCACAAATACTTCGCTGGAACCGTGCCAATCTGAATATCGGGGCATAAAAGTATCTGCTTTTACTTGAATGATATCCATACCGGTAACATACCTCAACATATCAAACCAATGTACAGACATATCTTCAAGATAGATTTCTTGCAAGAAACGACGCCATCCCCATCTTTTCTCTCCGCGATAGCTGTTATCATCAAATTTGATCATCCCTAATTTACCAATTGAAACATCCTTAGCCTCTTCATCCCCCTGCAGAAAGAATTTTTTTGCGGTCCAAGCCCTAGTACTGTATCGGCGTTGGGTATCTACAGCTGTCATCAATTCGGGGTGATCTAAGGCTTTTTGCACCATTTGCCTTCCTTGATATATTGTAGATGCC
The DNA here is from genome assembly GCA_964513765.1 of uncultured archaeon. Classification (GTDB taxonomy): domain Archaea; phylum Asgardarchaeota; class Lokiarchaeia; order Sigyniarchaeales; family Promethearchaeaceae; genus CAZEPC01. The sequence continues at coordinate 11,288 of CAZEPC010000057.1, forward strand.
ATGTTTTTTTCGCAAATCACGTGTATCCCCAAATTCATCGTCTCCCTCACAATAGAATGGTGGCTGTAAATAGGAGTGGCCACCACCGCCATATCGGGCTTTTCCACAAATCGTGAAAATTCTTCAATGCTGGTTGCGATTTGATCATCATCAAGTACGCCCTTAGAGATCGAATGAATATTTTCCAATAATTCGGTATCCGTATCTATTGCCCCAATTAAATCCCAATCAGGATGTTTAGTGATGGAACGGCCCCAATGAGAACCCATTCCACCATATCCAATTACTACTGCAGTTTTTTTCTTTTTAGCCATAATATCTAACAAAAATACAAATAACATAAAAATTACACGAAAAAAAGGAAAATGCAAGTATTTAACATCATATTTATGAAAAAGCGCTTAAATTAGGAAGATAAGTTCAAAGATACCTCTGATAGGAAAATAAGCAAGCAAAAACCAAGCAATATAACTAATTATCCCTTTTACTCCCCCTGGCACATACAAAAGACCATGAACTATACCGTAAAATGGTGCAAATAAATTCTTTTTTTTCGTACTTCCTTCATTTTTATCATATAAGGATTCGGGCGGCTTTCGATAATCATGATCCACCCAGATTCTAGTTCTTCCTTCTTTTAAAGCCCTTTTCACCACAGCCCAAGAAACATCCTTCCTCTCTTCGGGAGTGAGTAGTATCTCGGTCCAGGCAGTGCACCATTCCCTCAGTGGATTATGCACATCGGTACCGGTGGCCATATATATATCACGATCAATAACACCATCATTCTTCCATCTATTAAGGAGATGCACGGTTTTTGGATCATACCAACGCATTTCGTTGTTAATTTCAAATCCATCAACACCCCATTCAATCAAATCTTTTCGGGAAGGGTGCACAAAGTCACCGCTCCTCTGTTCGGGCCGATCTTGGGTCCAAGTATAATGATCTAATTGGACTATCCCGCCCATTTCTTTTCCTTTTTTAATAATATTCCGGATCTCCTCATCCGAAGGATTTCTTTTACTTGGTTTCGTAAAACTTTCAACCCCTAAAATATTAATATGTACTCGCGGATTTGTCCATTCGTAACCCGGGATGATAAGAATATCAGGATATTTTTCTTGTAATTGCATGGATGGGGGATTACTTTCAGAGGTATTATGATCTGTGATAACAAAAGCATTAAAACCGTTGGCGATATGCCATTTTATATTCTGTTCTGGAGTCATCCAACCATCAGAAGCAATAGTATGGGAATGGGTATCCAGAAGAAAGGCATTTTCAGGGATAAAATCAGGCCTATAGGAATAAGTGAAGGCTTGATCGGGAATGTTCCCCCTCAATGCTTCGGATTTAGCGGATGTTATTAAATAAGAGATAAGGGCCAGAAATCCGACCGCTACCACCCAAATAAAGAACCCCATCAGCCAGTTTTGCCATGTAGGTAGTGCAAAAATTAGAGAAAGACTCATAAAAAATAAAAGAGAGCATATATAAAAAATAATATGGGCACAATGAAAAGGAAACATCAAGTCTCTGTGATCGCACACAGAGGATATAATAAAAAATATCCCGAAAATACCCTTCTTTCATTCAAAAAGGCTATTGATGCGGGTGCGGATTACGTGGAATTGGATGTCAGATTAACCAAAGACGATGAGATAGTGGTTATTCATGATGGAAATACTATTCGCACAGGAGATAAAGGGTTCAAAATCGAGGAAACCGCACTAAAAACACTTAAACAAGTAGATATGGGGGAAGGGGAGAAAATCCCAACACTTCAAGAGGTATTTGATTTATGTAAAGGAAAAATAGGGGTCCAAATAGAAATCAAGGCGGAAAACATGGCCCAAAAAGTTTTAGACCTAATCGCCGAAAATGAGATGGAAGATGAGGTCCTTTTATCTTCTTTCAAACACAAAGAGATGATGGACTCAAAAAAGATTAACCCCGATATTTTATGTGCAACGCTGGAACCCAGCGGAATGTCGGCGGTAAAAGCCGTCTTTTTAAAAAAAACTTTTATTAAAAAAGCCTACCGAATTAAAGCAGATGCAGTTCATCCCTATCACCGATATGTGAACGAAAAGTTTTGTAAAATTGCCCATAAATTCGATATTTTAGTCAATCCTTGGACCGTGGATCGGGTATCTGCGTGGGAAAATCTGGTTAAAAGTGGAGTAGATGGTATTATTACCAACGATCCCGAAGGGCTTATCGAATATCTCGAAAAGCTATAAAATTTCTAAAGCTTTTTTATTTTAAAGCCAAAATAATATTGGGAGTCATTTTAAATGAAATGGAATTTTGAAGGAAAAGTAGCATTCATCACCGGAGGAGCCTCCGGCATTGGAAGAAAGATCGCACTCGATATGGCATCAAATGGTGCATCTGTGGCGATATTCGACTTGAATAAGGAATTAGGAATTCAAACACTGGCAGAAGTTAAAGAAGCTGGGAACGGAAACGCAGAATTTTTTAGCGGTTCGGTTTCCAATAAAGAAACTGTTGAAGAAGCAGTGGATAAGACCTATGAAAAATTGGGTGAAATTGATTTTCTCATTAATTGTGCGGGAATTTTACGTGATTTCTTGATATCCAGGTTTGAAGAGGATAAATGGGATTCAACAATAAATGTAAACTTGAAAGGAGTGGCAATCTGCACACAAGCGGTAGCAACGAAATGGGTAAATAAATCGAGGGCAAAAGCCAAGGAACAAGGAGAAAAATATATTCCTACCTTGGAAAATCCCGCAAAAGTAATAGTGAATATAGCATCTATGGCTGCCGATGGAAATGTGGGACAAGTCGCGTATTCCGCCAGCAAAGCAGGAGTCATTGGAATTACTAAAACTGCGGCAAAGGAGCTTAAGAAATATAATGTTCGAGTACATGCTGTGAAGCCGACACTTATAGAAACTCCGATCATTGGAGATCTACTGGAAAAACAAGAGGGAAAATTCAAAAAATATTACGAAAACCGAATCCCGTTCGGTATCGGAAAAACCTCCTATGTGAGCGATCCTGTTTGCTTCTTGTGCAGCGAGGGAGGATATTTTATGAACGGATGTATCATTCCGATTAACGGCGGGAAACTGGGCGGGTTATAAGAGTCAAAAACGAAAGCAAAACCTCTCAACAACCCAATTTTTTTTTCAATTCAATAAGAAGAAGAATTATTGATTTTATTTTTTTGGGATCCTCAGCATTCCGTAATTAGTATAAGGAGTCCCCTTAATCTTATCTTTGGCATAGATTTGAAAGCCAAAATGCTCATATAATGGGATGTTATCATTTTTGGCCGTTTCCAAATAAATAGGAATTGCATTTCTCTGAGAAAAATTTAGCATTGGAGTGAGAAGCTGGGTAGCCAGCCCTTTTCCTTGTGATTCCGGAGAAACACAAATAGAATAGAGATAAATATGCTTTCCTACTATTTGTTCCAAGGCAGATTTATAAGTCCTTTCCGTGTATTCAAAAAGAGAAATCTGTTTTTTGAGGAATTTTATGCCCAATTTCCAAATGGTTTTCAAACCACCGGCCCGTATTTGCCTCCAGAATGTTTCATTCACATAATCCCCCGATATCCAAATCGCAATTGCCTTCATATTCTCTGTAGGAGAGTACACTACCCCATACCTAAGCCCGTATTTTATCATATATTCAAATACAAATCGGAGTTTATCTTGCCTGCTTTTTCTCTCTGGGAGAAGATACTTAAACATGGGATTGTCAATAAATGCATTCTGAAAGACGATAGAAGCTTGTTTTACATCATCTTGAGAATGAATATAAAGATCGCTAAATTCTCCCTGTTTTTCGCTAATTTCTTCCATGTTTAATGAATTCCATTTTCTAGAAAGTAAACATATGTGAAAAATTATTTTAAATTCGACGCCCTTATTTATAATTATGGAAATAATGCGAATCAAGCAATCTTGTTTCCTTCTTAAGTTGAATGGGAAATACATTTGGATTGATCCTTATGGAATTCCAGAGAATATGCAAAAAGCAGATATAATCCTCATAACCCACGGACATTTCGATCATAATGCAAGAACCGCCACAAAGCATATTCTAAAAGATACCACCACCATAATTTATCCCAAAAAGGTGGGGAGGATACGGAGAAGGTGGAAAAGAAAAGCAAATACCATAGGAATAGAGCCATTTGAGGAAATTAAAATCGAAGGGATCCATATCCAAGGATTTCCAATGTACAATACCGATGGATTACTATGGGGATTGATTAAATTTCACAGAAAGAAGAAAGATCTGTGCGGATATATCATTTCCAACGAGAAACATAAAATTTATCACGCGGGCGATACAGACGTAATCCCCGAAATGAAGAAATTACGCAAAAAAAACCTTGATTTTGCGCTATTACCAATTGGGGGAACATTTACCATGAACCCCGAAGCCGCAATTAGGGCCACTAAGTTCATCCATCCCAAAATCATGATCCCCATGCATAATCGTATGAAGGAATTGGATGAATTTAAAAAACAATTCACATCTGAGATTTCGGATATAGAGATCCTTTCTTTACAGCCTGGAGAATGTATTTCTGATAAAAATTGGGATGAGAAACAATATTATTGTGAAGATTTTTAATATTTTTATAAAATAAAAAAATTATAAGATAAAAAATCAAAACCCCTAATCAAATATCTACCAACAACCTAATCATATTTTTCTTGAAGTTCTTTTTCTTTCTTCGCCACATAATTTGCCAAAATGTCCAAACACATCTCAACTGATTCTGGCTCTATGTGTTCAACGGTATCATCTACAGTATGATAGTAGAGACCATCACGGAAGGTATCCGTAGACATCCCAATAATCGTGGTACTATCGACTCCCGCACGAGCGTACGCACCGCTATCAGTCCCACCACCAAAGAATTTAAAGGGAAATAATCTGGTCTTATATCCCAGTGCATCGGCCACACCTTTCACTTCCTTTGCGAGATTCTCGGCTAAAGGGGTGAATCCATTTATATCTCTGGTGAGAATCTGAATTTCATCCGCATCGTAAATACTATCTATATTT
>CAZEPC010000058.1:0-16280 GCA_964513765.1 uncultured archaeon
TGTGGCAGATGGAAGATTTACCTTCTCATCCCCAATTGTGGAGCAAAACATCACCCATCTTCAACAGGATAATGATTTTCTCCAAGAAAACAATATAAATAGAACAGAGGGACGGATACTTTACCAAACGGATTTGCAATATAATGGAGAGGCATTTCCGGCAATCGTCATTGGAATAGAATATCCTAACACTTTGAATCAATTAAATATCGAACAGACTTCCGAAGGAATTGAGACGGATGAGGATTTTCTTGAAGGAAATCCCCATTGCATCATGGAAACCAGATTTGCCGGAGATTTACTAGGTCAAGATTTGAGCCTTGATGAAAATGTAACGGTAAATTTTAATGATCAGCAAAAAGAATTTAAGGTGAAGGCAGTTGGTCAAGATACCGATTTTCTATATGTCGTGGACCCAAACTCTCAAATGGCACTTATGGGACAAATGGCGGTTATATGGATAGATTTGGATTTAGCACAAGATCTTGTCTTTCAAGGCTTACCTGTGGTGAATCAGCTTCTCTTTACCGTCGATGACCGATTAAATGAGGACATGACCTTGGATGCGGCAGACGCCATAACAACCCACCTTAACCAAGACGGTATTGATGTGAGTTCGATGCAATTTACCCTCTTTGATGAAACAATAGACCGGCAGATGTTTGATGCAGATGCCGGATCGATTGATAAGCTCGGAACCATTTTTGGGATAATTGGACTCATCGTTTGTGCAGTTGCAATTTTTAACACACTAAGTAGAATAGTCCAATCGCAGAGAAGGAATATAGGGCTCTTTATGAGCATGGGATCGAAGCGCAAACAAATTCTGCTCCATTATGGAAAAATCACATTGGTTTTAGCGGGGATAGGAATTTTGATTGGATGGCCATTGGGTTATGGAATGAGTATTGGACTAACAAAAATGGTTGTCTGGGTGTATAGAGTCCCTTATTTCTTGTATCCGATCGCTTGGAGCGAATATATTATAGGCACGGTGGCCACTTTGGCAATTTGCGGTACATTTTCTATCCTCAGTGCCCTACCCGTGACCAATATTACTCCCCGAGAGGCAATGTCGGCCTTTTTCAATCGAATTACCGTAACAAAACCAGGACTCTCGGAAAAAATATTCGGGTGGATTCCGGCATTCAATAATATCCACATGAAGGTTTCTTTACGTGAGATCTTTTTACGGAAAAAGAAAAGTGCGATCAGCATCTTGGCAATAACTACATCAATGATAATACTTATTAACTCCGTTGCAATGGTGGCCAACATGTACAGCGGGTTAAATGAGAATTTTGAAAAGTATAACAAGGCAGATTTAGAGGTGAAATTCCAAAATCCCGTGCCGATTTCGTCTTTAAATAACTTTATAGAGAATAGGGAAGGAGAAGAAATCGAACAATATGAGCGGTACGTTTCCATTTATACCAAGCTTTCGGCCGATGGCGAGTTTGTGAGCTGGATGGAACTGAAATGCTATCAAGAAAATTCTACTTTAAGAGAATTTAATGTTATCGAAGGAGATCTCCAAAATAAGGAGCAGATGACGAATAACACGCTATTATTGGGAAATGGGATTGCAGGTGAAAACGAAATCAAAGTCGGAGAAGAAATTAAGATCGGCACACTTTCCAATCACAGTGTAGAGGTTGGTGGTTTGGTGGGAGAATTAATAGATTTTTCGGCCCTTTGGACGTTAGATGCCTTCTATGATCTTAACACAACAGAATATTTTGGGATACCCGAGAATTTTGTAAATGGGGTACTTTTAAATGTGAAGGCGGATACCAATCTCACCCAATTGAGATCCGAATTCAATGCCCAATTCCCTATCGCCCAATGGAACGATTCAGAACAATCACAATCCGCGATCATGAATTTGATGCAGACATTGATGGGGGTCCTCGTTCTGTTTATAGTAATAGGCATAGGTATTGGGATTCTTTTCAGCTTTTCAACAATGTATATGGGATTTGTGAGCCGTGAAAAGGACTTTTTGGCCTTCAAGGCTATGGGGACAGAACTGAAGTTCATGAAACAAATGATATTTCGGGAAAACGCGCTGCTCAGTATATTCTCCCTTTTTGTCACAATTCCGGTCGGTTATTTCTTTTATTGGTGGAGTATGGACTATATGATCGGAGATAGATTCTATATGCCTATTTCAATTCCATGGTACACTTGGCCTCTGGTCTTTCTGCTCAGTTTAGGGGCAATTTGGCTGGCAACCAGAAAAGTGACTAAGAAAATTGGCAAGATGGTTCTTACGGATGAATTGAGAAAGAGAGCAGTTTCTTAGAGAAAAAAAAAAGAATTTATCTTTTTTTAATTTTTTTATGATAAAATATTATCCCATCGAACTATTTTTAGTTCTCTTTTTCGATTTTTTCTTTTATATTTGACTCTAATTATATCTTTCAACTTTTTTATAAGAGTTCTACTTACTTCCATTACCCTCACACATAAATGAAGTATCATTTCAATCTAAAAGAGACATTCAAACTTTTTTTTGATGTGTTTTATGGTAGAAAATCTATCATTGAAAACTCTAATTGCTTCTTTCTAGCTAAAAAAGTAAGAAAGAAATCGTAACTCTTTTAGGGGAATTTTCCCAAAATACTTTTGTAGTAAAAAGAATCTTTTGGATGGTAGATTTTCTATCATTAACAAAATTCCATTTGCCATAAAATTAGGTCTAATAGTTAAATCTTCACCATCATTTTGAAGCATTTAAAACTCTTTAGGTCTAAAAAACAATTAGGAGCAAGTAAAAATAATGACATCACAAAAAGAACAAGACATACCAGATCTCCTCACATTCAGACAATTCCTCTTTTTATCTTGGTTGTACCAGAGAAAGGTTCAAGGAGATTTCTGTGATCTGGAGAACATAGACATTGAATGTTATAACTGTTTGAAGAGGAATAAGATTTGTAAAGAGGGAGTAATACCTGCAAGTTATTTTTATAAAAAAACATCACGCCAATATTATGATTCAAAACGAGTCTTGGATTCGCTTGAGGAGGAAGATTTGATAATAGAAAGAGACCTCTCCGAGGCGAAAGATTTCCATATTTTCTTTGAAATATCTGAGAAAGGGATTGAATTTTATCACAAATTTATTGATTATTATTGGCTTAACTTTAATGAAGATGGATGCAACGGATAAATAATGACCTCAAATCTTGAAAATTAGTTAATGTTATAATTTTTCCTCATAACCTTAGACTCTGGGGATAGTATTGATGAGGGGTTATTAGCCATCTCTTGTATTTTTTTACTCTTTTCTTTCTTTCTTTTTCCAAATCCAAAAGTTATTTTTAAGCTAACTCTATTTTATCAATAGATGCCATCAACAACATGAATGTGAGAGGAGCTCCTGCCATTGGTGTTACTGCTGCAATGGGTATGGTTTTGGCTGCAATTAAGCATCAGGAGTTACCGCCAAAAAATTTTTTCCGAAAAATGAACCAAGCAAAAGAAAAATTACAAACCACCAGGCCTACTGCGGTTAATTTATTCCATTCATTAAATAGAATATATTCAATTTTAGAAGAATTAAAAAGAAAAAAGAGAGAGCCAAAAGTCATCGCGGAAAGACTCCTGGCAGAAGCAAAAGAAATGTGGCAAGAAGATGTGGATACTAATTTGGCGATTGGAAAGCAAGGAGCCAAAATCCTCGAAGATGGGGATTCAGTACTAACCCATTGTAATGCGGGTAGTTTAGGTACTTTTCAACACGGAACCGCTCTTTCCGTCATTCGGTGGGCAGTGAAAAAAGGAAACAAGAACATTCAAGTGATTGCTGATGAAACCCGCCCCAGACTCCAAGGCGCCAGAATCACTGCCTTTGAACTTCAATTTGATAATATTCCCGTAAAAGTAGAATGTGATAATACTGCAGGTCTAATGATGAAATTAGGTAAAATCCAAAAAGTAATCGTTGGGGCGGATCGGATTGTTCAAAACGCCGTTTTTAATAAAATCGGAACATATATGGTGGCCATTACTGCAAAATACCACAATATTCCATTTTACGTAGCAGCACCCAAGATCACTCTCGGTCTGGATAAGAGAGAAAAAGATGTCGAGATTGAACAATGTGACGGCTGGTTTGAAGTAGCACTTCTCCGGGGAAGACTGAAAAATAAGCCCATTGTTCCCAAGAATGTAGAATGCTTGAATTATGCTTTTGATCCGACCCCAATGGAATTGTCGACTGGCATAATCACCGAAGATGGAATATTTAATCCCTCAGAATTATTGGAGTACTATTTAAAATAAGTTCTTTCAAATCAAAGTTTCTTTAGATTGGAATAAAAAGCGGAAAAAAGGAAAAAGGAAAAATAAGTGAAATACTTTTGCTTATTATAATTTGATGCTAATAGGTGTAAGCATCTATTTAGGCTTTGGAAAATTGTGTCCGCAAACCCCGCAATGAATTTTAGTTGGATAAACCGGAGTTCCTTGCATGGAGTAATATAACGGGTCTTTGTCTTTATCTTCTTTTTCATGAAGCTTTCGTGGATTTTCATTACCACACTCTGGACATTTAATACGTGAGGTCATGATTAAAGTTTCTTTTTTTTAACCTAAATAATTTTTCTTTTTTATTGGAAAAAAAGCAATAAACAATTCCTCCTAAAAAAGATCAATTTCGAATCTCATATATCCTAATTCCGTTAATATGTCAATGAGATATTTCAATCAGTTCACCCAGGACCTTAGGAATCCCAATAGCAGACTTTTTCACAAACCAAGGATTAAACTTAATATTAGGAACATTTGGATCGGTTTTGAGGATTACCATCAATTTGGGATATAAAGAATATATAAAAGGGAGAAATAAAAAAATCAAAAATGGGATTTATAAATACGCTTCAAATTACATTTAAAGATTGTATATTTCTTCAGGTGGGATTAAATTATCTCCTAAAATATCTTGGGCTTTTTCAAAATGGGATTCTGAGATCTGGAGGACTAACACCGCCCTTTCCTTTGCAACGAAAGCATAAAGATACTCAATATTGCATCCATTTTCTCCCAGGGTGTGGGCAATATCATTTAAGCCCCCGGGTTTATCGACCATTTCAACAGCCAGAACATTCGTTTTCCCCACCAATATATTTTTTGATTTTAGAATCTCATAACATTTTTCTGGTTTATCAACAATAATCCTTAAAATACCGTAATCTGCGGTCTCCGCCACAGTTAAGGCTCTTATTTGGATCTTCTCATCTGCCAAGAGTTTAGTAACCTTCATAAGTTCCCCTGGTTTGTTTTGCAAAAATACACTTAATTGTGTAATCATTTTTTATCAGCTTCTTTTTTTTATATAGATAATCAATTCTTTTTAATTATTTGTGAGTTAGATATAAAAAAGTTGTTGGGATTTTTATCCCAAAATATGAGATTTTTTTCCGAAAATCTTTGACCTATATTTTATCCCCACGTAAATCAACGACTCTTTTCGCCTTCCCTACACTTCGAGGAATTGTACCCGGAGCAACCAATTCAACGTGGGCATGAATTAATAGGGTAGAATGTAGTTTATCTGCCACTTTTTCGGTAAATGCTTCCAAATCTTTGATTTTATCCGAGAAATGCTCTTCGGTCAATTCTATTTTGACCTTTATTCTATCCAAGGATCCCAGCTTTTCTCTATCTACCAGAATCTGGTAGTAACCGCTGAGTTCTTCAAAATTCATTAAAACGGACTCGATTTGGCTGGGGAAGACATTTACCCCATGAATGATGAGCATGTCATCTGTTCTTCCGGTAATTTTATCATGACGGGCATGAGTTCTACCGCATTTACACTTTTCGTAGTTTAAGCGACTTATATCCTTAGCCCGATATCTTGGTAGGGGAGAAACCTCTCTGGTGAGGGTAGAGAACACAATTTCACCTCTTTCTCCAGGTGCAACCCGTTCATAATCATTATCAGGATCGAGTACCTCCGGCAGAAAATGATCCTCCCACACATGGAGCCCTTCATATCGATTAATATCACAATTAACCGAGACACCAGGTCCAATGATTTCGGTTAAACCATAAATATCAATTGCGTTCATACCAGGCATTAAATCCTCGATTTTTGCTCTCATCTTCTCAGACCAAGGTTCTGCCCCGTGTATACCGACCTTTAGCTTGATTTTATCGGGATCAATCCCGCGATTGACAATCTCCTCAGCCAAATAAATCATATATGAGGGAGTACAAGTAATTGCGGTGGAACCGAAATCTTGCATAAGCATCAATTGACGGTCCGTGTTTCCTCCAGAAATAGGAATGACCGTCGCCCCCATCATCTCACCACCATAATGAATCCCAAGGCCACCGGTGAAAAGACCATAGCCGTAGGCGTTTTGAATTACATCGTTTTCCGTTAAGCCGCATGCCACCAAAGATCTTGCGTTGACTTCAGCAAATACATCATATACATCATGTTTATTGTAGCCGCATACAATAGGCTTCCCCGTAGTACCTGACGAAGCATGAACCCGAATCGCATCTTCTTTCTTTCCGGCCCACAAACCAAACGGATAATTATCTCTTAAATCGTCTTTATGCGTTAATGGAAATTTTGCCAAATCATCAAGTTCCTTCAAATCATCGGGAGTCAATCCCGCTTCGGAATATCGCTCATGCAAAGGCTTAATTTTATCATATGCACGTTTGATCATTCCTTTAGCCCGTTTTAACTGCAATTTTTCGAGCTCTTCTCTTGGCATAGTTTCTATATCTTCTTTCCAGTAGTTTACCATATATTTCACCAATAATTTCAAATATTTATTCTGAGAACTTATCTACTTTTTTTCAATTCATTCCAAAAAGCATTTGTTCAATACTCTATGTTTTGTGAAGAAACAATTAAAAATTTTCCCACCTTAATCCCAAAAAAACAATTAAAAAGCTAAAAAATGCAGACAACAGAAAATAGAATCAAAAAAATAGGACGTAAAATGAGAGATCAATTATCAGGTCGAAGAAGTTCCTTTTTTATCCTCTTCTACAGGCTCAATGGCATATCTTGGACAGATTTGAGCGCAAAAACCGCATCCTGCACATGCAGTAGTATCAATTATCACTCCTTCCTCTTGACTGCTCATCGCGGGACACCCATAGGTTCTTAAACAGTATTCTCCATCGCAACATTCCTCATTATGCACTTCATACCTTTGGATTTCGATCTTACCTTTCTTCACTTGTCCCATCTTTAATAAAGTGCACAAACTGGTGGGGATTAAAACCTTTACACCTGGAAGGGAATAAGCTTTCTCGAATGCCGTTTCCAATTCGTCTAAATCATTAGAATCCGGAACAAAGATATGATCTGGGGAAACACCAAGACCTCTTGCCAAGTCAACATAATCAATCTTTTGACCCGGGGTTCGATCAATCTTTATTCCCGTACCAGGGTGGGGTTGGTGTCCGGTCATGCTGGTGGACTCATTGTTCATAATAACCACGATTATATCATTTTCGTTGAAAACCGCGTTCACAAGACCCGCAATTCCCGAATGGAAGAAGGTTGAATCGCCCAGGAATGCCATACTATGTCTTTTGTCCATTTTTGAAATCCCGTTTGCCATTCCAGTTGATCCGCCCATGCAAATACAAGAATCTATCGCATTGAGTGGAGTGTAATAACCCAGAGTATAACATCCGATATCGGAAGAATGGGGATTTCGCATCTTATGGCGGCGTTCAACTTTCTTTACTGCCTTGTAGATATTCCGATGACCACATCCCGCACATAATACAGGAGGTCTTGGAGGAGCCTCCATCAAATCAGACCTATCTGGCCTTGCGAAAATATTCTCTACACCCAGGAGATTTGCCAATTTTTCCCCGATAATTTCGGGAAATAGCTCGAAAATTTGAGGAAATATATCTTTTCCGTGCATTTCAACTTTAATTCCTTCCTCATAAGCGATAGCTTTAATTTCTTGTTCTAAAACTGGCTCCAGCTCTTCAACAATCACTATTTTTTTATGGCCCTTCATGAATTCAGTTAATGCCTTTCTTGGAAGGGGGTATACCATCCCCAATTTGAAAATTGACACTTTATCTCTAATATCCAATAAATTCATAATATCTAATGTATGGGCATAGGGAACACCGGAAGATATAAGTCCGACCTCTGCCCCCTCAACCATTTCAATTTGATTGAACGGAAATTCCTCTGCAAAATCAGCAATTTTATCCAATCGTTTTAGCAATTTTAATTTATTTTTTGGGGCGGTTTGAGGGATATTTTTCCACCGATTTTTTTCATTTTTATCAAATTTATACTCTCTATCAAGCTTTTGGACTTCCCCTAATGTTAAATCGCCACGCCCATGATTTAAACGGGTTGCAGTTCGATAAAGTACAATAGTATTAAATTTCTCGCTGAATTCAAAAGCATATTTCATCATATCTTTGGCCTCTTGAGGCGTAGATGGTTCGAAGACCGGAACAAGCGCCTGTTTTCCATAAAATCGATTATCTTGTTCGTTTTGGGAGGAATGCATGGTGGGATCATCTGCAGTTAAAAGCACCATTCCACCTTTGACCCCAGTATAACACGCGGATATAAATGAAGCCGTGGCCACATTTACACCAACATGTTTCATAGTCGCTAAGGCTCTTGCATTGCACATAGATGCACCGTAGGCCACCTCAAACCCTACCTTCTCATTAACAGACCATTCGATATTAATATGTTTATCTTTATTGGTAACAGCCGTAAATGCAAACATTTTGAGAATTTCGGATGATGGAGTCCCCGGATAACCGGAACCTACCACACAACCCGCTTCATATGCACCACGTGCAATCGCATCATTACCGATTGCAAGACCTCTTTTTCCCGGTTCTTTTAATGTAATAAATGGTTTTGCCATAATTTTTCATCTCTTTGGTTTATTTTATTGTATTTTTTTGTGTTAGAAATATTTTTTTTTGTACTTTTTTAAATTGATATAATCACTCGCACTCCGCTCGCTTTCGCTGCCTTTTCGAAGGCTTTCTTAATGTTATTTTCTTCGACTTCGGTAAAGAATATATTTTCTTCGGGAACTCCCATACCGAAAATCATATCCTTAAACTCTTCTTTGGTTTTAGGCTGTCTCTTAAGATATTTCGAAGCATTGGATGACCTAATATTTTCCAGACCTTGGGCAGAATCGGCCAACTCATTTACGAACACCATGATCATATCATTTTCATTATAAACCGCGTTTATCAAGCCGTAATAACCCGAATGATAAAAACTATTATTATTTAAAAATGAGAGAACCGTTCCATCATCTAACTTCGAAATCCCATTTGCAAATCCAATGGATGCACCTTGTGAGATAAATGTGTTCACTATCTCTTGGGTTTCTTCATGGAATTTCTCGGAACCAAAATCTCCAGTATAGATAAAGCGGAATTCATTTTCATCCTCCACCTCTTTTGCCATCTTATAGAATATCTCTTGTAGCTGCATTTTTTCATCATCAGCACCCGTATCTAATGCAGGGATTTGTGGGTTCAATTTTTCCGGAATCTTTCCCTCGATAAATTGACCCAATACTTTTTGAATCATATCTTCGGTAAATTCAAAAGCTTCGGGGAAAATATCTTTGCCATGGATTTCAACCGGAATGTCTTCATCAAAGGCCAAATATTTCACATACTCTTCAAATATGGGTTCTAATTCCTCAATAACAATGAGCTTATCCAATCCCTTCATGAATTTTGTTAATTTTTTCCGAGGATAAGGATAAGCCATACCCAATTTAAAAGTAGAAATTTTATCATTCGCGTCTAACTGATCTAAGCTGTTCTGTGTCAATTTATAGCAAATACCCGAAGTAAGCACCCCAAGTTTATGGCCCTCATTGATGATTTGATTAAAGGGAAAATCTTCTGCTAAATCACTTATCTTTTCTAATCTTTGGATAAGTTTTTTCCGATTAACCCGAGCATTAGAGGGTAAATGGGTCCATCGGGCACGATATTCCTCAGTGAATCTATAATCTCTGTCGATTTTTTGAATATCTCCGAATGATATTTCCCCTTGATCTTGGATTAAGCGAAGGGTTGTATGGAAAAGAATAACGGTCTCGTATTTTTCGCTAAAATCATATGCGTATTTGATCATGTCTTTTACTTCTTGCACAGAACTAGGTTGAAAAATCGGAACAAGTCCATGTAACCCATAATATCGGTTGTCCTGCTCATTTTCGCTGGTATGCATGGATGGATCATCAATTGATACAAACACCAACCCACCTAAAGCACCCGCATAACAAGAGGTCATAAATGCATCCGCTGCCACATTAAAACCAATATGTTTCATTACAGCCAATGAACGTGCATTACACATAGATCCGCTAATTGCCACTTCAAATCCCAGTTTCTGGTTGGTTGACCATTCAATATCGACAAAATACCCGTTTTCTTTTTCAGTTTTTTCATCATTAATTTGTTGTAAGGAATTTAAAATATCAGTAGTGGGCATACCCGGAAAACCAGCAGCAACTGCAACCCCAGCTTCATATGCACCGCGTGCGATCGCCTCATAGCCATGCACCTTCATCTTTTTTCCTTCTTCATCTGAACTTAATGTGATGTTTTTTTCTTTACTCATTCTTATCATCCTCTAATGTGCCGCAAATTTCTCTATAATCTTTTTATTTTCTTTCGCTTTCTTCAATGCGGTTTCAAATGCGATTTTATTGGGTTCCAAAGCCTTTTTAGGAACAAAGCTAAATACTGTCTTCTTAAAGATATCCTCATCGATCGGTAAAAGTCCTGTAGAATAGAGATAAGCCAGCATTACAACATTTTCCGCTCTTGGTTCTCCTGAATCAATTGCAATTTGTTTTGCATCGATTGCAAAAACGTTATCACTCACTTTTTTAATTGTTTTTATAATTTTCTCTTCAGAAGGATATTTGATATTTTTAAAATATAATCCCGGAGGAACTGCTTGGGTTTTAGACATTAAAAAGACTGTGTCCTTATTAGCGTACTCTAAACTTCGCATTGCTTCGATTTCCTCGAAGGCCAATACAATATCAGCCATTCCTTTTGGAAATAGTACACCATTTACATTACCAATTCCCATATAACAATTCACGGAACCGCCCCGTTGTGCCATACCATGAGTTTCAGCAGTCCTTACTTTATAACCTTGATTGATTGCTGCCCAACCCAGTATCTGAGTGGCACGAATGGCGCCTTGTCCGCCAATTCCCGTAATTAAGATTCTTAATGAGATTTCAGATTCCTTTGTCTCTTCACTTGCCATTAAGAGGTAAAAATTTCAAATGTTTTTTAATTCTTTTTTAATTTTTCATAAAAAATGGAGAAAGTCAATCTTTCTGAAAACAAAAAACCAATCACCATCGAAAGAATAAATGAAGTTCTTATACTCTTAGCAGATTTTTTCAAGACCGCTATCGGTCCCAAGGGTTTGGATAAAGTCCTGTACGAACATTTTAATAATCACATGATCATATCTAACGATGGTGGAACCATTATTGATGACTTAGGCGATCAATTCAAACCAGAATATGCAAAATTGATCCTCAATTGGGGAAGAGTGCTAAAAAAAGAACAGGGAGATGGAATAAAAACATTTTATATGCAACTTGGATCAATCATCCAGATTATAACCGCACTGGAGCCAGAAATACCAAAGAGACCGATCCTTGATGCACTTCAAGTACTTGAGATCTGCTGGGATGCTTTCTGTCAAAATGCCGCCTTTAAAATGGAAAAAATATACCAAGATCAAAAAAGGGAGGAAAAAATGAATCAGGTCTCCTCTCAAATTCAAGATCACGAACTTCGCTTTCTAAAAAAATATCTTTTCTCCATAATTTCTGGAAAGATTTCTGACAATAATAGCAAACATCTTATAAATATCATAATAGAAATGCTTGAGAAAATCGGGGAGAGACTATACAAACCTTGGTTTGATATAAAAAATCATTTTCAGGTGGTAAAAGTCCCAGGAGCATCCGTCAAGGAGAGCCGTTTGTATAATGGTATTTTTTTGGGTAAAATGCCCGCAAATGAATCTTTATTACGAAATGGGGCAATTAATGATCCAAGAGTATTGCTTATAAAACAAAAACTCTATATTGACTTGCCCGATGGAGGAAATATGGGACCTCAAGGAAATGAATACTCTATTAAACTTTCTGCAGCCGATGGCGTTGCCTCCTTGAATAATTTTTCAAAACAATATGCTACAGATCTTTACAAAAAAATCGAAAAAGTAAATCCTAATGTGGTTATTACTGAAAAAGGGGTAGCAAAGTATCTGGAAGGGCTATTCGAGAGGAATAATATTTTACTCATTAGAAGGGCAAAACCCGAGGAATTTTCTTTTCTTGCTAAGTATTTGGGAGTCACACCTGTTGAAAATTTAGATGAAATAGGGGAAAAGCATATAGCGGTAGTCAATTCGGTTGTAAAAGAAAAAATCGGGAGAGATTTTCAAATTTTACTGAAGTATAACCCCAACAAGAAAAACAAAGGGAAAGAAGTGGGTTCTCTCTTGGTTTGCGGAAGTATTTGGTATGTTTGTGAGGAGATTGAAGTACTCTTAAAAAAGTTACTAAGAACCAGCAGAGAATTCTTAAAAGATCGGAGGTACTTTTTGGGGGGCGGGAATACCGAATTTAGATTCATCCATTTTACAAACCAGATTTTAGCACCCATCACAGCTCAAGAAAAAGGACATATAGAAAAAGAAGAGAAACTGCCATATTTTGACAATCATGTAGTAGACAAAATAAACACACTCTCTCCGAAAGCACACTATGCCTTGAAAAAGATTTTATCCTCGTTTCATTACCTCTCAGAGGGACTAATTGAATCCTCTGGGCGTGATCCTATTGCAAATCGAATAAATATCGCATCTCAGCTGGTGAAATCTAAAAATATTATGAATCCCATCGGTTTTGATGTTCAAACCGGTTCTATTGCTCAAATGGATAAAAAACAAATTTACGAAAATTTCCAATCCAAAAAAGCACTTTATAAGAAAATATTCTCAATCGCCAAACAAATTGCCCGCATCGACAAGGTTATTTCTAAAAAGCATCAAATTAAAAAGAATCAAGATTAAATGGTGAATAGGTAATAATTGCACTTTTCTTTAATCTATCAGCAATGTTTTTTGTTAAGAAGTAATTTTTTGCACTTTTTCCAAAATCGCACCTAAGGACTCACCAGCTCCCTCAAAAAACCGGATATCTGTTATATTTTCTCTATTAGTACGCTGCTTATTGACAATAATAATTTTAGCCCCGCTTTTTTTCGCATAGAGGGGCATATTCGCGGCGGGGGAGACTGCAAGAGAGTAACCTACCACCAAAAATACATCCGATTCCTTGGAATGTTTCACGGATTGTTGGAGCTCTTTTTGGGGGAGAGGATCACCAAAATTGACAATAGAACTATAGATCCTGCCACCGCATTCCGGACAAACCGGCTGATTGGGTTGTGAATCCATGGAACGATATCCTTTTCCCCATTTCTTTTCATCCCATAATCCTTCTTTAGGGTATTGTCGATCACATTGGGTGCAACGCATAAGTTTTGCATTTCCATGCAATTCTGCAATAATTTCTGGTCCAATTCCAGATTGTAAATGTAAATTATCGTCATTTTGGCTAATTAAAAACTTTAACAAGCCCATGTTTTGAAGTTTGACTAAAACTAAATGACCTTTATTAGGTTTTACTTTACCAGGAGAGACATTCCATCTTGGAGGAGGGAGTCCTTGGTCTCTCATCAATTTTTATCCTATAATATTAAGCCAATCCAGATATTTTTTTTTACCTTTTTTGTAAATATCTGAAAAAATATCTTAAAAGATAACATGTTTAATATTGTATATAATGACATTTCCAAGAATAATTAATCAGAAAGATGAAACCACAATCAAGGTAGGAAAACAATACTTGGTTGAAAAGCACGAACTAATGCTGGACCGAATGAAGTGTGCTGGTTGTGGCCAATGTTCCATAGTGTGTCCAAAGGACGCAATTATTTTAAATAATCCTAATTATATATTAGAAAACAAAGGGGAAGATATTTCTAAAGTAGTCGTACGTGAGATTGATGAAGAGAAGTGTGTTTATTGCGGCAACTGCTCCTATTTTTGTCCTTTCGATGCCATACATCTTTACAGAGATGGGATTAAGGTCCCACCTGACGAGTTAAAATTAGTCACCGAAAAAGCACTCCCAGAACTAGAACGAGGGCAAATAAAATGCTCACACATTAAAAGAGATGCAATAGTATATTGGGACGGCGAAATAAGCATAAATTACCCTCAAAAAGATGAAAAAGAAGAGTTTTTAGAATATTATCAAAAAGTATGTCCCGGTGAATGCCGAAATTGCGAGGAGATCTGCCCTACGGATGCCATCGTGGTGAGAAAACCAGAAGAGATGGGGGACAAGGAAGAATCCCCATTCGATATTGATGATTGTTTGTGTATAAAATGCGGAGCTTGTGCATTTGCATGTCCAGAAGGGATCCTTGATGTGGATTGGAAAGAAATTAACATAAAAGGAGCCTACAATAATATATTCTGGGATCCGATCCGAGATCGGCTTTTAAGCCAAGAAGCAACCGTACATGATAAAGAATCAGAAGAATAAAAAACAAAAGATATTTTGATCAATCATTTTTTTCTTTCTTGACTAAATGGCAACCTGAACTATTTCCTAGTGTTCATTTATATTTTCTTTCTTGATAGTAAATACTTCATTGATATCATAAGGAAGAGCGGCATCCTCTGGTATTGGATCAATAAATAAGCGCCGAAACTGGGCGTTTTGCATCCTACAAAAACTGCATTTATGATTATAGGCGGGATGATTGATCATTCTCCCCCAAATTTTCTTTAAAGGGTCCTTTCTGATATTTCCGAAAGAAAGTGGGGTGAAATCACAAGGAGATACTTCTCCATAAGCAGACATATAATATTGAATGTGGGCTGCCAGACATCCAATCCCTCCAATATAAGCCTCAATCGAGTTTTGCCATGATTGCGAAGATAAAGGGGGGATTATCTGGTTATTAAATATTTTTTGTGAAAAATTACGTATCTCCTCTCTTTGGGATGCTGTCAAAATCTCACTAGTCTCCTTCAATTTATTTCCCGTTGGAACGTAATCAAATAACATTACATTATGGACACCTACTTCTCTGGCCAATTTATAGATTTTTTTATACATCCCTTTTTTAGTGGTTGATCTGCTAGCATAGGAGGAAAAGCCAACAAAAAGACCCTTTTCTTTCGCCATTTTTATTCCCTGAATTGCTTTATTAAAAAGTCCCGGCATTCTTCTTCCCTTGTCATGTTCTTCTGGATAAGGGCTATCAATACTTACAAATAAAGAATAGAGCCCAGCATCAACCAATTTATCAATAGTTTCTTCATTTAAATAGAGGCCATTTGTAAATAGAAGAGGCACCGTTTTTCTTTTATCAACATGGGCAATTAGGTCAAATATGTCATGTCGAAGAAGGGGTTCACCACCCGTAAAAGCTAAAATTGTGATTCCAAGATCTTGACTCTGGTCAATTACATCGATTGCCTCTTTCGTTGATAATTCCTTTAATCCTTGTTGCTTATGTTTTCCCGCACTACAATGCACACAATTACACGGGCACTTATATGTTACCGCAAAGGTCATTGAGAGAGGATATGGGCGTCTGAATATTTTTTCCTTTAAGATTTGTCCCATAGAACGAAACATAGCACCACTTCCCGAGGGAGGGGCAAAAGTGTTAGAAACCCGATGCCCTCTCCATTTTCCTAGATTCTTATATTTTTGATAAAAAATCGCTTGAGTTATTGTCATTACGATTAAGTTCAATCTATTAGCTAAAGGATTTAAGAGGCCTGTGTCGATGATTTCGCCTGAATCTAACTTTTTGTAACTTAGAAGCTTTTTTCCAAAAAGTTTCCATATGATTTTTTCTCGAATCATATTTTGTAACTAAAAATAGTGGTATTTAATTATTAGAACCACCAGAAAACAAGATATTAATTTTGCGATGAATAGATAAAAATATGGATTACAATTACTTTGACGAAGAACGCGAAAAAACTCCCCAAGAGGAGTTAAAAAAGATACAGCTGGAGAAAGGAATTTGGTCTGCAAAGCGGCTTTATCACAATATAGATAAAATTAAAGAACGGTATGATGAAGCTGGGGTTAATTTAGAGGAAATAAAATCTCTGGAGGACTTTCAAAAAATCCCCT
>CAZEPC010000059.1:0-16190 GCA_964513765.1 uncultured archaeon
AATCTAGAGAAAAAAAATAAATCGGTAGAGAGTTCCATATACACTTCACTATCCCCAATATCGTATGCCTAACTCATTATATCCGATAACTCATTATATCCGACATCACATGCTAAATACAACAAGCCTAAGATAGCAGGACCAATTCATTATGCCCAATCTTTCGGGGGAGTTTCGTAAAGTTTCTCAATTTGATCGCCGTATTTGTCCATAACCTTTCGGCGTTTGAGCTTTAGGGTTTGGGTGAGCATGCCGTTCGCAATGTTCCATTCTTCATCCACAAACAGGATCTTACGGGGTATTTCATAGTGTTCAAACTTGCCGTACAACGATTTCTGAATGGCGGTCAGCACCAAGTCGTGCACTTGGGGGTTGACCAGTAAATCTTTCACTGCCACGTTAATATTCATATCATTTACATAATCCTCGATGACGCGCACATTGGGGGTGGCCACCAAAATATTGAAGGGTTTTCCGTCTCCATAAACCATGCAATTTGAAATAAAGGAAATTTGGTTAATAGCCTCTTCGACATCCCCGGGGTGGCAGTACTTGCCGTTTTCCAATTTATACTCTTCCTTGATTCGCCCCGTGATGTAAAGAAATCCGTCCTCATCGAAATAGCCCTTATCGCCGGTCTTCAGGCCACCTTCATCGTTGATCACTTGCTCGGTCTTTTCGGGCTTTTTCCAGTAGCCCTTCATTACACACGGACCGTATACCACAATCTCTCCTTCTTTATCGTCGGGTGTGGCGGATGTATCGATCTCCACCGTAAATTGATTCATAGGTTTGCCGATGGATCCGACCCGATATGCCTTATGTCCGTTTGCGGAAATGACCGGGGAGTTTTCGGTGGCACCGTATCCTTCCAGTATTTTCATACCCAGCGCGTTGAAAAACATGATGACCTCGGGATCCAGTTTTGCGCTGCCCGAAATTCCCGCCTGCCAATCCTTAATGCCCAGTTGATCCCGTACTTTTTGTAATACGATCTTGTCCAGAATGCGGAACTTCAACCCCTTTTTACCCGTTAAGAACGCCTCTTTTCCCAACTCAATTGCCTTATTGAAGAGCTTTTCGATGAGCCCTCCCTTTTCGTGGATGCTCGCCATGATTTTCTCGTGCATTTTATTATAGAGCCGGGGGACCGAAATAAAGAAGTTGGGGTGGACCTTTTGCATGTCATCCGCCAAAGTATCTACGGAGCCCACAAAGGCCATGGATCCGCCGTAGTTAGTTACCAGATACACCTCACCCACTTGCCCGAAGGAATGAGCCCACGGTAAATGGGATAATGCTCTAGTGTTTTCATTCACCTTGCAGTAATCTTCATGGTTCATAATGGTGTTTTGACTTAGATTCCCGTGAGAAAGCATAACTCCTTTCGGGGCACCCGTAGTTCCGCTGTTATAGATAATGACCGCCAAATCCTGAGGTGTGACCTCAGCTGCGGGGGTTGGATTATCCGTGCCCATGGCCTCGAGTTCCGAATACTTGCACGCAGGTACATCGAGGTCCGTAGGAATGGTACCCTCAACCAGTACGATCTGTTGGAGGTCGGGGCATTCGGGCAGTACAGAAAGCACCTTGTCCAGTAGATCCCGATTCGCTACCACCAGTAGTTTAATTTCCGCATCGTTGATGATATATTTAATTGTGGGCGCAATTTCCCTTTCGTACATGGGGACATACACGCCTTTCAGTCCATAGGTTGCAAAGGCGGTTAATGCCCACTCCACGCTGTTAAATCCGATGTACGATACTTTGTCGGACTCTTTAATGCCTAATTTCGCAAGACCGCCTCTTACATCCGGGATACGCTTACCAAAATCTCTGTAGGTAATCCACTCGTATTCTCCCGAATCCAATCGGGTTCCCATGAATTTATTGGGTCCGAATGTACTTACGGCATTGTCAATAAGCTTCACTAATGTACTTGGTTCTTTATAGGATTTTCCGTCCCATACTTGATCTACCATATGTGATCATATCTTTACAATTTAAAGATATTTATCATACAAAAAGTGAATAAAAGCCCTTGAAAATTATTTTTATAGATAGAGCAATACTTTATACTTCAAACATCATAAAAATTAAACCGAAAAATACATATTTAAGTGTAGCAAATAGTAGCATTTATATATTTTTGTAGTATTAACTATTAATAAGAAGACATAATGGGTAGAAGTAAGAATAAAAGAAAAGGAAAAGGAAATAACCAGACAGAAGAGTTTAAACAAGGTAAAGAGAATAATCAAGCAATAGGGAAGCAACAAGTTAAAGGGAATTATCAACCAAAAAAGAATAAGAAGGGTAAAAAGAATAGGAAAAGGAAAAGGAAAACCCTTAGATCTATGCTCAAAAAAGTAATATCGCCCCCCTCACAAGTGTTTAAGGTGATAGGAATAACTTTTTTTTTGCTTGCGCAAGCGTTTATAATTGTTCAAAGTCAAATTGTCTTAGATATTAGCAAGGATTATGGGTTGCTGGGTTCTCGTTTCGAAATTGATACCCCCTCAAGCTCCGAATTATTTGATGAAGAAAACATTGAAAATACCTTGGAGCAAATCCAGCCGCTTGCACCCAATTCCCGGTATATGTACGGAATGCAATTACTTCATATTAATTACAATCTTAATTCAACGTGCGTCGGTCAGCGAGAACCCCATCGAAAAACATGTTTATTTTATCACAACCTGAAGGATATCATCAACCTTTTAATCGAAAAGAAGGACATCAGAGTTGAAGGGACAATTCCTTATAATGACGGGGAGATCATGGTGGATAGGATGTCCTATTACGAAATTCAGCAAATCAGGTTTAACGGTACCGAGAATTTCATCGGTAACTTTACCGAACAACCGGGTCTGGATTTGCCCCTCTCCCTCGATACCACTTTTGAGTTGAGATCTTTCGGTAATTCATATAATTTTACCAGGAATTTAACCATCACCGGTGTGATAGATTATTCCATGGATTCTACGTATATAAATGAGATGCTACAATTCAAGAAAGAAATTAAACATTATTACGAGGGTGAACATTTTTCGGGATGGTCCACCTCCCAAATACAATTTAAAATCGATAAAGAGAAAAATCGGATATTTCTTGGAAATTTAGAAACTGGAAAAAAGTTTTATGAGCAGATATCCTCCAATTTTAACACCCACAAAATAGGGATGAAATTAAACATATTCAAAAATGTATCCCGCTCTCCCGGGCGCACTCAAGCCCTTCAAACCCTTAAAAATTCGACCTTTCAAAAAATTTATCAAGCGCTCAAAGCACAACAGCCATACTCAAATTGGGAGTTGGCTAACGATCCCTTGCAACCCTTGGGGCAAGAGATCGAGAAAATGAACCGTTATTTATGGAATATCTATATGGTTCTTATTGTTTCGTTAATAGGAGTGCTTTTAATCACCGATTGGTTTAGGAGCAAGGTATATAAAGAAGACATCGAAAACAAGCTAGACAAACTTTACTCAAAGGGTATTACCGAACACAGGCTCAAATCGAGGGTTCTCACTTCCGTACTGGTAAAGCTAAATAAAATCCTATTCCTAACTTTTTCGGTGAATTTTGGTCTACAATCTGCCATTTATGGGTTTCTGGAGATCAAAAGCCCGAAGACATTGTTTGGTTTTTCTCTGGAAATCCAATTAGTATTCATCGGCCTCTTAAATATCTCCTATGCCCTCATGTATAGATTTCGGTATAACCGCATCTTTAATACGATAAAAGAGGAATATTCTACAAATTATTGGGAAAATTCGCTCACCAGCGAAAAAGATGGTGAGATTAATGATATGAATAAGTATATTCCTCTGAGTAAAACAAGAAAAATTGTGAAAAACCTTATTTATTTTATCATAATCAGCTTTTCGCTCTTTGTATTATCTCTCGCGGTGTTCTTACCCTTGCGAACACTTCAAGAAAATAAGAATTTTTTTCCTTACGAGAGCGTTTATAATGATTTTGTAGTTATTTCCAATTGGCATCAAATTGTCGGATTTTTACCCTTTTTCATATATCCCGCCCTTTTTATTTTCCCTTATCTATTATGGAAAGTAACCAAAAAAATTACAATATGGGTGGCCGAGAAGAGAAAAAACGAACACGGCCCGACAACATTCGATGCGGTATTCTCTAAACTCTTTCACACCAGCCACAAGTTTCGGAAACGATACCTCTTGGCCTTCATGATTTTAATATCAATCTCACTCTCGTTTAACAACCTAGCCGCCTCGAATCGTCAATATGACCAGGAAAGATCGAGGGCAGCCTTTGGCCCCAATTTGAAATGCGTAAAAAGAGATTTCGGGGTGTTTTCTAATGTATCTTCCGCACAGAAAGGAATATTCAAGGAAAAAATGGCAGATATCGGGGAGATCCAAAATGTTACCGAAATAACCACCAATATCGATGTGTATTATGATTTTGAAGAGGACAGCGACTCTATATGGAGATTTGTTGTTAATGGGGCATCATTGGATCCCTTGGGGTATCTATCCACAATTGAGAAAGACCAAATAATCTTTATGAATACTGCCAAAAGCGCTGATTCCGGTGATAACGGTGATAACGGTGATTCCGACAGGACATACATTGAACAATCTTTCGGGCGACTAGCCCAAAATAGCAGCTATATACTTTTAAGTTCGAAATACGCCCTCCAAAAGGATATAAAGATCGGGGAAAAAATACCTCTGACATTCTATCGAAACGAAACAGATAATACGATAAAAACCTTTGAAGTGGTCGGGATTGTCGATTATCTGCCTGGTATTGATCTGTCGGAAAATCTCATCATTTTCAATCGGGAATTATCTCTGTTAGATGAAGAAAAATATAAAAGAGATAATTACCGTAAAACAGTTTTTATAAAGGTAAAACAGGGCACGAACATAAAAAACCTCCGAACTAAAATAGTGGAGAATTATATGATGGAGTTTTTAAGTGTGAAGAGTTATGAATATCAGAAAGAGGATGATCTTTACTTCCTGGAGATTATTAACTATCTCTCATGGATACTGATTGCAATCTTCGGAATAATCCAAATTTCCCTATTTACTATCGAGATGGAATCCTTTAGAGAAAAAACGGAAAAAATGCATCTTTACGGCTA
The DNA here is from genome assembly GCA_964513765.1 of uncultured archaeon. Classification (GTDB taxonomy): domain Archaea; phylum Asgardarchaeota; class Lokiarchaeia; order Sigyniarchaeales; family Promethearchaeaceae; genus CAZEPC01. Next base: position 5,132 of record CAZEPC010000059.1, read on the forward strand.
CAGTAAACATAAAACGAGGAAAAGAATATTAAAAACATTGCTGAGGGAAAACTCCCTATATTTAGTCATCACCCTCGCCTATTCCGTGTTTCTTACGTATTATATGTATAAATATCAGGCAATTCAATTTCTCTTTCAAGTAAATTATATCAATCCATTGAACGGAATATTCGGATCCTTCAGAGGTGGGTCCGACTCATCCATCTCTGCGAGTTTTCCGTATGCATTTGTCTTGGAACCTGTGTTTTTCATAATAATCGGAATGGTTTGCGGCTACTTTTTGGGATACTTTTTTTGGTTTTACTTGAACCATGTTAAGAATATTAAGAGAAGGAAGGACTGAATCAGTAGAATGACGATGAATAAGGATGAAAAAATGTTTTACATACAAGAAAATTGGCCAGAAAATACGAAAATCAAGCTTGAAAGAATATTACATATATTCAAAACACCTTATGTAGAAGTTGTCGCACTTCAAGATTTATCCTTAATGGTGAGAGACCATGAATTCGTTGCAGTGATGGGGGCTTCTGGGTGCGGAAAAACGACACTCATTAAGCTTTTGGCAGGATTACTCCAGCCCACATCAGGCTCTCTGTACATAGAAACCGGCAAAAACCCTCAAATTATAGTGGATCTCTCCACCCTTGGATTGGAGGAAAGACGAAAGTTTCGTTTAAACCATATAGGATATATATCCCAACATTTCGATCTTTTTAATGAACTCACCGCTTTGGAAAATACAATGCTACCCTATTTGGTGAAGATAGAGGAGAATGGCAAAGATATGGTCGAGGACGAAGAAGAAATTGAAGCGAGGGCAAATCGGATCCTCGAATATGTGGGGATTTACAATAGACGCCATCATAAAATAGAAGAAATGAGCGGTGGTGAAAAACAGAGGGTCGCAATTTCAGCGGTCCTCATGAAAGACCCCGATATCATCTTGGCGGATGAACCTACGGGAGAGCTTGATCTAGAGAACGGAAAGAAAATATTTTCCCTCTTTGAGAAAATTAGAACCGAGAAAAACAAAACTATTGTATGTGTAACCCACGACCATGCGGTTGAGAATTACGCCGCACGAATCATAAATTTACCCTATGAAAAGAGATTTACGCCGAATAAATAACCGAGAATAGAAAAAAAGAAGAATCAAAACGGAAAAAAATAGAAAAATCAGAAGAGAGGTCGAGAAATATACAAGTTTATCAAAATCCTGCAAAATTTTAATCAGCCAAGCAAAATAAAGGGACACTAACGATATCCCATAGAATGGGTGGAGAACAAAGATTACTAAAGATATATTTTTTTAATCTTTCTCATGTTTTTAATTAGATGAGAGAGTGAAATTTAAAACACAAAAGGAGTATAAACCATTGAAAAAATTAAGAGATGTAGATAAAATCAGGGTGTTATTGTGTTTATTGCCACTCATAATAACCTTTTCGGTACCAGCTTTTAGAAACGACTTGCTTTATTATACACTTCACGATCATCGAAACATCGAATGGAATCGTGCGAGAGATTGTCCGATAATTGATGCACCCGCAGATATAACATTACGAACAACCACAACCGACAGAAACGCCAACAATTTCGGAGAAGATAATGACATTTTTGAAAGGGACGGAAATATGTATTATTGGTTAAATGTCAGCAGAAACGGAACAATCATTACCAATAATCTGTCCATCTCTGTCATTCTTTTTAATATATATGAATACAGTACGGAGAATAAGGTAACTATATATTCAGATATTTCAAAGGTGGATATGGATGAAAATGATGAGAAGTTCGTGTTAAATTTCACGTATGATTCAAATATTGGAATCTACAAAGCCCGGACCCCTATTAAAAATTACAATAAACTTCACCAGCATATCTTTTATATAACCTACAATACCAGCTATGGGGTGATGGAAGAGGGAAGCCCAATTGTTCTTAAAAACAGCGGTCATAACACCCACGTTCCAAAATATTTACATAAGCCACTTCTCCTTGTTGTAATCTTGGTATTTCTCCAACTTATCTACTTGCCCATCAAGCTGAAGAAAAAGAATGAACGCTTAATCGAAGAAATAGTAAGAACACAGAAAAAAGAAATAAACAAGACAAGAAACACAAGGGATATAGATAAAGATTTGCAGAAGACTTTGAGAAAACATAACAAAATTTTGGACAAATTGGAATAGGAGATCATTTAAGTGATACCGAGGAAAAAGAAACTCCATTTTGCCATGGAGTTACTAAAGCAAGGCTGCACCTATAGGGAGATTCAGGACAAATTGAAAGAAACTTTCGGATCAAGCGTATCGAATTCAACGATTAAAAAACTTCGGGATAAATACGAACAAGAGGTGTCAAAGGATGCGGAGATCTATCGATTGAAAAAAGAATTGGCCTTGTTCAAGAGATTATATTTCGAACTCTTGGAGAAGGTCAAAGATAATGTGGATTTAGAGGACAAAGAAGAAAAATGATAAAAAATATTGATGCCTCTTGGCCTAGAAGACGATGATACTTAAGAGTCTGTAAACCTTGTTATTGGGTATTATAACTAAGAGATTTTATCATATACAATCTATCCCACTTTAGTAGAAATTATCCCCTTCAAAGACGGTTATTAGGACAGTCCCCCAGATGTAAGAAACTCAAACATTATATTTTGGGCAGAATTCAAGATCCTTTTCAACCGATGACTGGAAATGAATTTTGTTTTTTCTTATAACGATTGGCTGGTAATAGCTTTGAATACCCCATAATTAAAATTCTAATAATTTTTTTACTTGTATAAGTTTAAATCAATTGTTAATCGAATAATAATTGGGGATAAAAATGATCTTTGGTAAAAAGGATACTAAAAAATTAAAAGGACTTTCTGAAAATGAGATTATTTTTTATTATCTCTCCATAGTTCAAAAATCAAAAAATATACCAGATTTAAAGATTCTTATGACTAGAACTCAAGGAGATTATTTACCAAATAAAATTATCGATAGTTTGGAAGATTTAGAAACTGATAGATTGAAAAATAACAAGACCTTTCAAAAATATTTGGAAAAATTTGCCTTTGAAATAAACAAGATAAAAAAGAACATTTTCATATTAAGATTTCATGAAATTGATTCCAACCTTAATTTCTATTATGTTATTATTGTTAATTCCCCTTATTGGACAGTTTTATCAATGATTAAATCCCAAGATCTAAAACGAACATATATAAGATTGGTACACGAAATTAGAGAATTGGAAATGATAGAACTAACCCAAAATCAGTTAGAACAGCTTGTTAAGACACATTCCTATAGAGAGGGAATGGAGGGATTTACTGCTAAATATTTAAGAGAGAATGAAAGTTATAAAAAACAAGAAAGGAATTATAAAAATAAAAATAAGAATTATCAAAGCAAGAATTATAATGGAAAACAACAAAAAATAAAATTATCTAATCTTATTAAAAAGACTAAAGAACCAGAAAAAATGAAAGATTTGGGGAATGAGGTTGAAAATAATGAGACCATTAAGAAAAGAAAGCTTACATTTACGGTTCATGGAGGATCGATGAATGATCTGGAGAAAATCAGAAGATTGTTCCCGATGGAACCCACTATTATAAATTTTCGTCTTAAAAATAGCCCCATGGTTCAGATCAATGCCCATATAAATGGTTTTTTTGCAGTTCGAGATCTGAGTAAAGGAGGTTTTAAACATGCTTCTCAGGTTATTTCCGACTTTAAAAACCATTATATTAATATCAGTAAGTTGTATGAGGAAGTTAGGAAATACAAAAATAAGCCATCTCAATTAATAGGAAAAAATGGGGAGATTATAGGGCAAATTTTAGAATCAGAATATATCCTCAAAATGAAAATAAAAAAAGAGAGGTTTGATAAGAGCCAATATGATGATTATCTAACCCCCGAACGGTTGAATCAATATCTTACAACATTTTTACAGAGAAATAATAAAAAATATGGATTTTATTTCGATGAAGATTATGGGTATATGGTTCAAGATAAAGAATACAAAAAACATCTTCAAATAACCATTGAAAAGGAAGATGATACTTATTCAATTTTAATTTATCCCCATGGGAAATGCAGACCAAATGTGATAGAGGATCTCTGTACCAATATATCAAAAAAAGTAGAATCATCATATAGCGAAATTAAACCATATACATTCATATATTAAATCTAACTTATTTTGATTTATCAAAACTTTAATTAAATCAAAAAACTAATTATTCACACAATAATTAAAGTGAAAGAGAAAAAAAGTAGGGGAGTAAAGATTGATTGATGTAGACGCCAATTTAAAAGAAATTAAATACTTAAATCTCTTTGCTCAAGCAAAAATATCCATTTTGGCAAATTCAAGAAAATCATTTAAAGATCTAAATTATAAATTTATTGTATTCCCAAAATTTCCCAACAAAGAAAATGATGTGGATTTCCTCCTTTATAACCCGGAATTAGCCGTAGCATTATTGATCGAAATCAAGGGTGGAGCATCAGTAGAAGAGGAGGATATAGAACAAATAAAATCTTATCAAAAACATTCTATCAAAGAATTGAAAATTGTATTAGAAAGATTAGAAATTGAAAATCCTAAGATCAATAACTTTTATACAGGTATAGTCTATCCAAAATCAACAATAGAGAGTTGTAATTGTAGTCAAGAATGTAAAGAACGATTGGAGAGAATTAAGAAGGATTTTATACTAATGACTATGGAGGCGGGGGGAGAGCTTAATGCTCTGAATCCCAAAAAAATCAATTGGGATTCTAATTTGAAAAAAGAGCTAGATTCTGGAATTAATCTCCCAAAATATCCTAAAAAAGAGATATTATTCAATGATAAACCAAATTATAAAATTATAATAATTGGATTGATAGACTATTTATTTACCCTCTTTAACTCAGAGATAAAAGGAAATATTTGGAAAAGCACGCTTGATAGTCTAAGAATTCAATTAAGTGAATATAGAATCCAAAGAAGAAATTTAAAAAAAGCAATAAATTTTCTGAGGGATAAAAATTATATAAAAGCAGATACATTTAAAAATTTAGAATTTGAAAGAAAAAAGATTGAAGAATTATATTATAATAGATCGAAATTCATATCAAAAATAAAGAGCTACAAATATGGAGAACTTGAAAAATATTTTTCAGAAAACGAGTGAGTTGCAAATTTAAAATCAATTAAGACTTATAAGAGATTTTAAGAGCTCATAACAATGTCTTGGAAAAATCGGAATAGCTGTTTAGTTTAATGAAAAACTTTAAAATGGAAATTGAACTTATTTTGGATTTAATGTAGCAAATTTACAAATACAAGGAGTTGCAATACTAATTTAATTAAGCCTTGAATTAAGTGTAGTGAGTTCGTTCATCTAAGATCCTCGATTAAGAAGAGTTACAGACAAGTATCTTGATGGAGATATAGATTCAAATTTAGAAAAAGAAAAAAAACAATAAAACCAATCCTAAAATTGCGATAAGAACTATCAAAATGTTTTTATAATTCAAAAATGAATAATAACTGTAAGATTACACAAGAGGAAGATAAACAAGTCATTAAAAAAACTAATATCTGCGATACTAACTTTTCTCTTAGGAAATTGAGGAATTAAAAGGGATTATAAAGCAAAATGATTCAAGTAAACTTCAGAATTAACAATTTGAACGCATTGAATATATGGAGATTAAAACTAAGAAATAAAAGGACTGTTGGGTTATTTTTACTATTCATAATATTCATTTTAATAGACATCAAAATATTAATATTATTTCAATCTGGCCAGCAAGAGATTAAATTCTCTCACAATAAGGATCTAAGATCCCTATCAGCACAAGCCCACGATCCCATATATATATATGGAAATTCTGACTTAGCAGAATTTTGCGAGATAGGAAATGGTACTGAAGAAAATCCATATGTGATTGAGAATTATGAGATTGACGCCACCACAGATTGTGGCATAAATCTTGGATATATAGATCATCACCTTATTATTCGTAATTGTATTGTCTATTATGGGAATCTCATTGAAACTTATGAAAGTATTTACATTGAACATTGTGAAAATGTGCATATTTATAATAATGAAATAAAGAACAGCTACCATGGAATATATCTATTGGAATCAGCGAATAATACCATCTCAGGAAACAACTGCACTTCAAATGAACATTATGGGATTTATTTGGATAATTCAGATAATAACATCATCTCAGGAAACAACTGCACTTCAAATGAATATGATGGGATTTATTTGGATAATTCAGATAACAACATCATCTCAGGAAACAACTGCTCATTGAATGATGAGAACGGATTAACCTTATATTTTTCTGATGAAAACATAATCTCGGGAACTTATTGTACCTTAAACTTTGATGATGGCATATACTTATCTTATTCTATGAAAAATTCAATCACTATAAATAAGTGTAAAAACAACAGAGGGAATGGGATTGAACTTAGAGATTCAAATAATAACACACTTTCGGGTAATAACTGTTCGGATCATGGTGATCTTTTTCTCGATTATGGCAGTGGGATATATCTTGATTATGATAGTAATTACAATAACATCTCTGGTAATGTACTCATTAAAAATTCAGATGGAATCAACATATATGAAGGCAACTCCAACATGGTATTTGGTAATAATTGTTCAAATAACTTAGAGAACGGAATTAGTATGGGCTCAGGAACGACTAGTTCAAATCTTAACATCCTTTGGAAAAACAATTTTTTTGATAATAAAGACTATCAAACTTATTATGAATCTGGTTGCATTAATAATCAATGGTATAAGGACGAAGTTGGAAATTATTACGGAGATTATTTGCTTCAAAATCCTGACGCACAAAATGATGGAGAAATTTGGGATAGCCCATATTATTTGAATGGAACAACATCAGATATAGATCCCTACCCATTGGTTGAATTGGCAGAAGATATTACACCACCCAATTGGAATCCCATACCTGAAAATCAAATAATTAATGAAGGTGTAGATTTATCCTATCAGATTTCTGCCACCGATGATATCGCCATTGATGAATATTGGATTAATGATACTAGCATCTTTACCATAAATCCTTTCACTGGCATTCTTACCAATAACACACCCATTTCTGCTGGAGAATATCATATTATGGTTTATGCCAAAGATACTGGGAAAAACCAAATTAATGCAAAGATCATTATTACAGTACAAGATATGAGCCCACCTACATGGAATCCTATACCCGAAAACCAAATAATCGATAAAAATGAAACATACACCTATGATATCAATGCATCGGACAACACAGTTATTGATGAATACTGGATTAATGATACTGTTTATTTTATTATAAATAAAACCAATGGAGTACTTACAAATAATACGATCCTTGAACTCGGCCAATATGATGTTAAACTTTATGTAAATGATACTTGGGGGAATCAAATCTCAAAAATAATAACTATTGATGTTAAAAATATTACAAAACCAGAGTGGATTGAAGTTCCTAAATCTCAAACTATACTTGCATCAAATTCTTTTCTTTATAATGTGAATGCCACGGACGATGTAGCAATAGATGTATATTGGTTGAATTCAAGTACATATTTCCAAATTGATTGTACTGGATTGATAACAAATAGTTCTCAAATTCCACTCGGAGACCATCCATTAAAGATTTTTGTGAATGATACTCAAGGATATGAGATTTTTGCCACCATAATCATTACAGCTTTCGATGATATTGCGCCTATTTGGGAGGAAACACCAATTGATCAAATATTTGAATATAATAGAAATAATAACTATGATATAAATGCTTCTGATAATGTAAAGATTGATCAATATTGGTTGAGTAATCCAACGGATTTTAGCATCGACCAAAATGGGATTGTTAGTAATAATGGGCCGATTTTAGAAGGTGATTATCCATTCACCATTTATGTAAATGATACCAGCGGAAATATACTTGATGGACAAATCACAATAACTGTAATAAAAAACATTGATGAGAATCCTCCGGGCTGGGAAGAGGAGTTGAAAGACCAGCATATTCCATTTTGGGAAGATTTTATATATGATGTGAATGCATCCGATAATGTTGCAATCGATCAATATCGATTGGAGACCTCTGATAACTTCACCATCAATTCAGATGGACTTATTTCGAACTCAACCGCCCTCTTTCCAGGAGAATTCTTTATGGTTGTTTCAGTAAATGATACAAGTGGCAATATTATTTATGCGAGCATTAAAATTACCATAGAATCTGATTGGGACAGAGACGGAATGCATGATAGGTGGGAAATCGGCCACGGGCTGAATCCTAATGGGGATGATGCAGATAAAGATCCAGATGAGGATGGGCTTAGCAATTTAGATGAATATATCTACAATACCGATCCGGGAACGAAAGATACTGAGGGGGATGGGACACCTGATGGATGGGAAATCAACAACAGTCTCGATCCGAATGTTGATGATGCAAACAACGACCCTGATGGGGACGGGCTTAGCAATTTAGAAGAATATAGTATCGAGACCAATCCTCATCATGACGATTCCGACCAGAAATCTCCCACATGGGATGAGGAATTAGAAGATCAGCACTCTCCTTTTTGGGAAGATTTAATGTATGATGTGAATGCATCCGATAATGTTGCAATCGATCAATATCGATTGGAGACCTCTGATAACTTCACCATCAATTCAGATGGACTTATTTCGAACTCAACCGCCCTCTTTCCAGGAGAATTCTTTATGGTTGTTTCAGTAAATGATACAAGTGGCAATATTATTTATGCGAGCATTAAAATTACCATAGAATCTGATTGGGACAGAGACGGAATGCATGATAGGTGGGAAATCGGCCACGGGCTGAATCCTAATGGGGATGATGCAGATAAAGATCCAGATGAGGATGGACATACAAATTTAGAAGAATATCATGAAGGTACTAATCCTTTTAATGATGATGAACAATACAAAGATGGTGAAGAAGGAGGAGCAAAAAATAATCATTTCTTTATAATAATTGGAATGTTCATATCCAGATTGGCAATTGGATTAGCATTTTTTATATATATGAAAAGGAATGGAAATTAATTAATTCATGAGCTGTTAATGAAATAAAAAAAAAGGATTACAGTGAGGTGATGTTGTACGCAAATAACTCATTATGGGCATCATCCACGAATGTTACCGTTCCGTTATTTCCTTCTAAGGTGATGTCCATGTATCCGAAAGTATCATCCTGAATCCATAAGGTATTTTCTCCGGGTTCCGAAACGTCCATTTCCCACGCATTTGAGCCGAATGAACCGGCAATCCCGTAGAAGATCCCATTCTTTTCCATTGCCTCCATTCTGTGAATGTGTCCGGACAAGACCATATCGACACCTTGGTCTTCAAAAATGGGAACCAAACTCTCCACGTTTCCTTCAATGTTTTCTTCTTGCGAATGGAATAAGTAATCTCCGCCTGAAGCGTAAAAAGGTGCATGGCTCATGACAATCTTCCATTCATCATCCGGTACCGCGTTAAGTTCATCAATCAGCCAAGATTCTTGTTCATCGCTGAAACTTTCGATCCCCCACTCAAGATGGAGCAAAAAGAAGTGGGCATTTCCCATCTTCACATGTTTCCATAAGTCGGTTCCGTTCTCAATGTCCAATCCTTGGGGTGAGAAATAATCCTCGTACATTTTGTAGCCGTTAAACATGGCATCGTGATTCCCGATGAGTGATCCTGTTGGAATACGTGTTAAGTACGGGGAGCACGTGGAAAAGAAGCTATTCCATTGCGAATCCAAAAATCCCGAATTTACCCAATCTCCCAATCCGAAAAATAAATCGGTATCATCTCCGAGAATATTCTCTAACATCCCCGTGACTTTATCCTTCCTAATTGAGGATTTTCCAAAATGGAGATCTCCCGCACAAGCAAAATTTAACGATTCTGCAATATTAGGTGTGGTGAAATTGTAGGTATCTCCATCATTAATTCGGTACCAATATGTAGTGTCGGGCAATAGATCTCGCAGCATAAAACAATGTTCTTTGGCCGAATCTGACTCCTCTATCGTATCACCAACGGAATCGCCCATTATTCCCCACTCGAGGTCATTTGTGGTGGGTGATTCCGTCCAGAAACTCACGCCCATATTACTTATCCCATGCGTCCCCGTTGATTCGCTCAAGAGTAAGACCGGTTCCTTGTTTCCGTATCTCACAAATGATGATAGGGAACCCACCGCAAACATCGAGATGGGAAGGATTAACACAATGATGATAATGACTTTCCATCTTAGTTTGGGCGGTTCAATCTTTCCTTTCTTCACATTTTTTGAAAACCGCCAGATAATCGCGATGGGCGCAATCAAACCCAATAGGATAAACAAGATAAAAGCGATCCGAACGGATTGAATGTGAATGAAAAGGGTGGCAACTCCGTGTAAATAGAAGGTTCCAAAGAGTAAAAATATAGAGATAACCGAACAAATTACCAGCAGTACAATGGCAACGGTGATCTTTTTTGACTTTTTTTTCATATATACCCATCATTATATTATCTAATGACTTTAAAAAATACTAGCCTTATACGACATACTCTTATTAGTGACTATGTGAAGTATCACATCTTTCGTGAAAGAAGGTAGTTTTCCTTTCATCTCAAGTTTTGAGGAAGAAGGGGAAACTTTTTTATTCTCATCTATATAATTAGAGATGATGGCTGAAGAAGATGAATTGTTAAAAAAGTTTAAGAAAATCATGGAAATTTCCAATCGAATCAAGCAATCTCAAGCGGCAGAGATGATGGGAATAACCCAAACTCAGCTCACCCAGAAATTATTTGAGTGGGGTGAGAAGCTGAGCTTTAAGATCGAAGATGATTCCATCGTGGTTGAAAATATGGATAGTTTTATGGGAGAACTTGATGGGCTTTTTGAGGAATGGGGTGAGAAAGAAATAACAAAAGCGGGAAAGGCGGAAACTATACCCATGCAAGATCTGCCACAGATCCCGAAAGAAAAAGCAC
>CAZEPC010000060.1:0-16006 GCA_964513765.1 uncultured archaeon
AAAAACTTTTTCTTTCGCTGTTTCATATGAATCCGTGGTTTGAACTGGTATATCTAATATCACAGGGCAATCCGATCCTATATCTTCTTGGAATCTTTCTATCTTATAGGGTTCAAGTGCAATATCATCGGAGTACATATAATCTTGAAAACCACCAGAATCCGTAGCAATTATTCCTGGAAATCCTAGGTGCTCATGGATACCTTTTTTAATTATTTCCTCTCTTTTTTCTTCCTTATTATAAATAATATAGGCATTGGTAAAGACTGCCTCCGCCCCAAAATGCTCAAATATCCTTTTAGGTTTGATCTTATTATAAAATGGATGGACTACGGGGAATAAATTTGGTGTGGTCATTTTCTTATTCCCTACGGTAATTTCCCCAATACGCCCTCCCGCATCAAAATCTTTTAGTTCAAATTGGAAATCTTTCATTCATTTTTATAAAAGGATTGAATTAGGAAAAAATTTTTGAAAAATATGGATTTCTCTTTCAACCCGATAATTCTTGTATTTGGTGTATTTTGTAGTTTTCTATATCATCCGAGCTTACTTCGGCAAATCTTGAGGCTATTTTCATATTCACATAATCACTTGCGGAGAAAAGGGTTACATATTTTCCTTCAAAATGTTTATGATAACCCTCTGAAAAGACTTGATGGCCACGAAACAGAAGATCTACATGATTCTTTTCACAGAACTCTTTATATATCTCTTTTCCAAATGTAAAACCAACTCCTCTTTTATTTGGAAAGAATTTTTCATGGAAATTGGAATCATATTTGAGAATGGGATCATTCCATAAAATCTGTTGAGAGACATCATCCATCTTCTCCAGATATATTTCCCTGTTGTTAAATTTATGTATATTTAATTGGGGTATTTTATAATTGCTATAATCATTTTCATCCTCTAAAATTATTGGGACACCTCCATGTAAACACATAATATTTCCATTTTCGCAATGGTAATGGCTTATTAGGGGAAGATCCTTAAACATATATGTAAAAGAAGCAAAGGTCATTTGAGAGAAGTATTTCATAACCCTCTGCCCAAAACCATAATGGGCACAAATTGAGATTTCTTCGTGGTTTCCTCGTAAGAGTAAAACATTTTTCCTATATTTTAAATTAAAAGCCATAATATATAAGAGGTTATGAATGTCTCTATGTCCTCTATCCACAAAATCGCCGATGAAAATCACTTTGACCTTGTAATTGTGCCTTTTTCCCTTTTCAATTTCTTCCTTAAAGAATTGTATTAATTTTACCGTATCAATGAAGCACCCATGTGTATCCCCAACAATAAATATTTTAGTTGGATTTTTTTCTCGAACAAACGATTCTTGGATAATTGGAACGGGAAAAGAATTGGGATATATTTCTTCCAGATATAAAGCCTCAAATAAATTAATTAGAACTGAAATTTTCATTTCTGCCTCTTCACCCCCATAATACTCATCCTCTGAAGGTAAATTATCAGAACTAAATTGTTGATAATAGTTCCAAAACTCTTGGACAATTGTAGATTCTTTGGATTCCCCAATTCTCTGAGTTTTATCTCCCATAATTCTCGCTGTTTGGGCCTCCTTAATCTTTGAGAGATCTAACTTAATTGTTTTGGACATATCTTTTCCAATTTTTTTCAGAGTTTGGGTGTATTCGTTTTTTTCAATATCTTCCCCTGAATTTGTTAGATTTTCCTTGCTTTTTTGGTTTGACTCTTCTTTTTCCTCATTTTTATTATTTCGGCCAAATAGCTTCATTTTTATTTTCTCCTTTTTATTATTTAAGGCTCTTTTTTATCGAGATACTCATCCGAAACTTCTTTCATCTTGCTTGGATTTATGGGAATTATATTAGGTGCCTTTCCTATTTCTAATTGTAATATTTTTGGGTTAAATTTTTTCCGATCATCATATTTTGAAGTTGAGAAAAGAGAGAATAACTTATAGTCAAAAAATACTTTAATTCCCTCTGTCCATTTTTGATGACCCCTTACGACAACATCTAAATTATTTGCCTTCAGAAATTGCTCTAAAATAGGTCTGCCAAATTGCATTCTCCCAGTATTATTGTCATCGGTTACAATATATTCAATATACTCGTCAGGGTCACTCCAAAGCATCGAAACCGTTAATTTATCCATTAATTCACTTTTTTCAACTTCGCACACTAATTCAGGTTCAATTTCTTCCAATATTTTAGGTTCATTAAAATTTAAGGGATCTATTGGAATTCCTCCATGTACAGAAAAAACCCGTGCTCCCTTTTTATCCTCATTTTTCATATTACTAATATGGGCAATGGGGAGATGGGTAAAGAATTGGATTATTTCTTCATAAAGATCTTCTGCTTTATCGTAGAATCTTCGGAGCAAGTTATCATAAAATCCATAATATTCATTAATGGTTCTGTCCTCATGATTTCCTCGTAAAAGAGTTACTCTGTCTTGGAATAAGATATAGAACGCTGTTATCAAGGTTAAATTTTGTAGATCATATGGATTCCTATCTACATAATCACCCACGAAGAGGAATTTGTCTTCCGGTTTTTCTTTGATGATTCTTAAGAAGAAATCAATTATATAAAAGGTATCCTCTATCGAACCATGGGTATCTCCCACGAAGAAAACTGATCCGTGGGACACATCTGAAGTTATTTTCTTTTTTAATTTTGGGATGATTCTATTTATTTCCTTGAAGAATTTCATATAGTCCTCATATGATATCCTGTTCTCTTCAAGTTTGAAATTATTTGAACATTTTCTAATCAATTTTTCAAACATCTTATTTATAATTGGGTTTCTGGTTGAAGTTTCTCTAATTATTTCGTTTATTTCCGATTCATCAAGCTTTTTCAAACCAAAAGATTCATCAATAACTTTAGATTCCCATCCCTCCTTTTTTTTCTCTTCGATTGTATCTTTAGGGGATTCTTTTGCTTCCGTGGAAGTTTTTTCCTTTTTTGATAATGGAATCTCCGCACTTAATTCTTTTTGTTCTTTTTCTTTATTTGATTCTTGTTGTTCTTCCTTCCTTAATTCTTGTTGCTCTTTTTTACTCGAAATCTCTGAATCCTTTTTTTCCTCTTCTATTAGTGGTTTATCTTTTTCCTTATTAGTAGGTATTGGAGGTTCCATTTCTATGGGGTTTTCATTTTTTTTCTTTTGGTTGACTTTTTTTTCAGTTTGATCACTTTCACTATCTTCTTTATTTTGTTCATTGTTTATATTGGTTAATTTTGGGGCCTTTTCTTTATCATCATTTTTTTCCAACCCCTTTGAATCATTTTTATTTTTTTCCCGACCTTCTTTTTCATCAGCCTTAGATATTTCATTTTTGACTTTCGTACCATCATTATTGATCGGATCTTCTCCTTTGTCAATTTTTTGATTTTCTGGGTCATTAGATGGGACCTCTTCTTTAAATTCCTCGTCTGATTTATTTTTCTTTTCCATGGTGATCACTTCTTTGGATATGATAATTTTAAAATTTCCACTTTCGATAATTCTGAAAGATATTGTGCCAAGTTTATGGCAATTATTGATACATTATCCTCAATATCTCTTTCCATAGCTAATTGGTATAACTTTTGGACTTTCTTTTGAACACTATTAATTGAAGAATCTCTTAAATGATCCTTTATTTCTTCACTATTTATTACATCGGTTAAACCATCAGAACAAATTAATGCATAATAATCTTGTTTAAATGCCCTTTTTTGAGCATAATGATCATTTTCAAAAGCCCAATTATAAAACTTTATCTCTGGCTTTATCATGTCCTGTCCCATTGCTTGGGTAATCTCATGTGTAGCTCCAGTTCCAACATGATCAACCGAAACCTGCCCTATCAAATCATCTTTCACTAAATATGCTCTACTATCCCCTAAGTTAAAGGTCCAAATATATTGCCCAATGGTTAGAAGACCAACTAAAGTCGTCTTTGGGACCTTTCCAGATTCAATATAATCTTGATATTTTTGCATAAGTTGTTTATTGGTTTCTAAAATTGCCTGTTTAATCTGGTTATGCAAATTACTTGGTGTAAAATTGTTAAGAAGAATTATATTCATTATTTTTGAAGATAATATCCTAATTACAAAAGATGATCCCTTTTCTCCATGATTACTGGCACTTACTCCATCACAAACAAGTGCCAAAATGCATTTATGAGTAAATTCCTTTGAATCTGGATCTCCAGGGGCGATAATTAAATCAAATTCTTGATAAAAGGCACTATCTTGATTTCCTTTCCCCTTTCCTCCTACATCACAAATAATTCCGTAATTTTTTTGTCTCATTTTATTATTCCCTTAAATTGCTTCCACTTATATATTTTTTTAATTATCCAATACTGATATTAACTCAAATACACATTTAACCGTGGTATGGTTGATTGAGATTGTTTGTCCTACTTTAACGGGTATCCATTGGTTTGGTGGTATTGGTTTCCCTTCTAAAAATGTTCTATTAGTATTTCTCCCTTCATGTACATAGAATAAGTTTTGTTTTTTAGAATATCCCAGAAAGAATTGTTCTCGGGGTCTTGGTTTTCCTCTATTTCTGCAGCGGGTAATGCCTCTAAAAACACCTTTATAAGACTCGTCCCACGCCCCAGATTCTATCATTAATTCTCTTCCAACTCTTAAATTTTTCCCTTCTTCAAGAACCATATCATAAGGATTCATTTGCACAATGGCATTATTATTTAAAATATGGAGAACAAATTGATTTTCTCCCCCCACCTCTGGAAGAGCACTTAATCCACCCACTTCCCCAGATAGATGCTGTTCTAAGGCATCCTTAATTAGACCAAAATGACGAAATCTATCCTTGGGTTCATATTGGGTACATTTTTCTACGATATCATTTAATGTATCACTAACCTTAGGATTGTAATCTTGAGGATGGAGTATATATTCATCAGCAACTGTAGGTTTAACCCGAGTGTAACCATTTGTTAAAGCATAAAATAATACTGCTCCAAACATATAAATATCCGTTTGAGGTAAGGGTGGTTTTTGCATAATTATTTCGGGGGCAAAAAATCCCGGTGTGATTATTACTGTTCCAGATCCTGGCATATCTTCAATTAATGGAGGTTCATCTGTTAGGGTATCGGGTTCAAATTGTCTTCCACCGCCCCAATCTATTACAATCGGGATGGGATTATCTTCATCTTCTGTTATAACCATTATATTGTTGAAGGTGAAATCTCTGTGAATATTTCCTTTTTGTTGGGCAAAATACATATAATCGCAGAGTGGAAGAAATATTCTCTCAATCATTTCATCCACCCCTAATTGATCATCTCCAGCTTTTCGGAGATTATCATTGAACCATTTTTTTAAAGTTTCTGCGTTATCAACGAATCCCAGAACAATATAGAAGCTTGGATTTGATCTGTCGCTTTTATCCTCATAAGCTTCCACAAATTCCATATGAGGTCCTGAATAACCATTGACATTTTTTGTCAATTTGTATTCTCTTTCCCAATACATTCTGGTTTCAGCAGCACTTGCAAAAGCCTCTCGTTTAAAAACCTTAATAGCAACTAAATCTCCACTTTTGGCATCATTGGCCTTAAATACAGAACCAAATCCTCCATCACCTATTTCTTTTTCAATTCGGTATTTATTATTTAATTTCAGTTTATCTCCAGGTTTTAATTCTGACATGTTTTTTCTCTCCTTTTTAATAGACCCAAATCTGAATTTTTAGATCGAAATTGATCGTACTAATCGAAATCTTCAATCTTGTTAATTTATTCTCTTCTAAGACACATAAATCTTCTGCTTTGTATGTTTCTGATTTTCCAACAGGATTATACCGGGGATCTAATTCTTGTTTTTCAAATGGAAAAATGCTTTTTATGAAAAATTGTCCTTTTTCTTCATTAAAAACAATTGAAAATATTTTTTCTTCCTTAGAATAATTCTCTAATAATTTTTGATAGATTTCATTTGGAATAAATCCATTTGAACCTTTAATGAATTCATAAAGAGTTATGTCTTTACTCTCAGCAAAAAGTACAATTTCATAATTATTATTGAGAACTGTAAAGGTAAGGGATATCTTATTTTTAGTATCTCTTTCTTTCTTGATGTCTTTTTTCATCTCAAAAATGGGCGGCGGCCCTTCCCAATTGGGTTTTATCTTTGATCCATTTGTTTCTTCCTTTTTTTTCTCTTTTGCAGAAAATGTCGGTTGCAATTCAGAAACTTTCTTCTTACCATTTATGATAAATTCATTTTTTCCGCATTTTTCACAAGCTTTTGCCCAAAGTGGTAGTTTTCTTGCCTTTCCATCTTCTTTACAAATGGCACATTCTTTTTTTGTGAAAGGATAGAAATCATTTTTCTGGCCACAGTTGGGACAGACAAAATCATGTTTTTCTAATTCTTTTTGAGTAAATTCATTTTTACATGATAAACAGACCCATCTAATTTTTCCTTGCTTATTTGGCTTTAATCGTAGTTCTCTTGGTTCAATCTTGTCCTTTTTAAAAAAATCCCTTCTTTCACAACCATTTCCACAAAAAGGCGAACTATAGACTTTATGGCACCATCTGCAAATCTTTATTTCGTCGTTTTCTGACATATTTATGTTTTCCACCGATTTCTATTGTTTGTTCTTATCTATCTGAGGTCTTCACATTGAATTTGATTAGATATGGTTGATTATAATTATAAGCTTTGAGATAGAAAGAGTTTTTATGAAAATCATCCTCTAATTGAATTTTATCTTCCAAATCTACATATTTTTCTTCTTGTTCCTCTTCTGGGGTTTCTTCGTTTCTAATAAAAATTTGGTTAATATTAGTATCTTCGGGTTTGATTGTGAAATTTCCATTTTGTTTAATGATGTCAAATTGGTACTCAGAGATGTTATTAAATATTTCTTTAATTCTCTTTATATTTTCAACATTTTGCCAATATGCATTGAGAAAATCTTTTCTGCCCAATGCAATAGCATCTTGATCTTCATCTATTTTTATAAATAAAAATCCATAATTTATGGGTTTTTTTTCTTCATAGCTATCATCATAAATAACTATTCCGAGTATAAGCTCAACGTCTTCTGGATTTCCAAACTTATTATACCAATTCATAAGTCCGATATCTCTTTTTTTGTCGATTATTCTTGTATGTGAATTTTCAGATTCTTTACTTTCCTCTAATTTAGTTTCTGAAGGTGGTTCCAGAGATTGTTCGATCTCAGATGTGGGTTCAAGAGCATTTTCTTGTACTGCTTGGGTATTTGTTTGGGTTTTTGGTCCGGTTTTGATCTCCTCTTGCTCCGCAGGTCTGCCAAAATCAACGCTTTTTGGCCTAAAACCAGTTTCTGCCTTTTTCTTCCCGTTTTCATCTTTTTTCGTTTTATTCTCTTTTTCTTCTTTCTTCTCTTTAGGTGCTCCGAAAACCGTAAAATTATTGTCTGCTTGAATTTTTTTATTTATTCTTACTTTAGCAAGGGCACCACACCCATTCCCGGTTTTTATATAATTGATTTTTTCTCCTTTTTTATTCATTTTATATACGGAACAATGAAGCGCTCTCCCTTCTAAGTTGTTATAGAGCTTTTTTCTTTCATTTTTTGCCCATTCTCCTAGCTCGGTCTGTTTTGCTTTAATTTTCGATTTTCTTCTAAAAAGGCCACCTTGATTTTTTATTTCATGTTCTTTTTGATGATAAGTTTGACGTAATTGGTTTTCTTTCTCGTGAATCTTTTTATCCTGCATATTTTTTTCGATTTCTTCATTATGTTCTAAGATCAAATCTCGGACTTTTAGTCGGATCCCATGCTCGGGATTTGCACACCGAAATATTGTCTTTTGGTTCTCAGGATTAAAGTTTAGGGGGAATACTAATTTTGCATTGCATTCTAAGCACTTTTTTTGTTTCCGTTCACGATTCCAGATATAAATGGCCTTACAATTTTGACATTTATAAAGATCTGCCAAAACAATACTCCCTACTAAAAATATCTGTTTATCCTCCTTAACCCGCTCAAAGAGAGTATTTGGAGGGCAATGATTTCTGCATTTACAAAGTGCATTTGACTCTTCAGAATCTTCCTCGGGGATAATTTCTTCGGGTTTGTTTGCAGAATAAAAGGAATGGCATGTTTCACATACCAAAAAATCAAAAATATTAACGGTATTTTCCTCTGATAGTTCATTATTACAAATTTGACATCTATTATTCTCTGGTATTTTGTAATGAACATGCAAACATTCATCACAATAATATAAATCTCCCATGTTTTTTCCACTCTTCCTCTCTGTTATTGTTATAATTATTGAAATTTCATATTTTTGTCTTAATTAAGAGTAAAACTATTTTTATTTTTATTTTATTTTACACAATAAATTTCTTTATTTGTTTATTCTACTATTTTACTCTGGTGATTTCAATTCGGTTTTCGTTATTTTCCTCGCCAGTAATTGGTATTATTATTGTATCTCCCTTTTTGAATTTTTGACCATCTGGGTATATTTGGCGAATGTCATTACTCATATCATTGTAATACGTTCCGATTCTCCGGGAATCATATTCCATTCCCTTTGCTTTTAGTATATTGTTTTCCCGGTAAAAACTCATTTGGGTGCGAGAGACCATTTTCAAAATGTCATCCTCACTGTTGAAAAGAATTTCATCAGCAATCGGCTCTTGATATGGAATTTCTCGGATATAATTCCTTCCGACTACTTTTTCTTCCCCTTCATTTAAAACAAATTTCATTTTGCCATTTATTTGATATTTATCGCCACCTGGCTTCGATACATTTATGAGAATATTGAAGGAAAAAGTATCGCTGAATTCTTCCTCTTCTGGAATATCTTCTGTATCGATCATATCTGTAAGGTTGTATGTGTCCTCGTAATCCTTATTCTTTTTTCCAAACACAAAATCATTTTTTTCAATTGAATAAACCTTGGTTTTACATCTGGGACAGACAAATCTATAATCGTTGGGATTAAATAACAAATAATTTTTTACTCTTTCCATTCCCGGTTTATAGGAATCTAATTCCTCTTTAATCTCCTTGTCCCGGAATTCCCGGATATAATCCCAGAATGCAACAAAATCTTCTTCCCAAAATAATACTTTTAGTGGTTTTTTCATTAATTTCTTATGTATTTTATCCTCAACAAAACCCTTCTCCTCAATAATACTTTCTTTTACATCCCTACAACGATCTAAGCTCTTCTGTATGTCTTTTGTTACATCCTTTACTAAATCCTCAATATCTAAAGACGGTATCTTTTGAGACACCTTATAGATTTCATCAACCATGGTATTTAGTTCTTTTAAATGTTCTAAGGCGATTTCATTATACTCTAAATATTGTGGTTGTTGGGTTCGAAACACATCAGGATTTAGCTTAGCGGCGTTTTTCTTAAATTCATCGAATTTATTCTTGATTTTGGGTAGTAGTTCATCAAGATCAGAAGGGGTAGGCTCGTTAAAGGTCTTATCTATTTTGAACTCCTTGTTTTCTTGGAGATTGGGATATAGAAAAATGCCGGTGTCGCAATTGGGACAATATTTAACTAAAGGTTCTCCACATTCAATACAAAATTTTTGAATTATTTTTTTCTCGTTTTCTTGGTTTGTTTCATACAATTCATTCGAACTAAAAGAATGAATTTTACCGCAAAATGCACATTTTATTTCATGTTTTTGATCTGAACTACTCATTATATTTCATATCCATTATTTGATGATGATCTGTAATTTGTGATGATGATTGAATTATTATTTGAATATTCCTGTGAGATTGTAATTTGGAAAAAAGGGAAAAAAAGAAGAAATCAATTAATTAGGGCATAGTATTAAGATTTTTTATAAATCATTTCTAATTGAACCATTTGACCATTTTCCTCAATTGGTAAAATGACCTTATCTCCATCTTTTAGAGTTTGCGGTCCTTGCCCCGTAATCTTTTTGGTCCCCAGATATGTTCCATTTGTGCTCCCCTTATCTTCAATGGTGATTTTATCTCCTTCACGATTGAGGTAAAAGTGTTGTCTAGAAATATTTTTGTACGCATTCATATCAGGGAGTGCTTTTTTTGCAATTCCTTGTATTTCGTGTCTTCCATAGACATTTTCGCCCTCGGGAATATATAGTTCGGATTCGATTCGAGGAATCTCAAAATGTGGTCCGCTTTTTGGTTGTTGTGGTGCCTGAGAACTTGCTTCTGGTGCAGGTGGAAATGGTTTACTTCCAGAGTTTCCTGAGGATTGATCGCCTCCTGCGGGGGATGGAAATGGACTGCCTTGTCCTCCTTGATCCTCCCCTGTACCGGTACCTGGAACTGCTTTTCCTTGATCTTGATCTCCAGATGGTGATGGAAACGGACTGCTCCCCCCTCCTTGTTCATTTGAGGGTGGAAATGGGCTCCCCCCTTGATCTCCTGCTGGTGGGAATGGACTATCTCCTTGGTCCTCTGCGGGTGGAAATGGGCTTCCCTCATCTCCCTCATCTAAACCTCCCATACCTGGTGCGACTTTTGGTTTGTTCTTTTTCGGACTTGCAGCATTCTCCCAGACGCTATTGACGTCAGCATTACAGTTTGGGCAAATAGACTCGCCAAAACCGATCTTGGCGCCACATTCCGGACAATGATATTCTTGTGACATAATTTTTCACGCTCTTGTTTTAAAACCTTATTATAATTAACTCTTTTTACTCTTATATATTTTTAACTCTCTGAGATATTTTGGGCGGCTTCCTTGATTTTTTCTTTATTATTTGGAAATCTTTTTCGTTTCGTCTCCTTGAATCCTTTGGGTCGCCGCGGCGTCTCCACGAATTGTGCAATCTGATATCTCTTGGGCTTGTGAGAATACATTAGCATACCGTTTATTGATATCTTGATTTAATTTGAATTTAGAATTGTCATTCGTGAATGTAATAAATATTTCCTTGGTTGTTTTTAATCCTTCTCCAAAATCAAAGTCTAAAACGAGCACTTTATTCGGTTGATCCATCTTAATTTTACTTTGGTCAATTTTTAGGACTCCTTTTATGAGCACTTGATATGTATCTCCCGCCTCGAAAGATCGGAAAAATGCTTTTGCTTCGTTATTTCCCAGTCTTTCAAAGGGCATTCGGATTACTGTTGGTTTATATTGGGCCATATCAGAAAGCTCTATTCCTCCCAGAACACTTTTAACCTTAATATTGGGTTGGGAGAATGCAATGCGGACGGTTTGATCCGTTGCAATAATCATTTTGGTTTTAAGTTCCTCTTCATCCTCGGCAAAGATATATTTCCCAGTACTTTGTTTAGCTATCTCATAAAGAAGATATACATTATGTTCGCCTAATGCCCCGATAGTATCGATGGATCCCTTATATTCTAAGGCTTCTTTTGCCAATTGGAAATATTTTTGATAATTAGGATCATTTTCATTTTTCGCTTGGACTTGAACATCAGTGGGATCTCCATCAGACATAAGAAATATCTTCCTCACTTTGAGACCGCCCCCAGATCGGGTATAATTTCTCAATAGATCAACTCCCTTTTCTAATGCTCCATAAAGGGCTGTTGTCCCCCTGTCTTGCAATTTATCTACTTCCTTAATGATTTTTTGTTTTACTTTGTTATTTATTTTCTCATTAACCATAATCTCATGTACGTCTGTTTCAAAAGTGACTAAATTGAAGATTGTCCCATCGGGTAACTTTTTAACTTGTTCCTTTAGAGATTCCTTGGCATTTTTCAACCTATCTCCTGCCATTGAACCGCTAATATCCACGAGCCACACACCAAAAAATGGTTCTGGCGGGATATTTTTATCCGGTAATATCTTTATATCTAAGGCTAATGGTTGTTCATCAGAAGGAGGGATTTTTATTGCCGACTGTAGTATATTAATATATGGTAATCTTTTTTTGCTCATTCGCCATCACTAAAATTTATTGATTGTTTATAATTAAAGTTGCAATTCTTGATTTATATAATTATTTACAATGATAGCTTTGGTTTTTTATTCCTTAAAATTTGAAGAATTTAGAGGGGACAGATTTATCTGAGAGCCACGATATTTTTCCAAAAGAAAACTTTTTTTTGTATTTTTTTCGGAGAGATTTTTTATCTTCACCTTTACAGAAAAGAGTTGCAATTATTTCACCTACTTCTTCCACCGTTTTTCTGCTGGTGTCTATTTCATATATTTCTTTAGTTTTTTCTAATTGAGCATTTTCCAACATGTAGCTAGTCGGGGAAGAAACTAATTCTGCTTGAATATTTTCATCCACTTTTCTTTGTTTATAATCTCTTTTTTTTAGCCTATTCTCTAAAATAACAGGATGGCATCTTAAGATTATTCCCATCTCAACTTGGGGTTTTTCGATCATATCCGCATAGTGTGCCTCGATACATATATCTCCTTGTCTTTCTTGAAGAATTGGGTCAATATATTTCTCAAGCTTATCGGCATTTACAATTTTAGTATCTCTTTCTTCATCCACCTTATCATAGAGATTTTCCTCCTGCACTATTGTTGATAGGGAGAGAAAAGATAGATCATAAGTTTCTTTTAGATACTTTGCAACGGATGTTTTACCCGTACCGGGTGTTCCGGAAAGAAGTAATATTCTCTTAATCAATTTTTGCTCTAGCTATAGAAAAGCACAAAATATTTTATTTTTGCCGATTTTTGCAAGATTTAAAGCATTATGCCAAAGGACTCGGAATCCTTAAAGACTTTTCTAAATTGCGATAAAAAATTAATTATCTCTCTCATATAATCATTTTCTGGCCTTAGGTACTTGAGACATCGGGTACCTAAACTTTTAAATGCGTTTTTCAGATCTCGATGTCCCAATTGGATAAGCTCTTTAAGCCCATTTAATATTTTCCAAAACTCTCTTTTGTCGAAGATCTCAATCTCAAGTACCCCATATTCTGCATCCCAATTTTCTCCTCGCCATTTTTTTGGATTATATTCCACAAAAAATGTGTTGATTGAAAACCCCTTATTGAGTGCTCTTTTCACAATGTTATATTTATTACATCGGGAATAAAGGTATCCAATTTTAGTTTTGTGGCTGGATTGGATACTTTTTTTTACATACACTCCAATTCCTCCGTTATCCTCAATAAGATGAAGGGAGGCATATTGTTCAATTTTTTTTATTCTGGAAGCAGATTTGAGTCCATAAATCCCCACAATCTTATGAAAAAAATTCCAATATATCGTAGGACATTCTATTTTGGGAAATTTAAATCGGAGGGTTGCATGTTTCTTGTGCTCTCGATAAATATCTCCCTTTCTATGTCGATAATTACATTTTTCGCAAAAATAAGAAATTTGATTTTTTTCCAAGAGCTTAAGGTTTATTGCTTTTATTTGACTAATTAATTCCTCTTTATTGGGGGCTAAGGGGTTTTTAAGTTGCTCTCTTTTCCTCTTTTTCAAATTTTTGAGCTGAATAATTTCCCTCTCTTCTTCTGAATTTTCCAAGATAATTGGATTCTCAATCGACAAAATTTATCAACAATTTTTTTATTGAAATTAATACTTAAAAAGATATGGCAAAAGTTAATGAGAACTACATTAAGCTACAAAACCGATATCTTTTCTCAGAAATTGGTGATCGGACCAATGATTTTTTAGAGGAAAACCCGGATGCCCCCATTATAAAATTAGGCATCGGTGATACTACTAGACCATTGCCAGTGGCAGTATTGGATGCTTTCCATGAGGGCGTCGATGATATGGGCAAGGAGGAAAACTATAAAGGATATGGCCCATATCAAGGATACGAATTTCTTAGAAAAGCAATTATTGAGAACGATTACAAACCTCTCGGTGTAGATATTGAAATGGATGAAATTTTTGTTTCGGACGGAGCTAAATGTGATACAGGTAATATATTAGATATATTTGGACACAATGAAATTGCCGTGTCTGACCCAAGTTATCCGGTTTATGTTGATACGAATGTAATGGCAGGCAATACCGGTGAGGCAAGAGAAAATGGACAATATGAGGGCCTCTTGTATCTTCCTTGTACTGAAGAGTCGAGATTCCTTCCTAAAATCCCCGAAGAACCGGTTGATTTAATTTATCTGTGCTCTCCAAGCAATCCCACGGGAACTGCTTTGGATAGGGAGCAATTAGAAAAGTGGGTTCAATATGCGAATGAAAATGATTCGATTATTTTATTTGATGCCGCGTATGAACGTTATATAACTCAAGAAGGTGTTCCTCATTCTATATTTGAAATTGAAGGATCAAATAAATGTGCAATCGAATTCAGGAGCTTTTCAAAAACAGCAGGTTTTACCGGGGTACGATGTGCATTTACAGTAGTACCAAAGCAATTATTTGGTTACGATTCATCTGGAGAAAAAGTAAGTATTCACGAACTCTGGTTTAGAAGACAATCAACTAAATTCAATGGGGTATCTTATCCAGTTCAAAAAGCGGCTGCTGGTATTTACACAGAAAAAGGTAAAAAACAAGTGAATGATATAATCTCATACTATTTAGATAATGCCAAAATCATCAGAGAAGGACTAAAAGAAGTGGGATTCACCTATTTTGGTGGTGTGAATTCTCCATATATTTGGTTAAAAGCTCCAAATGGAATGAAATCATGGGAATTCTTTGATAAATTATTAGAAGAATTACATATCGTAGGCACCCCTGGATCGGGATTTGGTCCCAGTGGTAAAGGTTATTTCCGTCTCACGGCCTTCGGGGCAAAAAAAAAGACAAAAGAGGCAATGGAACGTATTACGTCCTATGATTGGTAACAATATTTTATCTTTTTTTCTTATTTTGGGTAATTATCTAAATTACCCCATAATAAAAGCTGATCAAGAATAGGATTGATAATATATTAGAGATGAAAAATGAAAGGGTTAAATTTGAAGGAATGAGGAAATTTCTGGAGACTCCCATAAGCAGCAAACCAACCAATCCTACAATTATTAGTATGGTTTTTTTCCTTACTTCACCTGTGGTGAATTGAATTACTTTTACGAAAGTATAGGTGAGCCACGCCAAGGGAATGAGGGTGAGAAGGGCATAAAGTATTAAAAATATATCGAAGATTGAAGAAATGAGATAGCCTATAATGATTAGTATTAATCCAAAACATATACTGCCCGTAAAATAAAGCTGTCTGATTTTTTTTTTTCGGGTTCGTTCTATCTGAAATACAACCATCATTAAAAGCATTCCAAAACCTATTAATGTCCATAAGACCAGAGCATTTATGCCCATCCCGCCTAATATATTGGAGGTGAATTTATTAATTCTAAGCAATCTTTGGTTATTTTCAATAAAATACCAAGTATCAATTTCCCATACGAGGTAGACGGATGCTCCTAAGACGAGGGCAAGGCTATATCCTCTCAACATTCCTGCTTTAATTTTCTCTCCCTCTTTTCTCTCTTGGTTGGAATGAATTAATAAATATAATGCGAGTATGAGGCACAGTCCAATTAATGCTATGATCGTTGCTTTAGCGAACAATTCAATAGTTTCAGAACTATAATCTATCAATAGGAGGTAATCTATGGTATTGGTTTCCGATGGATTATATATGAAAAGATAAAAATCAAGATAGTTCTCTCCATTTTCATTGGTTTTATTTTGAAACCCATACTCATTATAAAGAAGATCATAATCCCAAGTATTTTTTTTAGTTTTCAAGGATTCGGAATAACTCACATTTTGTTGTATTATTGCATGATTGGAATTTAAATCTGTTAAGAATATTCCCAACTCGGTTGCATTCAATAAATAATATTCAATGGTTCCATTTCCCTTAAATTCCACTTCCCAAGGGTTCTCATTTTCTGAATATTGGATCCTCTCATAATGATACATTTCAGGTTTCAATTCATCATCTCTATCTAAATAGGTTGCATTTGCCCTGGTGATTTGCATTCCTAAGAGAAAAAGGGTTAAAATACCCACTATGAGGATTTTTTTATTAGAACTTCTAATGAATAAGCCTCTATTTGATTGGAA
>CAZEPC010000061.1:0-11950 GCA_964513765.1 uncultured archaeon
GGGTCATTGCATCGAGAACCAGGCTATTTATTTGTGAAATGTGGGGATATTCGTGGAGCAAAAAGGATTTTAGCTCTTCGCGCAGAATCGGCAATAAATCTCTGGAAAATACCTCGGGATCTCGGCGGGCTGAGGAAAAAAATAATCTCACCACGCTCTTCACGAATCTTTTTTGGATTTCATCGGATGGGATGTTTTTTTGTTTCCAATGAGAGAGTTTTTTAGGAAAATTGATGATTTTTTGAAATCTAGAAGTGCCCAGCATTTTCTCCATATGCGAGTATTGGTTTTTCATCATGGCCTTGATTTTAACGGCCTGTGTAAATAAAGTACCTCCTATCTGCCCAAAAGAGGAATTAAAGATAATTAAGGCGATTTTTTCATCAATTTGAGGGACTAATTTGTCAAATATCTGATACCCACTGAATTGTTGGTCATTTTTTTCTTCCAAAATATCCGGATAGGCAACAGTGGTGTTGATTTTAAGTCTTTTCCTCACTTCTCGTAAAATAAGCTCCTCAACCGTATTTCCTCCGAAATTTCCTAGACTTTGCCTTGTTGTGTCCATATGTGAGATCTCAACTAACTTAAGCCGATCCGATCCTAAATAGCTTTTTTTTCGTAAATAAAAGGGCTTGAGGGTATCGTAAATAAAAGGGCTTGAGGGTATGTGATTTTAAATCCATTTATTTATGTATTTTAAATCCGCAATAGGGGCAAAATCTGGCCTCTGAAAGTATCTTTTCCCCACATTTTGGACAAAATTTGGGTGGAGTTGAGGTAGAAGTCCCAACTCGATATATTTCTTTCGGATATTCATATTCATATCCCCGATCTTCTCCTTTATTTGGTTGGTTTTGGGTTCTGTTAGTTTTTCTTGTATCTATTCGTCTTGCTGATTGCTTTTTTTGCCCGCTCAACTCATAATTATTTGGATGATTTCGATAATATTGGCTGGGACGGGTGGGGTATAGATTGTTCCTGGGCCGTAAATTTGGGGAATACTCAGTAGGTTCTCTATGTGTTTCGCGGTGAGAGGGATAGACATAGGGGTGATCCTTTCGCACGATTAAATAGATGAGGCTGCCTATACATCCGGATAATAGAATAATTGCGACCCAGAGTGCCCCGTCCATGTCCCTTCTTATTGCATCTCTATAAACCCATACAGTGACACCTGCTGTGATAGCAAGGCCGATGACTATAATTATTATGTAGATGGCTATTATGCTGCTTCCGCCCATATAATATGACAACATATTTTTCCCTAAGTGTAATAAAAAAATACCCCCTATATATTTTTATGTGTTCTTCTGTTTCCTTGCAATCTACACGGATTCCCGGTTCGGGACAATAAGGGGGCTGATGATGATCCATGCCATCACGGTGAACATAAAAAACCACTCCTTAAAATCATCACTTTTGTAAATTTTCGCAATGGGCCAATTATCAATGGTGAGCGGCACTAAAGCAAATAGCAATCCCACGAGAAAAGGAATGAAAAAGATCCTCAAGGTTGGAAAACGTTTGCCTTTAAAGATTATCAGACGAATGAAAAAGGAAAGTAGCATAAAGAGAGCACTCCCCCCAAACCCTCCAAACGCCATCCAGGTGGTAATTTGATGTCCGTGCTGGGCACCCCAAATTGTTCTTGAATCCGCGATTCCTTGATGATATGGTCCCAAGAGTGAAAATCCGAGGCACCCTACTATTCCAAAAAGAAAGAACAATCCATTTGTCCCTCTGAGCAAGATTTCCCACACCTTTGCCTTATTCCTCTGGCCTTCGGGCTTCGTTATTTTCATATGAGAATACATGAACGGATAAAAGGGGATCAACAAAATTCCCGCGATCATCATACATGTGTTATAAACGATAAAGGCTGGACTGTGTTTAGGGGAACCCAGATAGGAGATATAGTCGCTGTAGATGTGAAAATTTGGATATTGGCTGGCAGTAATAATGATTCCGATAAAGTATATGCCGAGTACTCCGTAAAGATATGGGATGAAGACCCACTTATCAGCGGTCCCTCTCCATATCTCCTTTATTGTCTTGCCGAAGTTGGAGTTCTCCTGCTTAGTTTTTTTTAATATTTGTGTTTCATTGGTCATGCTCTTTGCTAATGATCATTTGCTTTCAGTTTAAAAAAATCTTTTATGTTTTGGAGAAAAAAGTAAAAAAATAAACAAAAAGCCCAGATACGATCAAGGCCCTTTGGTTGTTGATAGGTTTTAGTTCCCTTGGAGCATTGCCTCAATATCTTGATTCGGGGTAGAAATTGGCATAAGATCGAACATTTCTACTAGCACATTAGTGATGTTTTCATTGAGAAATGCCGGGTAAGTGGGCCCCAGTCGAATTTTTTTCACGCCCAAATGTAGCAGGGCAAGTAATACGATAACCGCTTTTTGTTCGTACCATGCGATGTCAAAAGAAATCGGCAACTCGTTGATCGATTCTTTCTCAAAGACTTCGGCCAATTTCAATGCAACCACGGCTAAGGAATAAGAATCGTTGCATTGCCCCGCATCTAAAACCCTCGGGATCCCTCCGATCTTCCCCATGTCGATTTTATTGTATCTGTATTTCGCACATCCTGCCGTGAGTATTATGGAATCTTCGGGTAATCTTTTCGCCACTTCTTCGTAGTAATTTCTCTGCTTAAATCTTCCATCGCAACCGGCCATAACTATGAATCGTCTCAAGGCACCCGATTTTATGGCATCGACCACCTTATCGGCCACCGAAAGAACTGTATTATGGGCAAACCCTATGGTGAGACTTCCCTGTTCCAAAGATTTCGGTGCCTTGGATTTTTTTGCCATTTTAATTAGGGGACTAAAATCTTTGTGCCCATTTTCGGGTCTTTCTCCGATTTTCTTGGCATTGGGCCAACCTACATTCCCCGTAACAAATAATCTGTCGATATATGTCTCTTTAGGTGGGGTCAAGCAATTGGTGGTCAATAAAATAGGACCATGAAACGAATTGAATTCCTTGCCTTGATGCCACCATGAACCTCCGTAATTTCCCTTCAAGTGTTTAAACTTTTTAAGTTCTGGGTAGGCGTGTGCGGGAAGCATTTCCCCATGGGTATATATGTCTATTCCCTCATTTTCCGTTTGCTGTAACAGTTCCTTTAAATCTAAAAGATCATGTCCGCTCACGAGGATTCCCGGTCGCGTTCCCCCGTCGAGAGATACTTCAGTGGGTTCTGGGTGTCCAAAAGTCTCTGTGTTGGCCTTGTCAAGCAAAGCCATTACCTTAACTCCGTATTCTCCGGTCTTATCTGTTAAAGCCACCAAATCGTCAACGTTTGCCTCTTGATTTAATGTCTTCGATAGAGCAGATTCAATAAATGCATAAATACTTTGGTCCTCATATCCTAATAAGTAGGCATGATCCGCATACGCGGCCAAGCCTTTCAGTCCATAAGTAATGAGTTCAATCAGAGATCTTTTATCCTCGTTTTCGATTAGAGTCGGGCCGACAGATTGTCCTTTGGCTATTATACCCGCGGTGTCGATTAAATCAATATATTTACCCCACGTAGCGGCTTCTGGCAATATTTTTGGATTATCTGATTTTTGAAGCACTTGGGCTTCAATTTTATCTCTAAGACTCATTACCTCCTCGATTTTGTTGACAAACCAGTCCTCATCAAAGTTTGCGTTTGTAATGGTGGCAAATAGACCTTTAATAATCGTGTGGGATGCTTCGGGATAATTCAATCCATGGCTTCTTCCCAATGTGGTCCAATAAGATAGTCCCTTAATCACATATATGAGTATATTTTGTAGATTCGCAACTTCCGGCGACTTTCCACATACTCCCCTTATCGTACACCCTGATCCTTTCGCGGCTTCTTGGCATTGATAACATAACATTTTTTCTTCAACCATATTTTTTATACCTCTGGATGATTTGAATTTTCTTCATCCTAATTACAATTTACTCAGGAATAGATAAGAAAAATCACCCGAACATGTTAGGAATCTGAAAAAAAAATCTCTGGATTGCAAAACCAAAATTTTTTTTATTGGTCTGAATTTAAATAACTATCGTTATCAAGAGTTGAAAAAATATGCCAGGATCTCACGGATCATTAACTAAGGCGGGAAAAGTTCGAGAACTCACTCCTAAAAAGGAACGAACAGGCGTGAATGCCAGATCGAAAAAAATTCCGCGAAGAAGATATAAGATGTTATACGAAAAGCGCATTGTCAAGGATAAGTACGGAGGGCAGGCAAATAGTATGGCTGCACAGAAGTACAACCGACGCAAGCGACACCGATAATCTAATGATTTTTTTTCTTATTTCCCTCATTTTAAGAGAATCTATTTTTCCCTATTAATGACTTTATAAATTTCATCTAATCTCCCTTGTAATTCTAAAGTCTTTTTGCACGCAATAATTATTTTGATCAAATCCTCCAGCTCTTCTTTGTTGATTGGTCGGGTAAATGCATACCTTCTATGGCTTTTCTGCGAGTTCGGATCCCGGAAAATGCGATATTTCACCCATGATTTGATTTGCCGTACTCCGCCGAGTTCGAACTTCCACAATCTTCTCGTAATACCCGTGATTCTCAGGTTCTTATTGAGGTATAATGTGTTCTTCTTTTCCCTAAAACCCATCTCTTCCTTTATAATCTTTATTGAGTGGACTTTCGGAACTAGCTCACCCTTTGAATTAATGAGTTTCTCTCCTTCTTCTCCCTTTTTTCCCATTTTCGTCTCTTTTCTCTTTTCCCTCTGTTTTCTCTCTTTTTTTTCTTTAGTCCCTATTTTCTCTCCTTTATCTACATACTCTCCTCTTTTATCGAGGACTTGTACCTTGTGATGAATCTCCCGTAAATTAAAATTTAAACAATGATATTTAGTCAATTCTTTCCCTACAGCAGCAATTTTCTCCAGCTCATCAAATCTTCTAGGGAGAAAAATCCGAGGAAAATCCTCTTTGAGAAATGATTGATATTGCTGCCTATATGCGGGGGTCCAGAGTAAGCCGTAGATATAAAAGAATAGCTTCTCAAGTTTTTGATTTCTCTTTTTCAAGACTTCGTCTCCAAACGATAAATCTCCCAGTTTATAGCGATCCCACACTCTCTTAAGGAATGTTTCCTCAAAATTATAGCAATCAGGCGGGAAGGGGTTTTGCCATGTTTTTCTTCCCTTTAAATTCTTTATGTTCCTTCTTTCCTTGATGTTCATGTCCTTCGAGAATTTAAAAAAATGGCGGCTGATCTTAAGGGGGAAAACATAGTCTCCAATTCCCGATCCACCTTCGATAAAATGGCTGTCCGCGATGGTATTGGTTATCAGAATAGAATTTTCACCAGATACTTTTCGGGATGTCCTGGATGCCCCGATCGCAAAATTTTTCCCTTTTATTTTGGTATTGTTAGAGGGAAGCAGAAATTGTAAGAGCGAAAAGGAGCTGGATCCCTTTGTCATTAGATGCTCATCATAGGCCACCCACCACCGATCAAATCCCCTTCTCTGCCATTTTAGAATATTTTTTTCCGCCTTTGAATAACTTCCTTTGAGTCCCTCATCGATATTCCAGTCCCGTGCATCATGAAAAGAAACTCCTTTATGTTTAAGCCATTTTTGCCCCTTATCATCGAGAAAATAGAGTTTTTCATAGGTTCCATCGTAAAATTTTCGGATTATTTCCTTCAATCTTTCCTTGTCGGGATGAGTCACGAGCGTGTCGTGAAGAGATTGGGCTCCGATGATATTTTCCTTAAATATATTTGGGAGGTAAAAATATTGGAAGAATTCACTCTCCCGTTTTAGGTAATCTTCACTTGCGGGAGTAAATTGATGGTCAAACCGTTCAGGAACCCTTTGAAATTTGTCCCTCTCAAATGATTCCCCGAGATTGGAGAACTTTCTCTCTTTGGTGCCAGGTATTCCCCGATAATATATCTGCGGGAAATTTTTCCCGTTTTTCTTATTTATATTTTTAGTTTGCCCCAATCTAAGAGCGATGAAAATGCATACTCCCGTTTGGATATCAAAGATATTTTCATCGATTTCCCCTTTAGCGAGAGTTTCGGGTGATTTTTTGGGATCGCCAAAGAGATCAATCACATAAATCTCATCAAATGCCTCC
Source organism: uncultured archaeon (assembly GCA_964513765.1). Taxonomy (GTDB): domain Archaea; phylum Asgardarchaeota; class Lokiarchaeia; order Sigyniarchaeales; family Promethearchaeaceae; genus CAZEPC01. The sequence goes on from CAZEPC010000061.1 coordinate 6,125, forward strand.
TTTAATGATTTGCGCATCCCCCGGAAGATTAACCCATCAAGAAAATAGTTATTTACCACGAAAGCCAAGATGCCCTTATGTCCCTGATCTGCCAGTTTCCATTGCCCAAATCGCATAAACTTGACATATTCGTCTTGAATTCCCTTCAGACCGTAAATTCTTTTTCTCCGAGGGGTATTAATGTGTTTTTTATAATCCTCAATTAAATCCTCGATCCATTTATTCTTGGTGGCCCGACCACTGCTAATTTTATAAGGCGGATTTCCCAAAATAATTAAGGGTTCATCTTTATTATGCGGGATTTGATTCCTATGGGATATAAATTTCTTTTCTTTCTTGGACACTCCGCCATTAGGGCTTAAGGTATTTCCCAAAAAAAGCTGGATCTCGCCCAAATCCTGACGAGAAAGGTAATTCGAATCGGCCAAAACTTCTTTGGCGTGGCCAATGACTTCCTCTTGAATTTCAAACATATAAAATTTTTTTGGAAAAAATGTATGTACCCAGTGGGAAAATTGCAGGGAAGATTTATCCTTCCCGCCAGCTTTTTGCTTTTTTAGTCTGGTGTCTTCTTCTATTTTATGCCTTATCCGTTGCTTTACGAATTTTAAATATCCTAAAGGAAAGGCCATCCTTCCACACGCTGGATCCAAGATGGTTAATTTTTGGCTAAGGATTCCTTTTTTTATGTCAAATTTCTGGATTAATAATTTATCGATAATCTCTGTAATTTTACGAACCACAGGTTTTGGGGTATAAATCGCGGAGGATCCTGAATAATTGCGGGAAAGTGAGTTAGGGGATGGCCTCTTTTTTTCCTTTTGCTTCTTGTTCTTCGGCATATACATATAATTTTCAGCGATTCATAGATAAAAATCTTTTCCCGATGATTAAGAATTTAATAGGCAAACTTACTTTAGATTAGATTGAAAAAAATAGATGTTATTAATAGTTCCAAGTGTTGGATTACTATTCACATTTCTCCCAAGTTTTGGAATCAATGGAATCTTTCACCCGTTCCAAGACGACTTGCGTCTTAAGAGCATCATCGAAATTGGGGTGTATCTCCTTATCGTTTGCAATGGCATCGAAGAAATCGTATATTTCGTGGGTAAAAGTGTGTTCCCAGCCGATAATATGTCCCGCCGGCCACCATTTATTCACATAAGGATGATTTCCCTCCGTCACATTTATGGTGCGAAAACCTTGGGCAAAGCTGGGATCCTCGGAGGAATAAAATTCCAATTCGTTCATCCGTTCTAAGTTAAAGATGATGCTGCCCTTGCTCCCATTAATTTCGAAATGATTGTAGTTTCTGCGTCCGTTTGCAAATCGTGTGGCCTCAAATGAGCCTAATGCTCCGTTTTTGAATTTTGCGAGGAATAACACCGCATCGTCAACAGTGACTTCTCCCATTTTTCTCTCTTCATCTGAGGTGTGATCTCCGAGTCCTACACCCTCTCCGCTGGGTAACGGTCTCTCTTTTATGAAAGTCTCCTCCATACCAATGACTGTATCAATGTCTCCCAATAGATACTGAGAGAGATCCACGATATGGGCGTTTAAGTCTCCGTGAGGGCCAGAACCTGCCTTATCTTTTTGTAATCTCCATACGAGAGGAAAATCGGGATCGATTATCCAATCTTGAAGGTAAACGGCTCTCCAGTGGTAAATATCTCCAATATATCCCTCTTCGATTAAACTTTTGGCCAGCTGAATTGCGGGGACCCGCCTATAATTGTAGGCGCATAAGGATTTTACTCCCGACTTTCGAATGGCCTTAGCAATCTTCCGCCCTTCTTCCAAATCTCTCGCAAGTGGTTTTTCGCAAATTATATCAATCCCTTCCTCGGCGGCTTGAATATTCGGTTCTAAATGCATAAAATTAGGTCCGCAATTATCGAACACATCAATTTTATCGCTTTTTATCATTTGTTTCCAGTCAGTTTCTACATTATTCCATCCAAATTGCTTTGAAAACTCTTTTACCTTGGATTCGGTTCTTCCACAAACAATTTCCTTCACGGGCTGCGCGGGTGGTGGGTAGAAGAATTTTGGCATTTGGTTGTATGCATTGGAATGGGCTCGCCCCATAAATGCATATCCTAACATTCCTACTTTGAGTTCCTTCATAGTTAACACAATTTTAATTACATTGATTTATATATAGGTTTAAATTCGTAAATATTTCTTATTTGTTAAGATTATAACCGGACGGAATTTAAACCTTTCAATTTCTTTGTTTAATTATTTTATTTTTAAGTATTATAAATATTAACCAAAAGAGGCCCTTTTGTTATTCTCTCTACAAATTCTATTCACTCGTTAATATTATTAGCATATATTTAGGATATATTTTTATGGCGACTATTCTTGAAACTAGTCTACTTATTATTTTCATTTTGCTTTCTAGTATAACATCTTTTATCTTAATCCGAAAAGGCCTAAAAGAAAAGGATAAGAGTCTGACCACTCTGGGTTTTGGGTTTTTGTTTTTGATAATATTCAGCCTCTTTGACGGGTTGAAACTCCTTCCCTATGATTCCATTAGCGATTCTTTGGAATTAGTTATCCTTCTCCTACTTTGTGTATTTACAAAATACACATTTTATCAGGATAAAAAGAATCTTTACCCGAAAATATTAGGATTTGTGATTTTTGTGGGCGTCTATACCATTGTATCCAGCTTGCTTATTGATATGGGCGTTTTGGATTTCCTCTCGAATAACGAATCCTTTTTATTGGCGGATAATGTCATTATGCTGTTATGGACGGTGGTTCCTTTTGGTTGGGTCATGATATCTGCCCATAAGGCACGTATTGGTTTGGAGAAACAAGATGTAGAACCTTGGATCACCAAAAGATTGCTTCTGGTGGAGATCTATTCATTCTTTACGGCAATTGTGAGTCTTCCCGACTTAATTGATTCCCTAGCAGATTATCAGATCACCTCACAAATGGAATCTTTGCAATTTCTGATAATGCTTATTTTTGTCACGTTAAGCTTTTTAGCTTGGTACATGCCTGATAGTTTGAAAAAGAGGTTGAATCGGAATTATGAGGCAACCATTAAAGAAGAAGAGAAAGAAATTGCGGAACTTTCGGAGGAGGATATTCTCAATCAATTAACGGAGGTTTATACAAGTTGAGTGCTGTTATTAATCTTTTAGGTAAAAATCTCAGCGATATTTTGGAGAAGCCTAAACCTGCGTGCGTGGGATTAATTAAGCTCGCTTTAAAAGATCAAGGGATAGAAGATTCCTTCAATAACAACACCTTAACCCTTCAATCAACAAAAGAGATGTTAGAAAATTCCTTAAAAAAGAGATTAAAAACAATTAATGCCAAGGATCCTGAAAAAATAATTGAAAAATTAGAACATATTCTGCGGGAAAATCAAGCCATCTTTACTATGTCGAAAAACCTAAGGGACTCGGAAAGCTAAATAAAGAAAACCGCTAAACAAATTAAAAGATGACAATAAAGCAATTAAAGGGAAACAATAAAGCAGAATAAAAAAGAGTGGAACTTTTCTTAATTTCCTATTGTTGTTTCCAACCCCTCAGATTTTTTTTGAGGGATTTTTTCATTTCTTCTATTTTCTTGCCCATAGATTGTGCCCGTTCCTTGTAATCCATTGTCTGATTATAGGATTCGTTATAATCGTATTTGAAATCGTAAAGAAGGGGTCCGGCCTTATACATCCAGTAAGGATGGGTATCCATCCATTTTCGAATATGGTATTTCCATCTATTATCCCTTACTGCTTGGATCTTTTTGTTCCAGAAGTAAAACAGATATTCATGGGGGCTCTCCTTTGTTTCTTGGGTTAGAAGGGGCAGTAATGATCTGCCGTCGATAATTCTATCTTCTGGGAGTGGGATCCCCAGCATATCCATAATCGTGGGAAATATGTCAATGTTCATGGCCATTTCTTCTATTTCAACACCTTGGGGAAACATCTTAGGAAAAGAAATTAAAAATGGAACTTTTTGCCCTCCCTCAAATACCAGACCTTTCCGTCCTCTATTGCATCCGGGGTTCCCTTGTTGCCAAGGCCCATTATCGCTAGTAAATATGATAAGTGTATTTTCCATAAGGTCTAATTCCTCCAATTTATCTAAGATTTGACCCACACTCCAATCTACCTCTTGTACACAATCACCATATTCCCCACCATGTGATTCTCCCCTAAATCGATCCGATGCATGTACGGGTTCATGGGGGAAAGGCTGACAATAATGGAGGAAAAATGGTGCATCTTTATTTATCTCAATGAACTTCAATGCTTCACGGGTGAAGTTTTGGGTGAGTTTGGATTGATCTACCGGGGCAGACAGTTCCTTTTCCCGATTTCTGTAAATTTCGTAGGGATTCATATCATTGCTATAAAATGCCCCGTAAAAGAAATCAAATCCCTTATCGTTCGGTAAGTGTGGACTTTCCTCACCCAAATGCCATTTACCAAGTAATCCTGTTTCATATCCTACCTCTTGAAGGGCTTCGCCCATTGTGACCTCATCTGGAGAAATTCCCTTCATCCCATATGAATACATATTTACGAGGAGATTGCCCTTTTCTGCCAGAGAATTTTTCGGACAAAATACGGTAGGTACGTGGGTTCGGACAGGGTATCTCCCTGTGAGCATCCCTGCACGGGATGGAGAGCAAATAGGGGCGCTGGAATAAAAGTTTGTGAGGGTAACTCCCGATTTTTGGATTTTATCGATATTCGGTGTTTCAATTGCTTCCGATCCAAAACAAGAGATGTCCGCAAACCCCATATCATCCGTGAATATGATTAAGATATTTGGCGGCTTTTCCTCCTCTGCAGTGGTATTTCTCTCTTTCAAAGATTGGAGATATATTTCATGGTTTTCCATTCGAATATCCTGCTTTTTATTCCAATAAAGGATAATAACTATCTTCAGTAGTATAATGGCTCCTAATGCAATCGCAATGCCGATTGCCCAGTTTTTAAGACTCATTTTTTATCAATATATTGAATAATGGACCAATTATTTTATATCTGTTTATTTGCTAAGAATATAATTCATCTTCCAGAAATGTAAAATGGGCAATGGATTTCCGCTTGTACGTATAACTTAAATGAATTAAGCCGTTATTATCTTGAATTAGACACGGATAGGAAAATTTGCACCCCTTTTCTCTTTCTAAAATATATTTATTATCTAAGTCCCATGTATGTCCTCCATCCAAGGAACGAATGATAGAGAGTTCGGATCTTCCCTCCGTAAGCGGATTACAGGCCATAAGAATGTGGCCGTTGTTAAGAGAGATGAGATCGACCTGGGAATTGGGATTCGGAACTTTTGAAGGGGTCGGATCCGACCAAGTGCTTCCCTCATCCATGCTTTCGGAGAAATAGGTATATTTGGCTTTAAATGTTCTCATTCCGCAAAGGATATTTCCGTTTGTTTTTATACAGATGCTGGGCTCTAAGCACCCTCCTTTTACTCTCAATCTCCCAACTGTTTGCCAATCTTCCTGCAGTTCGGGGTCTTCATTGATGTAAAACCTCGATTGATAGGTAAAGAGTTCCCGATGGAAGGGCATTATCACCCTACCAGACTTGAGTCTTTTGGCCTTACATCGTATTACCCGAACCCACAACTTTCTCAAGTATTTATATCCTCCCCATGTTTTTCCCAAATCATTTGAAATTCGATATTGAATATTAGTGGTCGTGTGTCCCCCTTTTATGAATTTTCCATGATACATACAACGAGAGAATAAAAAGAGCTTTCCTTCAGGGCTTAGATAAGGGACGGGTGTTCCGTTAAAATGTCCTTCGTTATTTGCTGC
>CAZEPC010000061.1:11960-15845 GCA_964513765.1 uncultured archaeon
TCACCGGTTTTGACCATTTTTCCTCACCCTTTTCATTCCAGAATGACGTGTAAATCACCCCGTCGGGGCTCTTTTCATAAGAAGCTGACCACCAAGTACCCATCAGCCTATTATCCGGAAGAACAATCAGATTGGATGCATGGCAATTGGGTCCAATTGAAAGGCTTCCCGGTTGAAAAATCATTTGTTTTTCCATGTTATTCTTTTATACTTTGAATATAAAAAATCTAGATCAACAGATGTGAAAAACTTGATCATTCTTGATCACCGCCGAGGCTTGCCCAGTGGATTTTGGGCTTATTTTAGGATGTATTCTGTCTAAAAATCTTCATAAATATCTTTCACTCTTCTAATGTCTCTTATGATTCGCTCAAGTTAATACTACGGCTTGTAATCCAAAAACTCAGTCCGTAAAATCCGATAATAAAAAGTAAAGAAATGAACAAGAATGGTTTAATATTCATTCGGACTATTGAAATTTCTATATTGACTAAATTGGTGGATTTGGGGACCTTTAGGACCAAATAATGTATATCAGACTCGTCGGGATCCAATAAAAGCGAATTGGAGAGTTCTTTATTCGCCTTTAAGAGCTGAGGCTCGCCGAACATTGTCGGTTCTCTCCGAAAGACACCCATTTGTCCAACAGAAACATTGGTCCTTATTTCATAATTGATGGACTCTTGTAGAGAAATCGGGATGATTTTGGAACACAAGTCTTGCTTGGATCCCATTTGGACACAAAATGAATCATTCATAGTTTTCGTATATTCTGTGCTATTTTTTTGTAAGAAGTCAATGATTGGCTTTAATTGAACCAGTCCCCAGCCTAATCTGTTATGGTGATTCATTTTTCGCAGATGATTCTCTCCATCTACATTTAATGCGGTTATGGATAAGAGCCATTTAATATTCTTCCAAGTTAATACTATATCCATTTTGTTTGCATATTCCAATAGGAGAGAAATAATGCCAGAAATCATAGGAGTGGATTGGGAGACACCCGTTTTTTTCTTATATCCTATTGGGTCTGTTGAGTTTGCCCCTATGATTCCAACAGCCGGTGCCGTAATATCTGGTTTCTGGAATCCATCATCAGTTGGTCCCCTGCCGGTGTGGTCATAATAGGAAAAGGTTTCTGTATTTAGACCGCCCACTGATATGGCATAGGGTGAGGTTGCAGGAGCTAAAATTGATGTATTTCCAAAATTACCGAAATTTCCAACCGAACACACCACACAAATACCTCGGTCTGTGAAATTCTTGACATATTCTTCTATAATTAGATTTTTTTCTAAAGCTAGCGCCCCGACGGAGATACTGAGAACATCTACTCCCAAACTTTCGCTATTCTCCAAAAGCCATTGTAGCCCATTTACCATACTCTTCTTAGTCCCTTGTTGATCATTTTGATCAAACACATTTATCATAACAACCGAAGCATTAGGTGCAATTCCAGAATAGGATTGGCTCTTTCCTGAGGCAATCGAAGCTACATGTGTCCCATGATCAGCAACATCTTGAATTTCAAAAGGATCTATTACATCTCCGGATGCAAAATATGGGATATCTCCTTCAAATCTCGAAAAAACTTCATGCTCGATGTTAATTCCCGAATCAATAAAGCCAATGGTGGTTCCGTTTCCCGTAAGGTTGAGCTTATTGGCAATTTGGTGGGTAGATATGGGATACTTTCGCATATTCTTAAGGTTGGAGTATTCATTTTGAGCTATCTGTGAGGAAGGAGGATTGCTGCTGGAAACTACCGAAAAACTATTTATTAAAATAAGAAAATTTATGAAAGTCACCAGCAAAACCAACATACTATGATTTTGTTTCATTTTATAAAGAATATGGCTTTTTTTCCCCTTCACATACCTCATTATGATCTTTTCCTTTTTATTTTTATTTACTCCAAAAAATCCCCGTTTTTTCCCATTTCATCGTGAATTAAATGAAAAAAAATAAAACCAAAGAGGTCCAAGTTATAAGTAATGGTAGCACAAAAATCAAAATCCAAGGAGATTCGGCACACTTTAAAATTATGCATTCTCGGAGAGGGTGGAGTGGGTAAAACCACCTTAACAAAACGAATTATTACTGGAACCTTTGATACCTCAACCAAAATGACTATTGGAGTTGATTTCGAAGTATATGCAACCGAAATAATGGATCCTTTAGCCCCCGAAGATCAAGAAGATGTCCCTCTCATCCCAATAACTGCTCAAATTTGGGACTTTGCGGGAGAAAAAAGATTCAGATTCATGCTTCCAAGATATTGTAAAGGCGCCGATGGTGGGATCTTATGTTTCGATTTGACCCGGTATTCGACAACCCGATACATCGATGAATGGTTTGATATTTGGAATGAGAATGCCCCCGAAAATGCCCCGATTATCATGGTTGGAACTAAGGCCGATTTACTGACCGATCCTGGACAAATAAAAAATGCCAAGCAAAATATTAAAGAATTAAGCGATCGGCTTAATATTGAAAAGTGGTACATAATCTCTTCAAAAACTGGAAAAGATGTCCATATTCTCACCAATGATATCATAAATGATGCCTATAAATTTAACATGAACGATAAAAATTAATAATCTCTGCCTCTTTTTCCCATACATTAATCTATCTATTCTCTTCTTTTAAATACCTCAATTTTATTAATATTCTTGCTTCCTTTGATTTTCCCTTTATAAATCCTCTTTTTTAAAATTATAAATTGTTTAAAAATCAAGTATATAATATCTTATGTCAGATCAAAATGATAACCTCACATTAGAGGAGAAAGAAAGGACTAAAAGACAAAAATTAATTGATGGTTGGGATCAATCAACCATTAAAAACTCAACCGTGTTTATAGCCGGGGTCGGTGCTTTGGGATGTGAAATTGCGAAAGATCTTGCACTGATGGGCGTTGGGAAATTAATCTTATGCGATTTAGACAAAATTGAAACCAGTAATCTCTCCCGCCAGATGCTTTTTTATAAGGGAGACGAAGGAAGATATAAGGCAGAAGTTGCGGCGGAACGTCTGAAACTAATGAATCCCTTTATGGAAATTGAAACCTATACCAAAAAACTTCAAACTATTTCTATGGACAAATATAAGGAATGCGATGTAATTATCGCAGCATTGGATAATGTCCAGGCCAGAATGGATCTCAATAAATTTTGTATTAAGCTGGGAAAACCCATGGTTGAGGGTGGGACCGTTGGATTTGAAGGGCATGTACAGATTGTGATTCCTCAATCGACGAGGGATAAAAACGATAAACCACTTCCCTTTGGTAATAAGGAAAGAGTAATCGATTCTGTAAAAGATGAAATGTTATGGGGCTTAGATGAAGAAGAATATAAGGACTATTTCGATGCCCAAGAAGAAGTGTGGCAACTGGAACAAAAAATTGAGGAAATTAAGGAGAAACGAATTACTCCAGTACTGGAGGAAGTGAGAAAGAAAGCCAAAAAGAAAGTAGAGGAAAACGAAATGACCTTCTTACATCACACTCCGTGCTATAGATGTGTTGTTCCTGCACCCCCACCTCCTGAAAAGCAAGTTGCTGCATGTACCTTGAAAGGTATCCCGCGAACAAGGAAGCATTGTGCATTCCGTGGTGAAGTCCTATTTATCAAGGAACACGATCGGAAACCCGATCTTGATAATATAGAGGATATGAACGAGGTATATGATTATACTTTAGAAGAACTCAAAGGGTTAAGAGAACGGGTCTTGGATGAGAGTATTCCTCCCGAAAAGAAAGAAAAAATCAGCGAGGATGAATTAGACGATTTAAAGCAAAATATCTATGACACCTTCCCAGATTACGAATTGGTTGATATGGAAAATGTATTGGGTCAAAAAATTCCCGCGGTCCAGAGTGTG
>CAZEPC010000062.1:0-15412 GCA_964513765.1 uncultured archaeon
GGCTAATTTGGAGGATGGGATGATAATTCACTGGATATATTTAATGAAGCTGTAGAGATTTCAGGTCCCAGTAAGTTTCTCTTTCGGCCGATTAAAAAGGCAACAAATTGGCTTGTGGAAATCTCCCCTCTACATAATAGGTTCAAAATAGATTGGGAAAAGGCAATGGAAGAGGCAGATGAATTGATGATGGAAAGACATATCAAAGATAAATTAGTTTCCATGAATAAGGAATTAATCGTGTAAACTCTCTAAAATAAGTGGAATTCCCTATAAACAACCATTTTTTTATTCTTCTTATCTTTCTCTTTGATAAAACCAACAATCCCCATCCTTTGAGGCAGAATATTTCTATTTAATCTGAGATCCGAAAAAATTTAGGCGATTGTTGTTTGCTTTTTTGTAATGGGAATTGAAAGGCAAGATTCACAAAAATATTACGAGAGAAATAATGTTCTTTTCAAGCCAATGAATGTAATTTTAAGAAATGCCAAAAGATTGGCTATCACCTCTCCTCGCGATACCATTGATGAACTGTTAAAGAATACATTTGAACATGGGAATAATTTCATTAAAATTACAATGGAGAACGGGAAGGATCCATTCATCAAAATATACAATGGAATGGACAAAAAAGAACTTGAATCGCTCACGTTTCAATCTATCTTGGATAATCTTACCACATTTCAAAAGATATCTAATAAAAACTTTCACGAAGGATTGACCACGTTGTTACTGTTTAAAGCGGAGATCCATGCAAAAAATTATTATGTACGGAATAAAAAATCCTCCGACGGCTATTTTCAGTATATCGAAAGAGCCTCCCATATTATCCAGGAAAATGGAAGAGAAAAGGAAATTCAAAAAACCTACAATAACAACGGCTGGGAGGTGAAATTATTGGATCCACCATCAAAATTATTCAATATGGTTCGCAAAGGATTACATGATTTTTATTTCGTTCCTAATCATCCATATCAGATTCAAATGGGTGGAGAGTATTATAAACCCCAGATTATCAAAAATTTGGGTGATTTTAAACGCGTAAAGCTTCAAGGTTGGTTGTTTTTTAACTTGTTCTCAGAGCCCTCCGGAGAAGCAGCCATATCCCTTTTCTGGCGCCTTAATAACGGATTGGTGTTTCAGAAGCTCAGAAATACGCAATTTAATCAAAGGCAAGTATCTGGTAAAATTATTCTAACCAATGTTCATCAATTTGCCAATGAGAATCGTCATGAAGTTTCAGAAATGGTGCACAGATTTATTGAAGAGAAAATAGAAGAGATTAACGGAGAAATTGGTGCAGATCAGAAATACTTGAGAGCTCTCGAAAACTTTCCTCAATATCGGCGACAATATCTTGGATTTTTGGGAGATTTTTTTTCTGAGAGTGCCTCCTTAAATTTAGGATCTAACCACATTTTTGATTCAAGCAAGAAAGAGGAGTCTCTGCTCAATGTTTCACGTTTCCTCTATACTCTAAAAAAGATGGAGGAAATTAATAAAGATATGGAAATTATTCTTCCGGAATTATTCTCCCATCCCAATGAACCACTCACCCCCCTCCAGAAGAAAGAATTTTGGAGATTAATTAAAAAGATGGATATTTCTTTTTCTGAATTTAGATCTCGATTTGGAGGGTTACCTCTGGCAATTAAGATTGTTGCAGGGGATCCAGAAGGATTTCTCTATTGTGAGGAGTTTGATCAATTTATGTATGGACAACGAATCATCCAAATTTTAGATCCACATCTTGGATTCTCTAAAATCGCCGAATTTGACAATAAGGTCCCTATTCTCTACCCAATTCATCCATTTTTAGACTATTTTATTGGAGACACTAAATCCCATTACATCAAGCACCCCTCTCAATTTAGATCATATCCCCGCTTTTCCAAGTCAGTCTTTCCCCAACTAAAAGATTTCGCCGTTAATTATAATGCTGGCCGAAAATATCTGGAAAGGAAAGACACTAAAATGAAACGGGCAAATATTCAAGATTTCCACATAGATGATGCCACAAAAATTTCAAAGATGAAAGTTCATTCCGTTCATATCAACCAAGTTGAATATGAACTCTCGGTTTTTCAATTCAGCCATAACGATTTCTTTGTAAAGATTCCCCTATTCTTTAATAAAAATAAACGAGATGAAGTAAACAAAATGATTCATAATTCTAGATTTATCACCCGTTCTCTTCTCAAAAAATTCCAAATCTTTCAGATTGGTACGCGTTTGCTCATAGAAAATTTTAAGGATTTTCCGTCAAAGACCATATACCCGGTACTTTTATACAATCCTGATGGAAAAAGGGCCAGCTACCTAAGAAATGCAGGGATTCTTCTGTATAATATCGAAAAATTTCCAGAAGATACAGATCCAATTGCCACAATCTTTTTTATCTTGGATATTATCTCTCATGAGCTCGCTCATGAACTTACCCCTACCCACGGGAGAAAACACGAGGAAATCATGCAAAAACTTCTCAGAATCTCCAAGGGAAAAGATAATAACTCCCAAATCCCTATCTATAAAATTATAAAAAATATGATAACAAAGACATAGATTTAGGTTAAAGTTTGATCTATAAAAATCAAGAACGAAAAAAAAGAGTAAATCTCCCTCATACCCATTGGGATTCGGAATGTTTAAAAACTGTTCTTTACTTATATCAAATTTTAAAGAAACGTAGTTTTTTGATTTGTTTTTATGCTTTGTAAAGTTTTGATGCTTCTTTTATGATCGGTAAGAACAATTCTGCTGTTGTTGATGCAGTTCCGACCAATCCACCGTCTATGTCCTCTATTGGGAGAAGCTGACCACAATTTGCTGGTTTCATCGAGCCTCCATATTGAATTTGAACTTTCTGGGCCACTTCTTCACCAAACTTTTCTTTTACCCATCCCCTCACAATTTCATGGGCATTTTCTGCTTCATCAGGAGAAGCAGCTTTTATCTCTACATCAGGATTAAGGAACTGATTATTAATTGCCCAAACGGGTTCATATGCAATTACTATATTTTGCATGTCCTTTTCGGTTACTCCATCTAAACTTTCCTCTAATTGGGTGGTATTAACTTCCTTCAGCTTTCCTTCTTGTCGCTCCTTTGCTGACTCACCGATACAGAGAACTACCTTTAATCCTTTTTCCAATGCTTTTCTGACCTTCTGGTTTATATAGGCATTATCTTCCCCAAATATTCTTCTACGTTCACTGTGCCCCAGAATCACATATTCACATCCAGCTTCCACTAACGCATCTGGTGATATTTCACCTGTAAATGCACCTTTGTCTCTGAAGTACATGTTTTGCCCAGCCAGCTTTAAATTGGTCCCTTCGATGGCCTTTCCAACAGGATACAAGGCATTATAGGAGGGTGCAATAAAAATATCAACCCCACTTACGTCAATTTCGTCCAGTCCCTCGGCAATTTCTTTTGCAATTCTAACCGAATCTTCAACTTTTGGTATTTTTAATTTCCAATTACCGCCAATTACGAATTTTCTCATTATAATAACTCCTTTTTAAAAATTTAAGTATCTCAATAAGAAATTATCTTGGATTTAGAAAAAAGTTTATGATGAATTGGAGGAAAAAAAGAATTAGATCAAAAAAAGAATTAGACCAAAAAAAGAATTAGATCAAAAAAAGAATTAGATTCTTCCTTGGAATCTATTTCTAATGGTTTGTTTGAATTGGTTTAACCTTTTCTTCTCTTGATCATTAAGGGGCGTTTCTAAGATTTTTAGGGGTATTTTTTTGGTATATATTTTTTGGGATTCATCGGTCCAAATGATTTCAGCGTATTTGTCTTGATCAATATTTATAGTACTTCCATAGCTAAACTTGATCAATTTATCCGGCTCTATGTTTAATTCCGGACCATATTCAGATTCTTCCACCTTCAGTATTTTTCCGTAATTATTCGTTTCATGTAAAATCCGTTCTTGATTTCTAACATCAGTACCTGAGAAGAAAACGCCGAAATTTGCATGTGAATGTCCCCATCCCAGGATATTAAGCTTATTTGCATGAATTTCGTTCTTCATATCAAGGATATTTTCAGAATCCACATGGACGAATGCGAAACTAACATCTTGCTTTGGTACAATGATATCTCTTACAATATTGTCTCCCAAAAGAAGCCAATAGGACTCAACAGCTTGTCCTAATTCCTCAAAAGCTCCCTTAACCACGATTTTGCATTTTTCCCAGGCATATTTGGTGAGGGTTAAGCTGAAAAAATCACTTAGGGTATTAAATTCCACATAATCTTCTTTAACTTTGGTTTGGGCTTGATCATTTGATTTCGATTGATTTTGAGGGTGTTTATGCTCTTGAACAGTCTCTTCTTTGGATGATCTGGAATCTCCGTTTATTAAATCTTCCAAGTTATTTGAAATCCCTACCCTTGAATTTCCATTATGAATATGAATTTTTTTCCCGGTCTTAGCCGATTCATATGCGGCCAATACAACTTCCAACGCCTTTTTTCCATCCTCACCAGTTAACATAGGTTCCTTTCCTTGTTTAAGATGATCGATGAAGTCCCGGAGCATCAAGGCGTCCATATTGCTCCCGTAATTCATCCAATTGGGGTGGGTGGTATTATTCGTTTGTATGTCTAAAGATTGAGCGAACATATCCAATTTAAGAATCTTTTCGGTACCAAATATGGTCATGGTAAGATCTCCCCACGTTGCATAGTTTTCTGGTCTGCTCCAAGATGGGTCGAGGGAAACTTTCATACCATTGGAAAATTCCAAATATACCATTCCTGCATCATCAATGTCTCTTTCTGGATGAAAAAGATTGTTTCCTACTGCATACACCGAATAAAGATCGGCCCCTGTGAACCAAAATATGAGATCAGCGACATGGGTAATATGATCCATTAAAGCCCCTCCTCCCGCCAATTTTTTATCAGAAAACCAGCTGTATGTTCCACGAGGAACTGGCATTCTTCCATGATTGGTGGCTGAAATGGTCATAATCTTTCCCGTTCCTCCATCATCACAAATCTTTTTTATCTTTTGGCTGGTGGGGTGGTATCTACATGGATAACATTGGGCCATAATGCCCTCACTTTTATCCGCCGCTTGGATCATTCTTTGAGCATCTTCCTGAGTGGTAGCAATCGGCTTTTCGACTATGACGTACTTGTTATTATTGAGCGCCTCAATTGCCACTTGTGCATGGTAGCAATTTTCGGTAGTGATTAATATGCAATCAATATCTGGGTTTTCACAGAGCTCGGAATAAGTGTCATAATATGGATAGTTTAAGTCTTTTACTTGAGCTTTGCTCTTTTGATTCTCTTCAGCAACCCCTATGATCTCCACATCTTCAAACGATTCTAAAGCATTCAAATAGCTCCACGCGTGCATATGGGCAAAGCTGGCAATACCGATCTTGAATGTATCATCCTTATCTTTTTCTTTTTGTGAATTTTTTTCCATAGATTCTGAATCTACCATCGTAAAACCTCCCTCATTGAAATGGGTCTTCCTTCCTCCGCAGATTTTATCGCGGCAATACACACCGAAACTGCTTTTAAACCTTGCTCCCCTGAAACCTCGGCTGGTTTATTGTCCCAAATCGATTGGATAAACGAATCCAGTTCATAATAATATCCATCTTTATCAAATAAGTCTAAGGGAGTAGTTTTTTCTTTAGAATATTGATGAAGGGGGATAGTTGAATTGGAATCAAATTGGATAATTCCCTCCGTTCCAATAATTTCATTTTCTGTATACCATGGAAAGCTTTCATTTCCCAACCAACTCGCCTCCAGATGGGCAATTTCTCCATTCTCAAACTCTAAATTTGTCATTGACATCACCCAAGTATTGATATTTTCTTCGGGTAATTTCCTGGCCTCGCAATACACTGTTTCTGGCATTTTGCCTATAATCCAACAGGCATAATCAATATCATGAATACTCAAATCTAAAATGCAGCCGCCGGACTTTTCCTCGTTAAAAAACCATTTGCTCCAATTGGGAAGGGTCGAATATCTGAGTCCCCGAACCATTTTGATCTCTCCGATTGAGTTATTATCTTGTGTTATGGCCATTTTGGCTTGAGAAAATGCCTGAAAATAGCGTAGCACATGCCCAACAAATAGTTTTACTCCGTTTTCTTGGGCCGCATGTATCATTTCTTCCGCTCCTAAAATGGTTCTGGCCATTGGTTTTTCTACAAATATATGTTTTCCATGATTTGCTGCATATTTTGTTATTTTTTTATGTGTTTGGGTGGGGGTGGCTACAATAACGGCATCAACCTCTTCATATTCGATAAGCCTCCGCCAATCTTTAAAAATCTTTACTCCATCAAGATCAATTTCATTATCTGGTTTGGTAAAGATTGCTTCTATTGAAGCCCTGGGATTTGCCATTATATTTGCTACATGGGTCTTACCCATAAATCCATATCCAATACACCCGAATCGAATTTTTTTCATTATTAAACATTCCTTTATGTTGCTTGCTTCTATGTTCTTTATTAGTTAAATTTGTGATTGTTTAAAAACTGGAACTTGATTGTATTGATGTTTTAAAAATTAAAAAGAATTAAAGGTTTTATATATAACAGTTAAAAACTTAAGTTAATTTACAGATTCTTGTCTTTGGGAAAGATCTTGAATTTTCGTTCGGATTTCTCTTTTTTATTCCCCGGTGCTCCGTCCGAATCTTGATATTTTTTCTTTATTTTATCAATTTTCTTTTGAGTTTTTTCCATTTTCTTTTTGAATTTTTCACTCTGTTTAACTGCTTCCCCCCACCTTTTTTCCGCTTTCTCTTTTTCTTCCTCCAATTTTTCAAGCTCAAGCTTTTTCCTTCTATATTCTTGAACCTTTTGTTGATAACTTTTTTCAGCAGATTTTTCTTCGGGGTGGATAACTCGTTCATATTGTTCTTCTAATTTTTCTAGGTTACTTTTTAATTCTTCTAGTTCTTTTTGATGTTCTTCTTCCATTTTGATAGTGTAACTTTCCCAAACAATTAAAAAAATTTTTCTATTTAGGAGTGCAAATATTATTATACGAAACCAAAAAATTGATGGATAAAAATGATTGAAGCAATCCTTGTTATTGGATGGAGAAGCGATATCGGGGCATATCTGGTCGATATTTATCCCGAGGACTATGAAGTAGACCCTCAAGATTTAACAAATATTTTCAATGCACATAGGATGGCCGCAAACGGAATTATGGAACGCGCCGTCCAAGATTTTAACTATATTAGATTATTTGACGGGAGAAAATTGGTTAGTTGGTATTCGGGATTTAGAACAACCAATTATCTTTCTAAACCCAATTTCTGCGGGGCAATGATTCTAAGTCCGGATGAAAATCCCAATAAGAGGGAAGAACTCTTGCATGTGGTAACATATAATATTTTGGAACATCTCGAAGATCCGGATTTTATGGATTACCTTGCCCAGCTCTTAGAGGGTTTAAATGAAGGATTTTTGGTAGAACCCGAAGATGGATACCCCGGTCTTTACGATCCAGATTCTGAAAGCTTTGATGTGGATGCTACGGAACAGAGTTCGCAAGGAGCAGAACAACAATCCACAAAATCTAACGCGGAACAGTCCAAAACTGAAGATTATGAAGCCGAATTTGACGAATTATTGGCATTGGCAGAGGATCAATCTGCGGAACCACCCTCAGAATCTGAGTTTTCACCTTCTTCCGAAGAAAAAAGTTTTTCGTCCTCGGATCCTTTCGGTTCTTCGGCATCTTCTGATCCGTTTAGTTCATCTTCAAGCTCCGATCCATTTAGCTCCTCATCGAGTTCAGCACAAGAAGATGGAGGATCTTTCAAACCCTCCACCGAGGATTTTCCCAAAAGTACCACGGCAGCGAGTTCGGCACAAATCCCAGAATCGCCCGAAGCAGAAGAAATCCTTGCGGAGTTAAACAATTTAGATCGCACAATGCCTAAAAAGCCTACCTCTGGAGAACAAGCAGATTTATTTAACTACTTAGAAAAAAAGGTGGCATTTTTAGAAAGTAAAATTAATTCCTTATCCAAATTAGTGGGGACATTACAACGAAAGGAGATTGAGATCAAGGAGAAAAATGAAGTAATCGCGAAACTCTTGGCCCTATTGTCTTAATAATTTATCTTGGCCTTGTTCTCTTAATATTTTTATTTGACTTATTTTTCTTATTTGATGATAACTTTTTTCTAATCCTTTTCATCAAAGATTTTTAGGATGCAATATTATTTTCAATAAAGGGGTTGTGTTATTATAGCAAATCATACTGAGGCAGATGTTGAATTTTGGAAAAAACAGCCGGTTTGTACATCTTGTGGGAAAAAATCGAAATCATTTTCTATCTACTGTGATAAATGTGGAGGATATGTAAGAACACCACCGATTCAGGTGGATTTTAATAAAAATAGCACGAATCCCTCGATTTGGAAGTTTTCCCCGTTTCTTCCCCGCTTTAAAACCACTTATTCTCTTATAGAAGGTTCAACCCCCTTAGTCCAACTAAAGAATACTCCAAACTTGAAGGGTTTGAATGTAAAATTAGAATTTCGCAATCCCACAGGTTCGTTTAGGGATAGAGCATCAGCACTCATTGTTTCTCATGCAAAAATGGTGGGGGCGGAGAAGATTATGGGGGCTAATACCGGTTCTTATGGAATTAGTTTGGCATCTTACTGTGCAATGGCTAACCTAAAATGTGCAAATGTTGTTCCTCAGAATATAGAGCTTTCAAAAATCGAACAGCTCAAGATTTTTAATTCGGAGATTATAGAAAAGGGCGATTCCTTGGACAAAGCAATGGAGTATGCCGAAAATATGGAAAGAGAAAAGAATGTCTATTATCCATTTCCTAAAAGCAATATCCTTACTATTGAGGGACAGAAAACTATTGGGATTGAAGTTGCCAGTGTGCTTGGGGATCAAGTGGAATCGATAATCATTCCTCAAGGTTCGGGGTCCCTTATACTTTCTATCCACAAAGGCTTAGAGGATGCATTAGAGTCCGGATTAATTACAGAATCCCCTAAAATTTACTCGGTTTCTTTGAAACGAGATACCAGTCAATCTTATTTGGTGGAATCATTAGAACAAAGCACTTCCGATTTGAAATTATTGGATAGAGTTTCGAAAATAGTGGAAGAGTCTGGTGGAGAACAAATTGAGATTGGCCCAGGCGAGATGCTCGATGATGCCATGGAACTGGCCAAAATGGAAGGACATTTTATCGAACCTGCCTCTTCCTCTGTCATTTCCGCGGTAAAATATTTAAAGAAAGAAAAGAATCTTAATATTAAAAAATCGGTGGCGATTTTAAGTGGTAGCGGATTGAATGCCCTCAATATTTTTGCCTCAAAAATGCGAAAGGTAAAAAAAGCCGTGTGGGGCCTGGCACCAAGGTCTACCCGGAAATTTGAGATCCTTAATTTAATTGCGGAAAATCAAGCAAATAATGGTTCGGAAATTTGGAAGGCTCTAGGAAAAAAGAAAAGCCGTCAATCTATCTATCAACACTTGGCCGAGCTGGAAGCAAAAGGGCTCATTGTTTCACAAATGAAAACCAAAAAGGCCAAAAAATATTCCCTCACAAGAAAGGGCTTCGAAGCTCTGGACACTATGAGAGATTTAATCGATCTTCTCTAATATATAGAAATAAAAAAAGAAAATCCCTCTTCATCATTTTTCAATTATTTATTTAGGATTGCAGGAAATCTGGCCAATCTTATTTCGTTCGATTGGTTTTCCCTACACGCTTCGAAATAGACGAATATTTCGTCCTCTACTTTTAGCCAGTGTGAATATCTCCAAGAATGGTATTTGCAAGGGGTTGTGCTTTTTAGTAAGGGTTCTTTGGGTGTTAAATCTATAAAATTCGCAAGATCGGGCGTGTAAGCTAACCCCGTAGCGATATTATAGGTGGGGTCAAAATCATGAATATTGGATCCTTCGTACACAAATAAATACCCAACCGAAAGCGGGAGAATACAAGAAGGCCTGGTGAAAAAGTTGTGCCACCCCGTGCTCTCCAAGATAGGGTCCTTGGAAACCGCTCTCCAATTTACTCCTTCATCGTCCTCTGCGATAAAATGGTAGGGCCTTTCCACTTTATCATATCCTATAACAAACATATGCCATTTGCCTTTAGAACTACCGAGCATTTGATTCCAAAAAACAAATGGATCCTTGTAGCCATTAATTCTTACGTATTGATGATGAGAGGCATCTATATCCGTAGTTCCAGAAGGTTTTTCTTTTTTCTCAGCATCTGCCTGTAGTAACGGCTTCAGTGTTTTGGGATCAAAATTTGCGGGGTCCACCACGTCATCCAATTTCCATATCCCCCATCCATCAGAAAAGGATGAACAACCATACAATCTGAATTTTTTTGTTAATGGATCTTGAACTAATGAGGGTCTTTCAAATACCGGGACCCCGGCATCATCCCTATGAATTTTATTGATTGTTTTAAAATGAATTCCATCATCGCTTTTCAGTATTCTATTCTCGTATCCTCTTCTCCCCCTGGGCGAATCTGCCTCTCGCATTCTTGCAGCCATGTAAAATGTACCTTCTTTGGTTCTTACCACAGAGGGTGCTCCCGCCCACCAATCTTTTTTATTTTGGTCTGGTTCCAAGATAACTTCATAATTAGATAGTGCTTTTTGGATCTTTTTCAACATAAGAAAAAATAAAGCCAAATGAATCAAAAAGTTTTTATGCAAGTTTTAACTTTGTAAAGTTGGATCTTGAATAAATCATTCAGGTGAGAAAAATCGAAATGAAAGAAAAATCACATCAAGAAAGTATGATGATGGAACAAGATATTCGGAGAAAGGTTCCAGAGAAGCGTACTGAGATTGATACACTAAAGATAGCAATTATGGCTATTCTGACGGCTGTTGAAACTATTGCTACAATTATGATAGATGTTCCCATACCTGGA
Source organism: uncultured archaeon (assembly GCA_964513765.1). GTDB lineage: Archaea > Asgardarchaeota > Lokiarchaeia > Sigyniarchaeales > Promethearchaeaceae > CAZEPC01. The sequence continues at coordinate 10,954 of CAZEPC010000062.1, forward strand.
TCCAATGGATATTTTAATGTTGGAGAAGCTATTATTTATTTCACCGCGATCTGTTTTGGTGCGAAAATCGGTGCATTTGTTGGTGGGGTGGGGGCTTCAATGGCCGATATTATCTTAGGTGCGGCTTGGTGGGCACCGGGAACTTTTGTTATCAAGGCCACAGAAGGCTTTGTTGTTGGGTATTTGTTTGAAAAACTTAAAAATTCTGATTTTGTGGAAGAGAATTGGAAATCCTTTACCATGGGGATGGGAACAATATTTGGAGTATCATTAGTGGCGGTCGGTTTTGTTATAGAGGCCTTAAGCTCTACTCTTTCAATTGTTTTAGGGGCAGTTCTTTTTATCATTTCAATTGTGTTGGGTTTTACTGTTCAGAAAGATACTGGTCAAAAGCTGGCGGCAATCATCCCAGGTGGGATCGTATTAGTTTTAGGATATTTCCTATATATCGCATTTGTGTTAAACTCGATAAAAACGGGATTTTATTCGGGGTGGGCAACCTCTCCTATGTCGGCTGCACTATGGGAAGTTCCTTGGGATTTCATGCAATTTCTTATTAGTACAATAATTGCAATTCCGCTTATAGCGGCTCTGGAACCATTTATAAAGAAATACGTGTAGCATCTTTTTTCTTTTCATCTCTTGGTTTTTTGATGTACCAAAATGCTTCAATTAACGGTTATGAGATTATCCTTTTCCTTTTATAAAATTTTCATTAATTTTCTTATATTTTTTAGTTCTTTCTTTTTTATATCGGGTTTTTCTTTTCTTACTTAAGATGAAGAAGAAATTAATTGCTAAGATTGCTGCCCTTGTGGTCCTCATTGCAACCGTATTAAGTTTGTTTTTAGAATCATTGGATTGGCAAACTACTGAGATTATCCGCTATGGGGAGCCTGCGTATTATTACTCCTACAATCCTTTTGGATTAGGTCGTTCTGTTGTATATGGGGAAGAACTCTATAATCGCTTCTATTTTTATGGGGTAGATTTAATACCGGGCATATTGACAATTATGGGTTCAATTTATGTACTCATTTCTAAGAAAAAAGGAGATTTATTTGGATTTGGAATTATTGCATTAGGAATTTTGACCTTCCTTATCTTAATTTGGTTTAGTTGGTCTTTTGAGGTTGGCGAATCGGTAAAATCAATCGTCAAAAACCCATATTGGAGCCAAGGTATTGCTCAAGGTGTTGAATATAATCTCCATTTAGGTGTTGGGTTCTTCCTCGTATTGGGAGGTGCCACAATTGGAATCATGGGGGCACTTTTAGAAAGAAAATTTAACAAACACAATGAAAATTAATTGATAAATAAATAAATAAGAATCCTTCCAATCTAATTGATTTTAGATGAAATGATTTTTAATATAGTTTTTTCTTATTTTAAATATTATGGCTGTAATATTAGAAAAGATTTCGATAAAAACCAGTCAGAGAGAGGAAGTAATTGACATCAATTCGAAAGTGAGAGATGTACTTAAAAAGGCCAAAAAAAAGAATATCATGGATGGTGTTGTGCGAATTTTCGTACCCCACACCACTGCAGGAATTACCATCAATGAAAATGCCGATCCTGCTGTCGAAAAGGATATGAGAAATATTTTGAAGGATTTAGTCCCGAAGAAGGATTCATATTTACATAGAGAAGGAAATTCCGATTCTCATGTGAAATCATCTTTGATGGGGAATATGTCCGAAATTCTTCTTTCCGATGGCGAAATGGTCTTGGGAACATGGCAAGGTGTCAAGTTCTGTGAATTTGATGGCCCCAGAACCCGAAATATCTATATCCAAGTTATGGGTGAATAAGTTAGCTATCAATAACAGCCAAAAACTATCAATAACAATCAAATTGTTTGTTTCTTGGACTTTGACAAAAATTATTTTTAGAACAAGGATTAATATCTACTTGAGAAACAAAGATGGCTTTTTTTGCAATCATTATTATGGATGAAAATGGAGAAATCGTTGGACTACAGCCGAAAGGCAGTCAGTTCCAAGAAGAATTCCTTAAAAGTGTAAGTGATGAGGAAAAACAATCCCAAACACCTCATCCTAACGTGTTCGATATGGGAGGATACTATTTACATTCCTTATGGTCAGGTAAAGAACCATTTATTATCCTTCCCGAGTATATTGTAGGCATCGTTTCAGATGCATCGGAAGATAAGTCCAAGGTAAAAAGAAACCTCCGAAAAATTGCCAATAATGTTCTTCTCTATTATAAAAACGATAAAAAAAAATTTAGGGCCTATTTAGAGGAGGTTTGGGAAAAGATTGAAACAAAAAAATTCTCCGAGATAGAGCTTAAAAAACCAGAAGATATTGAAAGTGAGGATGTGGGAGATATCAAGGCACAGCCCTCTTCTGATGATTCCTTCGATGATTTACTCGAAATTACATCTTCTCAAACATCTCAAATAAATAAAGAAGCGGAATTTGATAAAACATCACAATCAAAAAATACACCTTCTGATCCATTCGGCGGGCCTTCTTCTTCGGGGTCTGATCCATTTGGGAGCACAACACCCAACGTTTCCTCCGACCCTTTTGGGGGCGGGTCATCTCAAGACACCTCTGACCCATTTGCTCAAAGTTCTTCACCATCTCATTCGCAAGAAAAATCTTCCGGGTTAGATTATGATCCTTCTTTGTTCGAAAGCGGCTCTTCTTCAAGCTCTGCCACATCTCAAGATGATGATGGGGAAAAGGCTTTTTCAGATAATCCTTGGGCAGACATTGGCACGGAAGATGATGAAGAAAAAGAGGATGAAGAAGACGTAGATCCATTCGCATCGGATCCGTTTTCTTGAAGAAAATCTATTTCTCCTAAGTGTTTTCGAGGAACTAAAAACTATCTATTAAAAACATCAAATTTTTTTCACACAACCAACTAGTGTTTTTAAAATCAAATGATTTTTACACCATAGTTTTTTATTTGAAATATACATAATCAAAATGCAATATTTAATCCATTTAATAAGCAAATTAGTTGATTCCTAAGAATAAGAATTAAAATTGATGATTCAAGATGGACAAACACACACGTAAAGATTTACTCGGAACTCAAATGGGGTTCAATCAAATGCGCAACTCAATTTATTGGCTCCAAAGATACATGAAAAAAAACAATCACCCGAATGAAGAAATAGATTCTCGCCTCTTTGATATGGGTTCTAATATGGGAGATTCCTATTACCTCACTAAAAAAAATGATTATCACTCCCTTTCGGATTTAATTAAATCACTCTATAAAGATATATTCCATAGTAATATAGAAATAAAGAAGATAAATGGAAATAAAATCCTGGTGAAGGATTCTAAGTGTGCTCTTTGCAAATATCAATACGATGATATTTCTGTTCCTGGATGTACCATTGAAACGGGAATGATTTCAAGCCTATTAAAACATTACGGATTTTCCGTCTCCGATTCTCATGTGTTGAAAAGTAAGGCCTTAGGAAATGATGGATGCCTGCATGAATACGAATTATTAGAAAATACCGGAGGATCTAAAGATGAGTAAGGCCTTAAAATGGGTTGTGGTTAAAGCGGCGAGTGCAGCTGCCAGAAATGTTTCTACTGTTTTCTTCCAATTATATTATCGAGAGTTATATCGACAAGTGTACGATATTTGTAAAGATCCGAAGGAAACAGTAAGAATGACTAGATCTCTTGGGTTCCATTCTGCTCAAGAAAGTGCTCAGAGGAGGAAGGCTGTATTGCGCCTATTTCCAAAATCTCCCGAAAAGCTCTTAGGGTATTTGCCCCTTCTTTGGGAAATATATTTTGGAACCCCCATGGGAGATCATAAGAAAAAATGGGACAAATCCGATCCCACACGACCTACCCTTCATTATATAGTGGAAGAAAATCCCCTTATTTTTGGTCATAATGAAGATCCTGAAAACGACAATCTTCCCTTATCCGAGTTCTGGGCGGATGAAGAGGGGTATTTGAGCTTTATGACCGGTCTTTTGAGTCAAGTTGTTAATTTTGTTTTATTATTAAAAGAAAAGGATGAGAGAATCATTCTCAAACATACTAAATCTTATCTTCATGGAGATCATCAGTTTGTACTTTCTGCCACTATTGTTCCTCATGAGGAATACAGTCCATCAAAGATGGATTTTGATAAAAAAAAGGCCACCCGCCAAGGAAAAAAACAACCCATTTCGGAAAATGTGTGGGAAAAACTTACAGAGAGCATCTCTATTGATAAAATCGAAGAAATATTTGAATCTCCTACCAGCGGGATGAAAATCTTACTTCGGAACGTTTCCGAAAAGGTTTTGCATATGGAGATTAAAGAGGTTCTTGGTCATTTTACAAATTATGAGGAAGAGTTTTTCAAGGTTTTGGGCTGGTTATTTATTCACGTAATTAATGAAATTGGCAGGATACCTGAAAAGATCTTCAAAAATGAACAAGCAGCTAAGATCTATGGCCATGTT
>CAZEPC010000063.1:0-15301 GCA_964513765.1 uncultured archaeon
ATTCAAGAGAACAAGAATGTAAACATTCTAAAGAAAAATTTTGACAAAAAAAATGCCGATCTTTCCATCAACAAGAAAACAATCAAAAATAAGAAATATATCAAAACAATTTATCCAACCACCTAAAAATCAAATCTCAGTTAAGGGCACATTTTTTGAAATACTTGGGGCATTCTTTCCAAATTGACAATATATCAAGGAAAACTATAACATATATTTAATAGGAGGATGTTGTTTAAAGATATTTGGGTTGAGAATATGATCAATAGGTATTTGTTATTTACGGTGTTTGATCCAAGACAAGGCCCCACACTTCATCAGAGTATTCCGAAAGGGATTGACCAAAGAGTAGTTAACACGCTCAAGGATGTGTTTGAGATGAGCGGTCCAGGATATTTTTACTATGCAAGCGTCCATGAACCATCATTCAATAGTTTTAATCATTATTTTGAAGTATATGCTCCCGAAATGAAAGGAGAAACTATGACCATGATGCTTACTCTGGTGATGTTCGATAAAAAAGAACCCAAAAACTTCAGGACTCTTATGCGAGATTGTGTATTGAGGATTAAAGAAGAACCAAATATTCATAAAGCAGTTTTTGATCCTCTCGATCATCGGTTAACTGAAATATTAGAGGCGGTTGCACGGAGATTGGGAATCCAGAGACATGTGGTGGCTTAAAGTTTTGATATCAAATAATATGTCTGGTTTGGGAAATAAGAAGGTATCCAATAGAGTTTCCTCAGGATATCGTTGAAAAAGAACTTTTGAATATTAAAAAGCTGGTTTTAAAGAGCGGTAATGGAATGAAATTTAATGTATCCAAAGTTAGAATGCAAATACCCATATTTTTGAATGAAAAAGAGGCATTTCCTTTTTTCTTTGTTTTATAGAACATAATGTAAAGAACTCCTATTTTCACACATTATTATTATATCGTCATTTTTTAAAGAAAGATGATAATTATTAGAGAATGAGTCAATGTATAGCAGAAAATCTCGAAAGTTTTTTTTTAGAAGAAAGCTTAAAGATTTTGTAAAGTTTTCAATCCAAAAAAACGGATGAAAACTAATTTCAAAGTTAGTATCTTTCAAATCGGTGCTCTAAAGCACGGGGGGCTAGTCTAGCTTGGTATGATACTTGGTTTGGGACCAAGAGGTCGAGGATTCAAATTCCTTGCCCCCCACCAGTTTTCTTTATTTTCTTAAAAATTCATAAACCAAAATAGGCAACTTTTTTAATGCATGTTTTCTATGTAAGAATAACTGAAAATGCGACCCCCAATTTGTGCGATATGCGGAAAACGGTTTTTTGATACGGAAAAAGGTGGATTAGTCTATTTCGCCAAGCGAAAGTCCGATAAAAAATTTGCCAAAAAGTTAAAGAAAAAGGGATTTGTAGGTCATCCGACCTGGGCAGAGTGGTACTGCGAAAAACATTATCCTGAGGCAAAGAAATTAAGCCATTTAACAATTGATAAAGCCCGTGAAAAGCTCTCAGAAATCTTTTCCGAAAATTAATCTCCAAATAGAGAAAAAAATTTTTATTCGGGAGGCAAAATTGATGAAAAAAACCACAAAAAATAAGAAAAAATCCAAAAATACTTCAAAAAAGAATAAAAGCGAAGAAAGCGATGTTTTCTTGGGCTATTGTACGGTTCCGACCGAAGCTATTGGAAAAAAGATAGCACAAGATTTAATTCAGGAAAATTTAATTGCATGCCTTAACATTATCCCCGATCTCACCTCCATTTATCGATGGAAGGGGCAGGTACGGAAAGATAAAGAATTTCTCTGCCTGATTAAAACCCAAAAAACGCACATTCAAGAAATTATTCCCCGAATTCAAAAAATTCATCCTTATGAGGTCCCCGAAATAATTTTTCACCCCATCCACAATGGATTACCGATATATATGGATTGGATTCGGGAAACAACGACCAAGAAGAACAATAGAACTTAAAGAGAAATAACTCCTCAAATATTCAATTATGTAACTTAGAACAAAATCTTCTCATTTTACGAATCTCTAGCCAAAAATCATAAAACATTTGCTTGATTTTATTTGATCAAAGTGACTCAAATACATAAGAAAGAGAATTCCGCACTCGGAAAGAATATCTTACAAAAAATAAAGGATCTCTCCGAAAATTTGGAAGAAAAAGTAACCTTTATGCATGTGTGCGGCACTCATGAATATACCATTGCAAAGCACGGTATCCGGGAGTTATTACCGGACAATATAAACATAATTCCAGGCCCAGGATGTCCGGTGTGTGTATGTCCTACATCAGACCTGGATGCCGCTATAGAGATCTGTGAATCAACTTCTCAAAATAATGTAATTTTAACCACCTTTGGAGATATGATGCGGGTTCCCTCCAATACCACTTCTCTTTATGAAGCTAAAGCACAAGGATCGGACATAAGAGTGGTTTATGGTCCGCACGATGCGGTAGAGCTTGCCCAGAAAAATCCGGAGAAGGAAGTCGTCTTTTTCAGCATTGGATTTGAAACCACTGTTCCTTTACCGGCATTTGAGCTCGCTCAAGAACCTCCTGAGAATTTTAGCCTTATCTCCGCACATAAGTTGGTCCCCCCTGCAATGAATCTTTTGCTTAATCTGCCAGATGTCCAGATTGATGGGTTTCTTTTGCCCGGCCACGTGTGTACAATAATCGGAGCGGAAGTATTCCGACCTTACGCCGAAAAATATCATTCCCCCATGGTAGTAGGTGGTTTTGAACCCAATGAGGTATTAATCTCTCTATATTATCTATTACGACAAAAATTAAATAAAAAGGCAAAAGTTGAAAATGCTTATCAACATGTGGTGGATAATAAAGGAAATATTGAGGCACAAAAATTTATTGCTCAAATATTCACTCCTTGCGATTCGGAATGGAGAGGTTTAGGCAAAATCGAAAAAAGTGGGCTCAAATTACGGGAAGAATATGCAGAATATGATGCCTTGAAAAAATTTGGTATTGAAATGAAGCCAAATACCCAAATGCCCGAAGGATGCTCTTGTGATCAAGTGTTAATTGGAAAAGTATCACCGCAAGACTGCCCCTTATTTGGGAATAAATGTACCCCAAGAAGCCCGGTGGGTCCTTGTATGGTGTCTCATGAGGGAAGCTGTAAAATCGCATTCATGTTCAAACGATACCACGAGAACTAAGAATATACACGAGAAATTAGAAGAATTTAAGAATTATTACTTGGGAAAAAACTCGGAATTTAATAAGCCACCAGTAATTCCGAAAACATAGAGAGGAGGTCATCTGCCATCTTTTTCATCTTTTTCGTGAGATTAAAAGAGTAAAATGGAATATTTACGTTTTCTTCTTTATCATCTAAGGAATACTTATCTTCCTTGAAGAGTTTAAATGTGTCCAAAAATTGCATTGAAATAGGTTGAATTCCAAGCAAGAATATTTTCAGACCCTTGATGTTCTTCTTAAGTCGATCTATAAAAATCGGGAGCGGCAAGGTATGACTGGAGATAGGCAAGTAATTTAGCATAACATCCTCTTTATACAAACCAATTCCGCCTGGCTTCTTTCCAATATCGGCTGCATCAAGGATCAAAATCATCTCGGGATCAAATTCATAAATTTCATCTTTTCTTTCCTCCGGAACAATTCCCCCATTCATTATGAGGATGTTGGGGTTGTCAATCTCCTTGGAGAGATAAAATGAAAGATATGGGCCAATCCCATCATCACCCATTCTATTTTCCCCTATACCCAAGATAAGGAGCCTTGGCTTGTCTTTAAGTAATACTTGAAGTGTTTCATAAACCTTTCCGTATTTTTCATGCTCCGCAAAATTCATTTGATTCATTTTATAGATAAAAAAAGCAAGGATTAATTTTATTCATTTGCTTTTCTTTAAATAATAGAAGCTGAGAAAAGATGAACGAGAAAAGAATTGTCCAGTTAGGCCATGGGGGAGGGGGAATCATGCAATCCGAACTCATAGAATTTATCACCAAAGAAATTCCTATTAAATCGGTCAATGGAGGAATCGGAGTGGATGCATTTGACGATGGAGCAACCATACCCCTTAAAGATCTTCTGAAGAAAATAGGTACAGTAAAATCAGCGAATATGATGGATACACCCAGAAGGAACAAATCAAAAGGGAATGAAGATATAAAAATATCAAATCTTAAAAATTCACTATCCTTAGAAGAAATGGAAATTGTAATCACCGCGGATGGGCATACTGTCCAACCTTTATTTTTCCCTGGAGGTGATTTGGGAACCCTTTCAATTTGTGGCACGGTTAATGACCTCATTATGATGGGTGCGGTACCCTTGGCCATAACTACCGTTATATTGATCGAGGAGGGGACATCTTTTGAAACCCTAGAAAAGGTAATCCGCTCCTATAATTTAAAGGCACAGAAAGCGCAAGTAGGTATCCTAGCAGGGGATACTAAAGTAATGCCAAGGGGGACTTTGAAAGATATGGTGATGAGTACCACCGGGATAGGGATAAAAAGTATTGAAAATCGGATTTCTGATGCAAATTGTCAACCGGGCACAAAAATAATCGTGACTGGTACTATCGGCGACCATGGGGCCGCGCTAATTGCCAATAGAGAAGGGATAGATTTGGAAACCACCTTGAATTCCGATGTGCAACTCCTTTCCCCGTTATTACCTATAATCCAGAAATACCAAAGAAACATTTTCGCGATGAAAGATCCCACACGTGGAGGGGTCTCATCGGCATTAAATGAATGGGCCATGAAATCAAATATAGGGATTTCTTTGAGAGAATCTAAAATTCCCGTGAAGAAGGAGGTAAAAGCAATTGCGGATATTCTCGGATTAGAACCTCTTGATATTGCAAATGAAGGAAAAGCACTATTGTGTGTTTCTTCAGGGAAAGCCCAGGAAATATTAAAAGCAATTCAAGCCACCGCCATCGGAAAAGATGCAAAAATTATCGGGGAGGTAAGGGAAGAACGAAGGGGAATGGTATTGGTTGAAACTGAATTGGGCGGAAAGAGGATCTTGGAAAAACCTATGGGAGAAGTTATCCCCCGAATTTGTTGAGGAAAATTATAGATCTAAGTCACAATCTTTTTGAAGCTCTGGAGAGTTTTAAGTATGATAATAAGGGGAAACACAAAAAATGGCAATAAAAACCACGAGGATAATAATAACCGGTATCGTTCAAGGAGTAGGCTTTCGTCCCTTCCTTTTTCGAACCATAACAAAATTTGATCCTAATATAAGAGGGACAATCAGAAACTCTGGAAATTTAGGAGTCATCTTAGATTTAGCTCTTGAACAAGGGCAACCCCAATGGATCCAATTGATGGAAAGGATCGAGGAAAATCGGCCAGAAATGGCATTTGTGGAAAAAATATATCAAGACCAAATGCCCGAGGAGACCAAGAACAAGCTTTCTATCATGAATAATCTCAAAATAGTGAAAAGTGATGACCTCACCGGGAAAAGTGTGGTTCTTCCACCGGATATTGGCATGTGCGAGGACTGTCTTGAGGAATTCAAAGTGAAGGGGGATCCAAGATGGGGTAATTATGAATTCATCTCTTGTGTGAAATGTGGACCGAGATTTACCATTATGGAATCCCTCCCATATGATCGAAAACGAAGTACTATGGAGGATTTCCCCTTTTGTGAGGAATGCAACCAAGACTATCATAATTTTGATGACCGGCGGTTTCATGCCCAGACATTTGGGTGCCGATATTGTGGACCATTTTATTACATACACCAAGGGAAGAAACCACCACGATATCCAGAACCCCATCAAATAGATGAACTCATTGAAGTACTTCGGAACGGAAAAATAGCCGCGGTAAAAGGAATCGGGGGAGTCAACCTCATTTGTCGGGCAGACAAAGTTAAGACCATACAAAGGCTTCGAAAAAAGAAAAAAGAACGGCTTTACAAACCTTTTGCGGTAATGGTGCCCGATATATCTACAGCAAAAAAGTACTGTAAAATTGAAGCTAAAAATCAGAAGTGGTTGAAAAGCTGGCGCAGACCTATTGTATTATGTCCTAAAAAAGCACATAAATCGAAAAAATTCAATCCTAAAAGGGATGAAAAAAAGGAAAATCTCCCCGATCTTATCGCACCTGGGCTTCCGAATATCGGGATCATTTTGCCATACATGGGAATCCACTATCGCATTTTTAAGAAATTGGGAAACATCCCTTTGATATTTACCAGTGGGAATATCTCACATCTTCCTATAGCTATAAAGAATGAAAACATCGTAAGACATTTGGAGAATATTGCGGATATTTTTTATCTTCATAACAGAAAAATTGCACAGAGATGCGATGATTCGGTCATCCGACCAGTTTTAGGAGTACCCACACCTATAAGAAGATCTAGGGGGTATGTACCCGAATACATTAAACTCCCCTTTAAGACGAAAAAGAATGTAATTGTCTCTGTGGGGGCAGAACTAAATAGTACGGGGGCGGTCTCTAAGGGAAATCGAGTTTTTCCAACCCAGCATATTGGAAATGTGAGAAATTTGGAAACTTACGAGTTTTTGGAGAATTCGATTATGCATATGCGCAAACTCTTGAAGATAAAGGACGAGGATATTGGTATAATCGTCCGGGATACACATCCCACATTCCAATCCTCCAAATTGGCGCAAAAAATGAAGAGGAAATTTTCGGAAACCGGAAAAACGGATATCCCTATCCGCACCGTTGATCATCACCATGCTCATTTGGCCTCCTTAATGGTAGACCGTAAATTAAGATTGAAGGAACAGATAATTGCAATTACTGTGGATGGAATTGGTTTTGGAGGCGATACAGAACCATGGGGAGGGGAAATATTACGGGGAGGATACAAAAAATACGAGAGAATTGGGCATTTAAGGCGGGTCCCAATGGTGGGAGGAGATTTATGTGCAAAAAACCCAGCGCGCATGTTATTATGTGTTCTCCTTGCTAATCCACAGCCCAGGCGAACAAATATTGAACAAAACAAACACACCCTAAAAAGAGATTATCAAGCTCAAAGTGAAAAAGTGCAAAAATATATTGAAAGAGAGGAACTCTGGGAACAATTCCCCAGAAAAAAGATCGAAATGGGATATATAATTAAAGAGCTAGAGAAATTCCAGAATCAATCACACCATATTCCCGCTTCAACAGATGATTCAAAGAATAAATCTCCAAAGCAAACAATTGCCAGAAAATATCCGCTGACCTCCAGTTTTGGCCGAATTTTGGATGCAATTTCCTCTCTATTTGGAGTTTGTCAGAAAAGAACCTACCGCGGAGAACCAGCCATGCGATTGGAGGGATATATTTGGAAGATCAAATCCGATTCATTTTTTGATTTGGATAATTATTACACAAAAAAGGGAGTCATTTTGGGAGATACCCTTATTTGGGATTATTTTAATTTATTATATACTCAAGAGAGATTTCAAACAGAAGCGCAGAAGAAGATCTTGGCGCGTTCATTGGTGGAGGACTTGGCTTATTTATTTGCAAAAGTTGCCATTCAAGAAGCAAAAAAATCTGACTATATTAACAAGATTGGGGTATCGGGCGGCGTGGCATACAACGAAATTATTATGGAAATAATTAAAGAGGAAGTTGAAAAATCTGGGTATACATTTCTTCAACATAAAAAAATTCCTTGTGGGGATGCAGGTACTTCAATTGGGCAAATTGCCGTTGCATCGGTACATGAATTAGAAAAGTCAGAATAAGCAAATAATGAGAATTATATCCCAATATAGGGCAATATTAGACATAATCTTCTTTTTTTACGGTTGGATCTTTTTCCATTAATTCTTGCCATAAAGCAATCGATTCTTGTGCCCTTTTTTGGTCCACGATTGATATTGCACTCCCTGCATGAACCATTACATAATCACCCACTTTTACCTTGGGAACTAGGGCAACAATAACCTTTTTCTTAATCCCTTGAAAGTTTGCGATGGCATACATTCTATCGTCTTGGATTGACTCAATTTTTCCTGGAATTGCCAAACACATGTTAATGCAACTAAATCATGTCATGGAAATAAATATTTCTATGCTTTCATCACGATTTTTTATAAATCATTCTATTAGGCTTGAGGATTTTTAAGAATTAAAACCAAATTGGCAATTTTCTGAATATCCTAAAAAACTAAGCATTTTAAATGCGTTTTATTGTAGAAATAATACAAGAGGAGATATCTTGATTCAGCAAAACTTTTTGGAAGACATCGGAGATTGGTTTGTGAAATATTACCCCTCAATACTGATTACAATATTCATTACAGCAGTTTTTTATTTAATTTTTTACCTAGCAAAAAAACAAATACTGCGTATAAAAAATAAAGGAAGGATTAATGAGGGAACTTCAAAAAGTTTCACGAATTTAGTAAAGATAGCCTGCATCATACTTGGCCTTACTGCAATAGGGATCCAGTATAGAGAAGAGTTAGGTATGTTTGCAAATGTTTTTAGCGTTGCTGGAGGAACTGTACTTGGATTTGCCGCAATTAATACCTTAGGGAACTTAATTGCAGGAATGATTGTAATGATGACTAAACCCTTTGCAGTCGGAGATAGAATCGAATATAAAGGAAGGTTGGCAGATGTAAAGGAGATAAAGTTAATTTACACGGTAATGGAGGACATAGATGGTGTAAAGATATCTGTCCCTAATCAAAAATTACTTAAGGAGGAAATTAAAAATTATGGAAAGGATAAAATACTCCGGAGGGAAATTTTTGTAACTCCGGGTTTTGATGTAGAACCGGGGATAGTTGAGGAGGCACTTATCGAGGCAACTCAAGAATTCAAAAGCATCCTTAAGTTTCCCGAACCCAGAGTAGATCTTTATGAATTTCAAGACTTTGCGATTAAATATCGATTAATAGTATTCATTAATAACAGCCGTATAATTCCCAAGTTCGACCATCAATTAAGACGGCAAGTATTCTTTACATGTAGAAAACGAGGTGTTGATTTAAGTACACCTCATATTATCATCAACCCCTCAAAAGAAAATAAATATAAACCATATGAAGATCAGAACAATTTACAGAATAACGAGACTACAAACGAAATTGATGAAATAGTTTAGCAATTTTGCCATTGAAATCAATTATAAATTTTAAAAACTCCAAACATTAATAAAAAATATAAGAAAAACAAATAAATACTAAAGCACAACATTAGAAGGAAAAAAATTATAGGAAATGGTGTAAAAAATGATAAAATGTCGGTTTTTAGGAAATGCCGCTATTGAACTCATCGGAACCCATGATCATATTCTCATCGATCCCTCCTTTATTGAAAAACCCGAAAAAGGGATCAATAAAATATTCATTACACATGGACATTCGGATCATGTAACGAAAGAAGTTTTGGAAAAGATAGAGAAGGATTATGCACGATTTGAAGAAATAGAGGTTCAGAAAACAGAAGAAGAAAAGGAAGCAGAAAGAAAAAAAGAAAAAAAAGAAGAAATTGAACAAGATAAGGAGAATGAAGAAGAGACAGGTGAAGAAGGAGATGGAAACTCAGACGAGAATGATAAAAACTCCGAGGATGAGATAAAAGAAGAAGAGATCTCCCAAGATTCGGATCTTGAAGAGAAAGTAGGTATCGAGGAAAATTCTAAAAAGGAATCAGAGGAGGAATCTAAAATAAAATCAGAGGAAGAATCTGAAGAAAAATCGGAGGAAGAATCGGAGGAAGATTCGGAAGAGAAAAAAAATACCAGAAAGATTAAGAAGATTGAGCTTGAGATATATGCCCCTAAACCCGTCAAGAAAATGCTGAAAAAGCAGGGCTATGAGAGAGCAATCAACGTCATTAAGGGAAATGAGATTGTGGAATTTAAGACTTTTAAAATCCAAGCAATTGAAGTTGAATGCTATAAAGCCGAGAAATGTTTAGCCTATATTGTTTCCAAAGGAGAGATCAATCTTTTACATACCGCAGATTCAGCTAAGTTTTCTGATAGGTTGAGAAGTATCCAGAAGAACATAGATTATTGTTTTGTAGCGTGTTTTGAGGATTTATTTAGTGATTATCTTGACTTTATCAAGCAAGTTGCACCAAAAATTGTTTTTCCTTATCATTTCTCTCGTGGGGAGGAGGAACAAGCAAAAAAGCTTGCGGAGTTTTTGGATCAGCACAGTTTAGAGGCAAAATTCATTGAAATCGGGACTGAATTCGAATTCTAAAAAATATTGATCAATTATTCATTTTGATGTATTAAAGGACTCAAAATATAAAAAGAAGTAAAAATCGTGAAGATACAAACCAAAAGGAAAAAAGAAAAAAAATTTGAAAATTTGCGGAACTTGAACCCTTGACAAGGGACTCCAACCCCCCCTACAGTTTTTGGGGAGTTTTCATAGTTTTTATCCGCAATCTACTTCGAGTTTGCGCACCACTTCCTCGCTCCCATCGGGTTTTACGAGGACAATATGTGCTGCGCAACTCAATCAGCAATCATAGCAACGTATGATCATTTCTAACAGATTTAGCGTTTTATCATTTACTTCTGCCATATTTTTCACCTTAATTTGGTATTTAATAGTAGTATTATTTCACCCATGGATCGGGTAGATTAATATTGGAAAGTGCATCGTCTTCAAAGATTTGCTTCGCAGTATGTTTCAAGCTCTTCTCAATACCTGCAATGTTATGGTTTGTTGCCACTAAGATATTTAACTTACGACAAATACCTTCATCATCGGTTTTAATGTCATAAATAAGATTACCTCGTGGTGCATCCACCATGCCAACTCCTCTTCCTTCTTTCGGTGTGACATCAACTTTGATATCATCACTTAATATTTTTGGATCTTTGAGGAGTTCGACCATTCTTTCATATGCTTCAACCATCTCTATAATTCTCGCCCAATGGTAGGCAAAGGTATGATGAATACATTTTCCTTCATCACCAATACATTTACTGAACATTTCTTTACGGGCCTCTTCGGCCAATGGAGTAGCCATCTCATCACAAGCGTTCAACATAGCCAGAGAGTTGGTCCGGTAAATTCCTTCAGGATAACCAGCTTCCTTGAAATATGTATGGGTTGCATAAGAATGAGGTGCAACATATTCACCGATAACATCCATATAATCACAATCATCGCAGACCGTCTTTTCGCCTTCTGGGTCGATAAAGACTAATTTTCCATCGTAAATATCATGGATTAATTTTCCATCTTCTTCTTTTGCCATTCCCAAATAGTATGTGGGTACCACACCTACATTAGCAATAACTTCCCAGTAATCATTTACCACTTTTTTGGCAATATCAACGGTTTTTTGTACATATTCTAATTGCTCATCGAGCTGTGCTAAAAAGCCATCTCTCGCCTCCGAACTCAATGGATTTCTCATTCCACCTACAATCCCCGCAATTGGGCCAACTGCTTTACCTCCAATTGCATTACAGACATTTTGTCCGAAATCCATCATTTTAAGTGCCATAGCACCTTCTTCGGGCATATCCTTAATTATATTTACTACATTTCGTTTACCTGGGTCGGCAAATGGACCATAAATAAAATCAGGCGCGGCTAACGCGTAGAAATGGAGTAAATGGGAACTATATTGCTTTGCATTCATAAATAACTGCCGTAATCGGAATGCATCTTCACTGATTTCAACATCCCAAGCATCCTCAACTGCCTTGGTCGAGGCAATATGATGGGGAATGGGGCAAATACCACAAATACGATTGGTAATTCGAGGTACATGCTCGGCGTATCTACCTTCGCATAACTTCTCGAAAAATCGTGTGGTGGTAATGTTGAATTGTACATCCTTAACGGTTTTTCCGTCCTCTCCGAGCACTAAACGCATACCACCATGACCTTCTAATCTGGTGACTGGCTCTACTTCATATACTTTATCTGGACTCATTTTAATTACTCACCTTATTTAAAAATTCTCTACTTTTATTTCTATGATACCGGATCCCTATTTCCTTTGCATCTTTACCCATTGCTAGTGCAAGAATCTCTGTGATAAATAATGTGGGAAATCGGAATTTTTCTTTCTTATCGGCATCTTTCATCTTCCTCAATTTCAATTGGTTGTTCTCAAATTGTTGGAAACAAGCGGGACAATTTACGGCCAAACAATCGGCCCCGGACTCTTTTGCAGCCCTTATTTTATCCCGTAGCATTGTGTTTGCAGTGTATTCATCTTGATTTCGGACTGAATTTCCACAACACAACATTTCTAAATCATAATCAACCACTTCTGCACCTGCAACCTCCACCAAATCCTTAAGATAATGAGGATCCATCGGATCTTCGTTATTTAGAATATGAGAAGGGCGAGCATAGTGGCACCCTGGATGAACACCAACTTTTAAGCCTTCCAAAGGATTGGTAATCATTGATTTAATTTTATCAAGACCCACCTCTTCAACCAGAACGGTCACGAAATGGTTTATGTCAATGATTCCCTTATATTCCTTATCAACTTTTTTCAATATGGCGTTAATATCTTTTTTCAAAACGGGATCGTGTTTTAGCTCGTGATTTCCTACAGCTAAACTCTGATAACAGCCATTACATAAAGCCATTATCGGTTTCTCTTCCTTTTCCGCTTCGGCTATATTTCTGGCCGCTAATGCGCACCAAGTTTTTTTATCGGCCATTTTTATTCCCACCGGGTTTGGACAACAGCCAAATTCACCCGAGGAATATGCAACGCCCAATTTATCAAAAACATATTTTGCAGAAGCCTCTAAGAAAGGAACTCTGTTTTGAATAACGCAACCTGGAAATAACTTATATTCTGACATTCTATGCTTCCTCCTTCTCAATAATATTTTTTATGGGAGTTTGTTCCATTATCGTTGCGATTTCTTCAACTGGAACCTTTGGTGCGTCCCCAACGCCGAGCCTATTTCTTCTCTTTTCAATTGCCGATTGGAGAGGAATAGACATGCCGCTTTCCTTAATAGTTCTCGAGGATTCCTCGTAAAAATCAGGTCTTACACCTAAGGAAGTAGCTAAGTTCTTTAATTCGCAAATAATGTCTGTGATTGGAATTTCAGCTGGACACATTTCATCGCAAGTTTCACAAGTGGTGCATCCCCATAAAGCAAAGGGATCTCTTGAAACTGCCGAAACAAGTGCATCCTTGTATCCCAGAGCAGAAAATAAAACTAAATCCCTAGGATTGTATCGACTTCCCCATCTTTGACTAACAGGGCACACATCGTTACATTTTCCGCATTGATAACAATAGGAGCTTTTTTCTCCGCCCATCATCATATCCAACACAGAACGTTTAAAATTTAAATCTATATTGACCATCTAATTATGCCTCCTTGTGTTTATCTTCGATTTTTCCAGAAACATTGCTTGAGACTTGAGTGAATCGATTAAACAATCCCGCAGGATCCGAGAAGAATTTATCGATATTTTCAGGTTCATCAGTACAAATTGAGGGGAAATATGAAATTGCCTTTGCGCTATAATCATCAACATTTAACGCAGGACCATAACAACCCAAACATGGTGAATTTGCCCTTGGACATGTTGCACCGCAACCCGCCTTGGTAATTGGGCCCATGCAAACATAACCTTGTACTAAAAGGCATTTTTCTTGATCGGGAAATCCTTCATAATCCCTCTTGTATTTTACAACCTCTTTATCCTCCAAGTTTCTATCACATTGGCTGCAAACCGTTTGAGCAGAATCTTCGTATTCAGGGTTCGTCTTTAGATCTGCCAACACTGCCCCAATGATATTATTGGACATTTCTGGGTAATCGTCTTTCATTACATTAACCACTTCAACCTCGCTATCACCTATTTTAACCTTGTTCATTTTAACATTTTCTGGATCCAGCTTTACTTTCCTAACTGGATCTTGTTTATCTGCAAGATATCCAAGTGGTGTTGAGTTCAAAAGCATCGACATCGCCTCGACGCTCCTATTCACATCTTCTTTTTTAAAGGGTGCTGAAGTAATCTGCGAGAACAATTTTTCCGCATTTCCCACATGTATATTCTCTGCCAAGCCAAATTCTCCCAATACTGGATAACCTTGAGAAATCCTTCCTACAGGATCCCCCGCTGCGGTTATTGGCCCATAACAAAGTTTATGTTCTTCCAATAGACATGTTTCCAACGGACACACATCACACATGCTTTTTTCAGCATCAACCTCTGTCTTTAATTGACCTAATGCAGATGCAATCAAACCCACGATATTCCCCGGTCTTGGGGGACATCCAGGTAATTTTGCATCAATTTGAACAACTTCATCAACATTTGGGATAGAGTCCATAATTTCTGGTACATGTTCGGTGGGAGTTTTACTTCCTTTGTCCACATAGGCTTCATCTTCGAATTTCCTTTTGAGAAGCTCTTCTTTGGAATATAAATTAGCCATCCCAGGAATTCCACCAAAAACTGCACATGACCCCATCGCCACCAAAATTTTACATTTCTTTCTCATTAACTCCGCATTACTTTTATCTTGTTCCGTCCGTATCATCCCTTCCACGAATCCAACATCAACCGATTTATCCTCGTATCCTTCCAAATCATTAAGTTTGAAATCTACGACCGCCGGCCAATATACAAATTCTAATTCGGGCAATACGTGTAATAGGGTTAATGAACTGTCCAATAAAGATTGGTGACAGCCCCAACACGATGAAAGCTGCATAAACGCGACTTTTGCCATTTTTTAAAATCTCCTAACTGTAGATAGTTAAAAAAACACTAGCTAATAAGTTCTCCTTAGTGTTAATAAATTTTCGTTTATTTTTCTTTATGAATTTTGGAAAATACAGAAAAAATGTGCAGAAGAAAATTCTCAGTGTCGTTTTCCAGCAATTAATGAATTAAATATGTGTGATTATCCAAATAAGATGATCGATTTTGATAATCAAAAACTTTGTTTTGATCTCTTTCACTTAAAAAATCAAATACCCGATATTAAAAAAATACCATATTCAGAGATCGAAACTAAAATCAATATTGTCGGACATTCTCGAGCTCAACCCCGTAATTGGTTGGTTATTTATAAATGTTCGTCATTGCAAATTCAATCAATAATCTTTTAAGTTCACTTTGAGTTAATTAAGTTAGAAGATGCCAACTAAAATTAAGAAAGAAGACAATCTGATCTCAAATGAGGAATATGAGGAGAAACTTCAAGAATTAAAGGATGAGCTTGATGAGATTAGAGATAGCAAGAAACGTGCAATACGTAGAGCCATTAAGCTAGAAGTTGCACTTCATAATTCTAAAACAGATTTAGAAAAATATCAGAAAAACCT